>JAEXCG010000006.1 GCA_023402355.1 Bacillota bacterium | reverse complement strand
GTCGCGCAGTTTGCCGCGCGACGCCCACGCTTTGAGGATGGCCTCCTGCACCGCGTCGGCGCAATCCTCACGCCGTTTTAAAATTGAATAGGCGATGTAAAAGAGCAATTTTTCATACCGTTTTACCGCCGCGATGAATTCTTCAGCATTCATGGCACCCTTCCTTCCCCGCGTCGTCGTCACACATACTAAGACTGGAAAAAGTGGCAAAAAGTTTTGGGAAATCACAAAACATTGCTCGCCCGAAAAGGTAAGTTTCCCCGCCCCGCTCCCGCTTTGCCCGCAGTCATGGTATAATGATAGCATTCATAAGAAGAGGAGTCTGATCACGGTGGAAAAGATCACCTGGAAGCGTCCCAACCTCACCGTCACCCGCATGGGCTTTGGCTGCCTGCCCATCCAGCGCCTTGAAACAAACGACGCGGCGCGCCTCGTGCGCAGGGCGTTCGACGCGGGCGTCACGTTCTTCGATACCGCCCGCGCCTACAGCGACAGCGAACACAAGGTGTCGCTCGCGCTTGGCGACGTGCGGGAGCGCGTCGTCCTCGCGACCAAGACCGCCGCGAAGACGGCGGACGGGTTCTGGAAGGATCTGGAGACGAGTCTGCGCACGCTCGGCACGTCTTACATCGACGTATACCAGTTCCACAATCCGGGCTTCGTGCCGCGCCCCGGCGGGGCGGACGGCCTGTACGACGCCGCGCTCAAGGCCCGGGCGGAGGGCAAGATCCGCTTCATCGGCATCACCCAGCACAGCCTGGAGCGCGCGAACGAGGCCGTCGACTCCGGCCTGTACGACACGCTGCAATATCCCTTCAACCATCTGGCCACGGAGGGCGACATCGCCCTCGTAGAAAAGTGCGGCGAGGCGGGCATGGGCTTTATCGCCATGAAGGGGCTCTCCGGCGGCCTCATCACCGACGCGACGCTTCCGTTTTCCTTTCTGCGCGCGTACCCGCACGTCGTGCCGATCTGGGGCATCCAGCGGGAAAGCGAGCTTGCGCAGTTCCTGGCTTTAGAGAACGACCCGCCCGTATTAGACGAGGCGCTCCGCGCGCGCATCGAGGAGGACCGCCTTGCGCTTTCCGGCTCCTTCTGCCGCGGCTGCGGGTACTGCCTGCCCTGCCCCGCGGACATCCCCATCGACACGGCCAACCGCATCACGCAGCTTTTGCAGCGCTCCCCCGCCGCCCAATGGCTCACGCCCGAGTGGAAGGAGCGGATGGAGCGCATCGAGGACTGCATCCACTGCGGCGCGTGCGCGACGCGCTGCCCTTACGGTTTGAAGCCCTTTGAAACCCTGACCGGGCATCTTCAATACTACCGCGAAACGTACGCGCGGCAAAAATAAGCCACACGGCAGGGAGGATGCCCCTCATGTTCACGCGCCTTCGCGCCTTCTGCAAGACCCTTCGCTTTCGCATCATCGCCATCGCGGTCCTCTGCTGGCTCGTCCCCACGCTCGTGCTGGGTGCCTACCTCGGCAGCGTCTTTTTCAGCGCGCTGCGCCGGGAGACGGAGGCGCTGCTTTCCTCCTCCGCGGGGCACGCGCAGCTCATGTGCCTCCAAGAGATCGACCGGCTGCTGGCGCTCGCCCGCGATGTGACGTACGACAACACGCTGGAAAACGCCGAAAGCCTGTACCGGGCAAGCGGGGATTTTACGGACTTTTACAACACCGGCCGCTCCTACATCCAGCAGAAGTTCACGCGGGAGCGAACGGTCACGTTCGCCACGTTCTTCTTGCTCAGCGACCCGGACCGGCTCATGTCCACCTCGGACTCGCTTAGCGACACGCAGGAGTTTCTCGCCAGCGCGCAGGGGGAGGTCCTCGTGCTGGGCGAGACGCTCGACACGCGATGCCACTTCGCCTACATACATGGCGTCCCTTACCTCGTGCGCAACCTCTACGACAAGCGCATGGAGCGATTCGGCATGCTGGTGCTGGGCGTCAACATGGACCGCCTGCTCTCCGCCTTCCTCGAGGGCGAGCAGATGTGGTCCGGCACGCGGCTCGACCTGCAGCTGGGCGACTACGCCTACGTCTACGACGGGGAACTGCCCGCCGTCACCGTGCAGCAGGGCGAAGGCCTTTACGAGCAGCAGGGGTACATCTACTGCGCGGACGCCGTGTCGCAGTACGATTACACGTTCGGCTACCGGGTCAGCGTCGCCAAGTCGGTGGTCTACAGCGAGGTCGAGCAGTTCAGCCGCCTGATGGCGGCGCTCCTGCTGCTGCTCGTGCCCATCGCGGGGGCGATCCTGCTCTTCGCGCACCGGCGCATCACCCGGCCCATGGCCCTGCTTTCGCAGGCCACCGGGCGCATGGAGGCCGGCGAGCTGGGCGTCACCGTGTCCATGCAGGGCTCGGACGAGATCGGCCAGCTCGCGCACTCCTTCAACGCCATGAGCCTGCGCATTCACGAGCTGATTGAAAAGTCATATAAGGAAGAGATCATCCTGCGCGACGCGCGCATCGAGGCCATGCAGAGCCGCATCAACCCGCACTTCCTCAACAACGCCCTGGAGATGATCAACTGGCAGTCGCGCATGGAGGGCAGCGAGACGATCAGCGCCATGATCGAGGCGCTGAGCGTGCTGCTCAACGCCAGCATGGACAGGTCGGGCGACCGGGTCGTTCCGCTAAGCGACGAGCTGGGCGTCGCGGACGCTTACTTCTACTTCATCCAGCAGCGCTTCGGCCCAAAGCTCACCGCGCAAAAGGAGATCGACGACTCGCTGCTTTCCATCCCCGTGCCGCGCATGGTGGTGCAGGCGCTGCTGGAAAACGCGGTCGAGCACGGGCTTAGCCCCGCGGGCGGCGGGTGGATTCGCCTGGGCGTGTACGCGCGAAACGGCTTCCTGTACATCGACGTGACCAACAACGGCCGGCGCGTCACGAAGGAGGATCAGGAGCGCATCCGCACGCTGCTCACGCACGACGACCGGGACATTCACAGCGAACACCTGGGCATCCGAAACGTCAGCCAGCGCCTTGCGCTCATCTACGGCCCCACGGCGCGCCTCACCATCTCACCGGACGAGCATGGGGACACGCTGGCGCGCATCGTCATCCCCCTCGCAAAAGGCCCAAAGGAGGAAAAGCCATGAAAGGAAAGAAGCTCGCCGCGCACATCCTGCTCGGCGCCTGCGTCGCGCTCGCCGCGTTTCCCCTGCCCGCGCGCGGGGAGGGCGTCACGCTCCGAACGGTCAGCACGTTCACCGGCATCGACGCGGCGGCCGAGACGTACGTGAACCTGCTCAAGTCCTGGGAGGAGGAGACGGGCAACAAGGTCGAGGACAGCTCTTCTAGCAGCGCGGAGGTCTTCAAGGCCGGGGTGCTCAACGACTTCGCCGCGGGCAACGAGGCGGACGTGCTGTTTTACTTCTCCTGCACGGGCGACAGCCTGCCGATCCTCGGCAAGGTCGTCCCCATCGAGGAGATCAACGCGGCCTATCCCGGCATAAACCTGCCCGAAGACCCCCTGCTGCGGGAGCGCGACGGGAAGGTCTACGCGATCTCCACCCGCCCCTACTGGGAAGGGCTCTTCTGCAACACCGACCTCTTTGAAGCGGTCGGGGCGGAGCTTCCCACCGACTGGTCAAAGCTGGAGGAGGCCGTCCGCAAGTTTAAGGCCGCCGGCATCACGCCGATCGCCGCATCCTTCTCGGACATTCCTCATTACGTCGCCGACGCGGCGATCCTGAGCGCGTCCAGCCCCGAGGAGTACACCGCCAGCCCGGGCAGCATGGCGGAGCTGCCGGAATCGTGGATTCGGGGCACCGAGCTCATCGCCCGGCTTTACGCGATGGGCGCGTTCCCCGTGGACGTCAACGCCACCTCCGAGGCGGTCACCTCGCAGAGCTTCCGCGACAAGGAGGCCGCCATGCAGGTGGACGGCTCGTGGTTTGCCAACGGCATTCCGGAGGCGAACTGGGATTCCACGGTCGTCATCCCCTTCCCCGCCACCGGCGATACCGCGGACCCGCTCGCCTTTCTGGGCGGCGCGTCCATGGGCTTTTACATCTCGCGCAAGGCGTGGAACGATCCGTCCAAGCGCGACGCGGCGGTGGACCTGCTCGCCCATCTGACGACCGGCGATAACGCGGCCGCGCTCTCCGACTTCTCCTTCGGCGGGGAGCTGTACGCCTCCTCCCTGCGCATGATCGAGGCCGGAGAGGGCCACAAGTTCAAGCCGATTCAGGACCGCATGGACCCCCAGGCGCGTTCCATCTGGTTTTCCAAGATCCCCTTCGTGGCGGACGGGACGATAACGGCCCGGGAAGCGTGGGAGGCGGTCATGGAAGCGACCCCTTTCCCATAAGCTGTCGGTGCGCCGCCTTTGGCGCAAATGTGAAA
>JAEXCG010000176.1 GCA_023402355.1 Bacillota bacterium | reverse complement strand
TCCTGTGCAGAAGTACTGACATGGGCAAGCGCGTCAGCCTCCAGAAAAAACGTTTCCGTGCTGCTCTCGACCCCGCCACCTTTCTCTCTATCCTTTTGGGCTGATTTCAAATGCTGTTGCCCTGCCTTTCCAGGCTTCCAAATTATGACGATTCCAATCCGTATATATTACGAACCTGTGGTGAAAATATTGCATTTTTCTTGCGATTTGGGTTGATTTTGGGCTGTGTGGGAGGGTACAATAGTCTCATACAGCAAAACGCGCTCAGGTGAGAAGGAAAGGGTGGGACCTTCAATGGCCAAACGGATATTGCTTGTCGACGACGAACCGCTCATCGTCAAGGGGCTTCGTTTCAGCCTGGAACAGGACGGATACGCCGTCGACTCCGCAGCGGACGGGGAAGAGGCTGTCAATAAATTCTTTTCGGGCTCGTACGATCTCATACTGCTCGACGTCATGCTGCCCAAGATGAGCGGCATCGAGGTGTGTCAGCGCATTCGCGAGCGTTCCAACGTGCCGATCATCATGCTGACGGCCAAGGGCGAGGATATGGACAAGATCCTCGGTCTGGAGTACGGCGCGGATGACTATATGACCAAGCCTTTCAACATTCTGGAGGTCAAGGCGCGCATCAAGTCGATCTTCCGGCGCACGGCTCCGGTCGGCGACGCGGAGGACAAGAAGGTCGTCCGCGTGCACGATCTGGAGGTCAACTTTGCGAACCGTTCCGTGACGCTGGGCGGCAAGGACGTCAAACTGACGGCCAAGGAGTTCGACCTGCTGCAGCTGTTCATCACCAATCGCGGAAAGGTGTACAGCCGGGAAAACATGCTGGAAACGGTCTGGAAGTACGACTACCTGGGGGATATCCGCACGGTGGACGTCCACATCCGCCGCCTGCGCGAAAAAATCGAACGGGACCCGACCCAGCCGGAGTTCATCCTGACCAAATGGGGAGTGGGTTACTATTTCACGGACAAAGATTAACCCGTTTTCCAGCATCCGCACAAAGATTGTCCTCGCGTTCCTCATCGTCATCGGCGTCTCGTATTACGTGGTTGCGACCTCGCTGATCAAGATGGTGGGGGATTCGCTCTTCGACGAAAAGGTGCGCGCGGAAAAGAGCACGGTTTCCGAGCTGGCGGTGCAGTTCGCGCCGCTTTGGGAGACGGAAACCACGGATGCGTTCTATAATGAGCTTCTTGAAGCCGGGCGCCAGACAGGCGGCCGGCTGCTCGTGCTCGACATGGACGGCAAGGTGCAGCTCGACACCTTCAGCGAGTACAACGGCACGCGCCTGGCGCTGGGCGAGGTGAGCACCGTGCTCGCGGGCGAACAAAACGCGGATTATGGATTTCACCTGCTGCCCGGGAACGGTAAAAGGCAGCGGTTTTCCTGGCTCGACCTCTTCTCCGGGCGCGATCGGGACAACATCTGGGTCGGCTACTTTACCGCCTCGATCGTGCAGGACGGCGAGCGCACGGGCGTCCTGCTTTACTCCTCGCAGGTGCAGGATATGGTGGATTCCCTCGTGAACATGCGCGATCAGATGCTCTCCACGTTCGTGCTGGGGGCGTTGGCGGTCAGCATGCTCAGCTTCCTCGTCTCGCGCTGGATCACGCGCCCCATCGGCGCCCTGACCGCGGGCATCGAACAGATGGCCAAGGGCGACTTCTCCAGCCGCGTGCGCGTGCAGGGGCACAGCGAGATGGCCCAGCTCGCGGAGACATTCAACCTCATGAGCGAAAAGCTGGAAAATCTCGATAACTCGCGCAACCAATTCGTCTCCAACGCCTCGCATGAGCTTAAGACGCCGCTGGCGACGATGAAGATACTGCTGGAATCCGTCATCTATCAGGACGACATGGACCCGGAGCTGCGCAAGGAGTTTTTGCAGGACATCAACAAGGAAATCGATCGCCTGAACCTCGTCATCGGCGATTTGCTGACGCTGGTTCACATCGACAGCCACAAGATGAAGCTGCGCCGCGAGATGATGCCCCTGGGTGAATCGGTGCGCGAGGTGATCCGCAGGCTCGCGCCGATGGCCGCCCAGCGGCGGCAGGAAATCGAGGTCGGCATCCACGACGAATGCGAGATGTTTGCCGACCCGCTCAAGCTTCAGCAGGTCATTTACAACATCGTCGAAAACGGCATCAAGTACACGCCGGACGGCGGAAAGATCCGCGTGACGCTCGTGCGCGACGGACGCGACGCGATTTTAAAGATCGCGGACAACGGCGTCGGCATCCCGCGCGAGGACCTGACGCACATCTTCGAGCGCTTCTACCGGGTGGACAAGGCCCGCTCGCGAGACACGGGCGGTACGGGGCTCGGCCTTTCCATCGTGCAGCAGATCATCCGCCTGCATGGCGGCAACATCGACGTACAGAGCGAGCCGGGAAAAGGCACCACCTTTACCATCGAGCTGCCCGTCAAGTAAGGAGGACGGATTCGTTGATTCGCAAGTTCATCACATGCCTAGCGCTGGCCGTCCTCGTCTTTTGCGGCGTTGCGGCGCTCGACCTGGGCATCGTGGCGCTGCCCGCCGCCGTCTCGCAGCCGCTTCCTTCTGAGGAGGGGGCTTCTCCCATCCCGCTTACGACGACGCTGCCCGGCTCGACCGCGACGCCCGTTCAGCCCGCGGCGCAGGGAAGCCAGAGCGACCTGGCTTCCGCGACGCTCTATTACCGCTACTACCAGACCTCCTTTCTGGGGCGTGAGGAACGCGTGCTGAGCGTACCGCGCGACGACGCGGTGGAGCTGACCATCGTGCAGGCGCTCATCGCGGGGCCCAGCTCCGCCTATCAGGAGCTGGTCGGCCTTTTTCCTCCGGACACGCAGGTCGTCGCTACCAGAAGAAGCGGAAATCTGGTCAGCGTGACGCTGAACGAGGCCTTTCTCGACCCGCCGGCCGACGCGCCGAAGAATTGGGAATCGTTTGAATACTGGCGCCACGAAATTCCGCTGCGCAGGCAGCTCGCGGTGCTGTCGATCGCAAATGCGCTGACGGAAAGCGGCCGGTGCGAGCGCGTTCAAATCCTGATTTCGACGCAGGAGGGGGATATTCAGGGCGAGCGCCTGATGCGTTCCGCGCTGTACACGGACGAAGCGGACCCGAGCGTGGCGCTGGAGCCTTTGAAACGAAACGAGGACGTCATCCTGTCCCCGCGCGGCGCGGCAAGGGCCGTGCTTTCCATGTGGCAGAGCAAGAGCTGGGAAACCATGTACGTCTTCATGGCCAAGGGCGTTTCCGCGGGCGACGTGCCGCTGCCCTCTCAAACCGAGTTTTTGAGCGAGGTGAGCCTGCGCGAGGTCTCGCTGCTCGGGTACAGCGTCGGCACGGGCACGGTTTCCGCAGACGGAAAGCGGGCGACGGTGCCCGTGAACATTCAGCTTCAGCGCAGCGACGGCAGCCGGGTCGGGCTCGAAAAGATCCCCATCCCGCTGACGTGTGAAAACGGGAACTGGAAGCTTTCCTACGCGTCGCTGCTGGCGCTGATGGATCATCAATAGCGGAGGGACAGGGATGAAAAAAACAAGGCGGCTGCTGGCCGCGCTGCTCTGCTGCCTGATGCTGGGGGGCTGCGTGGAGCAAATCGAGGAACGCCCGCCGTCCGAGCCGATCGCTTCGGACATATCGGTGGTCTACGACGCGCCGCAGGGCGATATGACGTCCGCCCGAACGCTGGACGCCGTGCTGCACTACCTGAGCTACGACGGCGCGCAGCTCGTCTCCACGGTGCGCAGCATCTACGTGTCAAACAACATGACGGAGGAGGAAGCGGTGCTCAGGGCCCTGCTCGCGGACCCGATGCAGGAGGGCATGCGCGCGATCGCGCCGGGCATCGAGGTGCAGAGCGGCGCGTCCGCGGTCGAGGTATCCAACGGCATCGTGACGGTCAATCTATCTTCCCAGGCGCGCACGCTCGAGCCTCAGGAGCTGTTCACGGCCCGGGTCGCAATCGCCAACACCCTGACGGAGCTCTCCGGCGTGGACTACGTCAACGTGCTGGTGGAGGGCAGGGAGGAAGGACAGGATTTAGGCGCGCAAATACCGATGGGCACGCTTTCGCGCAGCGCGAGCGGGGACGTATCCGCGCTGTGGAACCAGTTCGAGGGGCAGCGCGCCCAAGGAAGCGGCGCCGCCTTAACGAAGATGGCGACGCTTTACTTTCCGATGCCCGGCGCGCGCTACATGGTGCCTGAGGTACACAGCGTCTCCTTTGCCTCCCCCTCTACCGTGGATTACGCGGCGGAACTCCTGCGGGAATGGGGCAAGGGCGCGAGCGCGGTGCAGGGCTCACCCAGCGCCTTTTCGCCGCTCGACTACCTGATCGGCCTGCCGGAAGAGAGCCGCCTTGCCGGCAGCTCCTACACGATCATCCGTCTGAACTTTTCTCCGGAGCTGGAAGAGGCGCTCGCAGCGTCGGCCATTCCCAAGGGATTGTTCCTTGCGATGATGACGTACACGCTGACGGGCTTCATCCCGATGCTCGACGGCGTCGTCGTCCACATCGGCGACAAGCTCGTCGACAAGCTGAGCGCGGAGGAAAGCCTGGACGGCAGGGAGCAGAGCTTTGAGGGCGGCATTCTGATGCGAAGCAATTTCAGCTCTTATCTGGCCGAGTACAGCCGCCTGTACTTTCCGACGCAGTCCGGCGACATGCTGGCGGGCGTCAACCGTCCGGTGCCGCAAAAGCAGAGCTCTATACCCCGGTCGCTGTTCCGCCAGCTCCTCGAAGGGCCGCAGCGCGCGGACGCAAAGGAGGGCCTTGCCCCCGCGCTGCCGGAGGGGATCAGCGACGCAGACGTCATCGGCCTTCAAATCGTGGACGACGTGATGCTGATCAACGTCTCGCAGGCCTTTGCCGACGCGTGCTCCGGCCTCAGCCCGCAGGAAGAGCGAAACGTCATCTACACCATCGTCAACACCATGACGGAGCTGTCTCAGGTGCGGCGCGTCTGTTTCTTCGTAAGCGGAGCGCAGGTGGAGTCGCTCGCCGGTTCGATGGAAATGCGCGGTTACTTCGTGCGCAATCCGGGCATTATCCTCCAGGAGGATTGATGGGAGGGCTGACCATGCGGCTGAAAAGAAGGCGTTCTGTGCGCAGAAAACCGGCGGAGCGCTTCACGCGCGCGACAAAAGAGCTTCTCATCGGATGGGGCGTCCTCTCGGGCCTTGCGCTGCTAGCAGGCCTCCTGCGGCGCGACGCGCCCTCGTATATTCTGCAGGGCTTGCTCCTTTTAGCGCTCGCCGTGACGCCTCTGGGCATGCTCGCCGTGCTGAAAGAAGCCCTCGCCGCGATGGGCGAAAAGGGGAGCCTGCGCGCGGCGATCGGCCGAATGCAAAAGATCGCCCGGGTGTCGGTGCTCTATTTGATCGATTTACGAGAACTGACCGACGGCCTGTACGGCGTAAGCGAGGTCGGGGCGCCCTTTTCCCAGGAGGACGAGCGCGCGCTGCGCCGAAAGAGCGCGTGGATGTTCCTGTGCACCGCGAGCGCGCTGTGCGCCGAGGAGGAGGACGCCGCGTACGCCCGTTCGTTCGGCTATGACGGGGAAAAACTGCGCGGGCAGTTCCCGCTGCTTCGACAGCACAGGGAAGAGGACGGCGTGCTTTTGAGCGAGCATCAGGATGGCGGCCGGGCGCGCACCTTTCTTTGCGGCCCGCTGACGGGCGTGCTCGACCGATGCGGGCTCATCTGGGAGGAAGCGCCCCGCCCCATGGAGGATTCAGAGCGCGAGGCCCTGCAAGGCTTTGCGGCGCGGGCCTTGCGGCAGGGAATGCGCGTCACGGGCTACGCCATGTCGCAAGACGAGGGCTTTGCATTCCTGGGCTATGTCGCGCTCGAGCCTACATTGAAGGATGGCGCGAAGGAACGCGTGAAAGCCCTGCTCGCAAGCGGCGTTCGCACCGCCTTTCTGGGTGAGGCGGACGCTTCGGCCCGCGCGATCGCAAAAAAGGCGGGCGTCAGCGTGCAGAACGGCCGTTTCAAGCCCACGGGCGTGCAGCTTCGCACGGCGGGCAGCCTGGGTGAGATACCCGTCGAAGGGATCGAGGTAGCGTTCCCGCCGCAGGCAGGGCTTGACGGAGCGCTCGCGGACATTCAGGTCGCGCGCCACCGCCTGTGTACGCTGGTGGAAGCGGCGAGAAGCGCCGGCAAAGCGGCCGCGTTGCTGGGCGCGCTCATCCTCGCGTCGTTTTTAGCCCGATTCAGTCTGCTTTGGCTGTTTTTGCCTGCCGTCGCGGTCGTCTATACCTGCATCGCGCTGTACTACAAAAGACGCGTCTAAAGGGGAGAGAGAATGTGCCGGAGGGAGAAATGAGGGAGGAGCGGCCGCGTTACGCGCTGCTATACGCCGCTTTCGCCTACATGGCGGGCACGGCGGCCGGCAGCCTCGTCTCCTTCCATTACGCGTTTCTCATCCTGGAGCTTTTGCTGCTCGGCGTATGCGTCCTACTGCTCGCGGGGCGCAGGCGCTTCGTCTACGTACCGCTGCTTTTGCTGTTTGCCCTTGCAGGCTTGACGCGCTGCTCGCTTGCGCTCAGGCGCGTCGAGACGCCGCCTCCGGGGGAGGCGCAGGTGGAAGCGCGCATCGAGCAAAAGCTCAAGTACGACGAAGAGAAGGGCCGGGCTACCTACCGCATGACGGACGTGCGCGTCACTCGCGACGGCGTCACGCAGCGCACGGACGCGAAGGCGTACGCGAGCCTTCCGTGCGCAGAGCGCTCGGCGCCGCGCGTCGGGGAGACGGTGCGCTTTGAGGGCTTTGTCTACGAAGCGCAGGGACAGCGAAACCCCGGCGGGTTTGACTTCTACCGCTATCTTCGCGGGCGCGGCATGGACTTTGGCCTGTACGGCACCCGCGTGACAGGCGTTTCGGGACCCGGCGCAGTCCGACCGTTCGCGCTGCTCGACGCGGCGCGCGAGGCTGTTGCCGAGCGGATAGACGACCTGTACGGCGCGCGTGCCGGGATGATGCAGGGGCTGCTGCTGGGGGACAAGAGCGGTCTTGCGCAGGATCTGTACGACGCCTTTAAAAAGAGCGGCATCGCGCATCTGCTGGCGGTGTCCGGTCTGCACGTCGGCCTCCTGGCATACCTGCTGGCCGCGTTCTTCGATCGGTTTTCTCTGTCGATCCGGCTGCGCCTCTTCCTCACGTCGGCGCTTCTCGTGGGGTATTGCCTGCTCATCGGCGCGCCCGCGAGCGCCGTACGCGCCTGCGTCATGAGCCTGCTCCTGCTGGCCGCGAGGGCTTCCGGGCGGGATTACAACGCCCCCTCCGCGATGGCCGCGGCCGCCCTGCTGATCCTGACGTTTGAGCCGCTTGCGCTCTTTGACATGGGATTCGCGCTGTCGTTTACGACGGTGCTGGGGATCGTGCTCCTGCATCCGCGCATAGAGGGCGCTCTTCGCTTTTTACCTAAATGGCTGCGGGGCAGCCTGTCGATCGCCGTCGCCGCGCAGGCGGCTTCCCTTCCGGCGCAGGCGATGTTCTTCGGGGAAATTCCGCTGCTCGGCATACCGGCCAACCTGCTGTGCATCTCCCTCGCAGGCTTGGCGGTGCCGACCGGGCTCGTGTCGCTGCTTTTAAGCGCCGTCTATCTGCCGCTGGGGCGGGCGCTCGCGTGGCTCGTGGGCGACTGTCTGCGCGCGATGGAGGTGCTGTCTCGCTTTTTTGCCTCTTTCCCGCTGGGCAGCCTGCGCATTCCGCGCGTTCCGCTGCCGGTCGCCGTCTCCTGCGTCCTCTGCTTTTTCCTTCTGAGTCCCTATGCTCATATGCGAAAGTCCGCGCGCCTCGCCGCCTGCTTCGCGGCGCTTGCAGCTTCCCTGTGCCTGTGGCTCGTTCCAGGGAACCTTGCCGTCCGCTACATTCAATTGGACGTCGGGCAGGGGGACGGCGCCGTCCTGTTGACGAGGGACTTTACCCTCGCCATCGATACGGGGCCCGCGGACGGGGAAGCGCTTCGGGATCTCCTGCTCAAGGAAGGGCGCGGCGTCGACCTGCTGCTGCTCAGCCATCTGGATACGGACCATGCGGGTGGGCTTTCCGGCCTGCTCGACGCCGCCGTCCCGATCTCACGCATCGGGCTTCCGACCGGCATCGAGGCGGCGGATACCGACGCGGGCGTGCTGCAAGCGCTTTCCCGCGCCGTCTCGCAGGGCGCTTCGCTGGAGGGCTACGCGCAGGGCGACGTCGTGAAGACCGCGCCGGGCATCCGGGTCGACGTGCTTTGTCCCACGCCCTCCGCCGAAGGCGCCAACGGCCGCTGCCTGATGCTCCGCGTCGAGGCGGACGGGGTGGCGATCCTGACGACAGGAGACGTGCCCGTCCAAAACGAGGTGCATGCGGGCACAGACTGTGATATACTGAAGGTATCGCATCACGGGGCGAAAAACGGCACCAGCATGGAGCTGCTGCGGCAGGCTACGCCGTCGCTCGCGCTCGTCAGCGTGGGCGACAATGCTTACGGGCATCCTTCGAAAGAGGTGATGGAGCGCCTGCGGGAAGCGGGGGTTCCGGCGCTGCGCACGGACGAATGCGGCGCGATTGAAATACGAATCCGAAACGGGGGCTACAGCGTCCGCCGTTTTGTGCAGGACAGAGGGATTTTCTATGACACATCAGGCATTTTTTGACGCGCTGAAGAACGGATCGCCCGCGCGCATCTACCTGTTTTCCGGCGAGGAAGAACACGTTAAGCGAAGCGCGCTGAAAAAGCTGCGCGAGCGCATCCTGACGCCGGGCCTGGAGCAGATGAACGAGACGATTCTGGACAACCCCTCCGCCGATACCATCATCTCCTCGTGCGAAACGCTGCCGATGATGGATGCGTGCCGCCTCGTCGTCGTGCGGGACAGCGCCCTGCTCACCGCCGGGCGCGCGAGAGACGAGGCGGCGGAGGCGGAGCGGCTTGCCGCGTACATCCCGCGCGTGCCCGAAACGAGCTGTCTGGTCTTCTACTGCGGCGGCGCGATCGACAAGCGCAAAAAGCTCTCGCAGGCGCTTACAAAGGGCGCGACGGCCGTGCAGTTCGACCCGCTGGACGATATGGAGCTCGCCCGCTGGATGCGCGCCACGCTCAAGGGATACGGCAAGACGATTTCTCCGCAGGACGCGCAGTTCCTCGCCTTCACCTCCGGCCGCGACCTGACGATGCTGCTGCGAGAAATCGAAAAGCTGGTCAGCTTCGCGGGCGAGCGCGCGGAAATTACGCACGGGGACATCGAGCAGGTCGCTACCAAGACGCTGGAGTGCACCGTCTTCAACATGGTGGACGCGATCCTCGCGGGCAAGGAGGAGCAGGCGTTCCGGCTGCTTTCACATCTGCTGGAGGCGGGGGAGGCGCGCATCGGCATTCTCGCGCTCCTTCAGCGGCAATACCGTCAGCTCCTGCACGCAAAGCTCATGCAGGAGGGAAAGGTGCCGCAGGGAGAGCAGATGAAGCGGCTTGGCGTCCCTTCGTTCGTGTTTAACCGCATACAGGGGCAGGTACGCGGGTACGACGCAGCGGCCCTCGCGCGCTGTGTCGCGCTGTGCGAAGAGACGGACTTTGCGATCAAGAGCGGCCGCATGCGGGAGGACGCAGCGCTGGAGCGGGCGATGCTCATGCTGTGCGGGAAAACGGCCTGAAGCGCCGCTTTTCACGCATAGATGGGCGCGCTCGCTGCGTGTCAGGGGAATAAAAAAAGGCCCGGTTCAAACGAACCGGGTTTCTTTTCGCATTACTTCGCGGCAGCCTGTGCCTTCACGAGAGCACGGGCCAAGCGGGCCTTCTTGCGGTTTGCAGCGTTCTTATGGATGACGCCCTTTGCCGCAGCCTTATCGACAGCACTGGAGGTGGAACCCAGCAACGCGGAAGCGGCGTTCGCATCAGAAGCGAGGGCAGCCTCATACTTCTTGAGCGTGGTCTTGGTCGCAGACTTCACCATGCGGTTGCGAAGATTCTTGGTTTCGCTCACCTTGACGCGCTTAATAGCAGACTTAATGTTCGGCAAAACAGTTCACCTCCTCATGTATCATTCGCTTTAGAATCAGCAAATAGTATTTTACCATGTTTTCAATCCGATTGCAAGCTTTATCTTTCTCGAAAACGCCTCTTTTCCCAGACTTTTTCAATAAAAAGACGGCAAATGCCGCCATGCATAGTTTCGTGCCCGTCTGCACAGCCTGAGTGAAAAATGATTGGACGGGGAAGAGCATGCGAAGCGTGTTTACGGATTTAGCGCTTGAACGCCACCAGATGGCGAGTGAGAAAGAGCGCGAGGGAATTGAGCTTACGACGGAGCGAAGCGGGGCCGTCGAGCGAACCGTCGTAAAAATCGTGACCGAACAGGCCGAAAAGACGATGCAGCGCCCGCGCGGACATTACGTGACGCTCAGCTTCGAGCAGCAATCGCAGCTCGATCTGGACGTGCGAAAAGAGCTTTCGGACGAGCTCGCAAAGAGCCTTCGGCAGATGCTGCCGCCGGAGGGCGACGTGCTCGTCGTAGGGCTCGGAAACCGGCGCGTGACGGCTGACGCCCTCGGGCCGCGCGTCGTGGACGCTACGCTCGTGACGCGCCACCTGCGCGCGCACCTGCCGCAGTCGCTTTCGGAGCGCGTGCGTCCGGTCAGCGCGGTCGCGCCCGGCGTGCTGGGCATCACCGGCATGGAGACGGCGGAGGTCGTCCGGGGGATCGTCCACCACGTTCACCCCGAGGCTGTCGTCGCGGTCGACGCGCTCGCGGCGCGCGAGTCCGGGCGTATTTGCAGCACGCTGCAAATCGCGGATACCGGCATCGCGCCCGGCTCGGGCGTCGGCAACCATCGGCTGGGCCTCACGCAGAGCACGCTGGGGGTGCCGGTGATCGCAATCGGCGTGCCGATGGTGGTCTACGCTGCGACCATCGCGCGCGACGCGCTCTCCTATCTGGTGCAGGACGTTCAGGAGGAAGGGCAAGATCAGGAGCAGGTCGTCGACGCGCTGATTCAGAGAGTCGTGACGGAGCAGTTAGGCGATCTGGTCGTCACGCCGCGCGAGGTCGATACCCTGATCGAGCACATGGCAGAGATCGTCGCCACGGGCATCAATCAGGCGCTGCATCCGCAGCTCGACCCGGCGGAAATCTCCCTGCTCATGTCGTAAGGCGGCATGTTTGTGATGTTTTTTGCATACAGTTGATAGAGAAAAGCGGGGTGAAACGATGAAGCCTGAAACCTTGAAGAAGATCATCCTTTCAAATAAGGGACGAGCCGCTATGCTCATCGTAGCGGCTGTCTCTTTCTTCTGCCTGGGCCTTGGCCTCGGCGGCCTCAGAGGCGACGAGGCGGCGGTGCCCGCGATGGCTTATCAGGACCTTGGGCAGGAAGAAAACCTCTTCGCGTTCCCGCAGTCCACGCCGGACGCGTCAGGCAAGAGCGTGGAGGTGGAGCCGGATGAGCTTCCCCAGCCGGGGGACATCCGCATTGAGGTCATCCGCCGCACCCACCAGCCTCAGCAGAAGAAGCGCGTTCTCATCTATCACACGCACACCTGGGAGGCGTACGAGCCGACCGATGCCAACGCATACACGCCCACCGAGCGCTGGCGCACGAAGGACAATCGCTACAACGTCGTCAGGGTCGGGGATGCGCTGACGGAGGAATTGACAAAGCTCGGCATGGAGGTGGTGCACGACATAACGGCACACGAGCCGCCGGTGCTCTCCACCGCCTATACGCGTTCGCTTCAAACGCTGGAGGCGTATCGGGAGCGTGGGGAGACGTTCGACTACTACATCGACCTGCACCGCGACGCTTATGTCGCTTCCATGGCCGAGCACAACAGCGTCTCGGACGGGAAGAGCTCTCTTGCCCACGTCATGGTGCTCATCGGAAAGGGGACCGGCACGTCCGGCGGGGAAGAGTTCGAGCAGAAGCCGAACTGGGAAGTCAACCTCGTGTTCGCGCAGGCGATCACCGACGCCTTAAACGCGCAGGTGGAGGGACTTTCATACCCCGTAAAGATGAAGACGGGGCGCTTTAACCAGCACATCTCCGAAGGCGCGGTCCTCATCGAGGTGGGCAACAACATGAACACGCTGGAAGAGGCGCTCGCGTCCATGCCCTATCTGGCGAAGGCGATCGTCCAGGCAGCCCAATAGGTTGGATTTTTGCGCCAGATGCGCTATAATAGGTTCATCACAGATGAGGAGTACGAATATGAGCAAAGACAAGGACGCGCCGGTCGGATTTTTCGATTCGGGCGTTGGCGGCATCAGCGTTCTGCGCGAGGCAGTTCGCGTGCTTCCTCATGAAAGATACATCTACTACGGGGATACGGCCTACGCGCCCTATGGCACAAAGCCTGCTGCCGAGGTGCTCGAGCGCGTGCTGGCAATCTCTGATTTTCTTCTGGCGCGCCGCGTCAAGGCGCTCGTCATCGCCTGCAACACGGCAACGGGCGTGGCCGCGCAGGCGCTGCGCGAACGGCTGCAGATTCCGGTGATCGGCATGGAGCCCGCCTTAAAGCCCGCGTCTGAAATGCGGCGCGGCGGAAGCGTCCTCGTCCTGGCAACTCCCGTCACGCTGTCGCAGCCCAAGTTTTCGCGTCTGATGGAGCAGTACGGCGAGGGCGCGATTGCCGTGCCGTGCCCGGGGCTGATGGATTTCGTCGAGCGCGGGGCGCTGCACGGCAGCGCGCTTCACGCCTATCTGGAGGACCTGCTATCGCCTTTTCGGGGACGGCAGATCGATTGCGTGGTGCTGGGCTGCACGCATTACGTCTTCCTGCGCGATGAAATCCGCGCTTTTTTCCCGGACTCCACGCAGATCATCGACGGCAACGGCGGCACCGTCCGTCAGCTCAAAAGACGCCTCGAAGAAAACGGCATCCTGCGCGCCTCGGGCGAAGGCGCCGTCGTCTTTGAAACCTCTCTGAGCGATCCGCAAAACCTTCAAAAGATGCGCGCACTGCTTGAACTGAAGTGATCGCAGCTCCGTCCCCGGCCGCCTCGCGCTGCCGGGGACTTTTAAATACGAATAATGAAAACAAAATAATGGAAACCTTACGAGCTAACCCGAACGTTTTTCATCTTGGCATAAAAAACATGTGAATTTTGAGAAACAATCCCCTTTTGGACAAAAAAATCTTTTCTTTTTTGTTCGTTTAAGGTATAATGTTGTACAGATGGTGTGTGGCGGGTGCGAAAACGCTGCACGCCACCCTCATGAATCGGCTTAGACCGAACATTCGCTTCGTATCCGCACCTTGTCGGATACAGAAAATAGGAGGATTGAGCATGAAGGACTACCTGGCGAAAGACATTCGTAACATTGCGGTTCTCGGTCATGGCAGCGAGGGCAAGACGACGCTGGTTGAGGCGATGTTGTTTGCATCCGGTGCCATCGACCGTCAGGGGCGTGTAGAAGACGGAACCACGGTTTCCGACTACGATCCGGAAGAGATCAAGCGCCATATTTCGATTGGTGCGTCCGTCGTGCCGGTCGAGTTTGCCAAGAAGAAGGTCAATTTCATCGACGTCCCCGGTTACTTCGATTTCATCGGCGAGGCCGTCGGCCCGATGTGCGCGGCGGAAGGCGTTTTGATCGTCGTGGGCGCGCCCTCCGGCATCACGACCGGCGCCGAAAAGGCCTGGAACAACGCCAAGCGCAACGGCCTGGCGAAGTTCATCGCGGTCAACCAGATGGACCGCGAGCACGTGGACTTCCGCAAGACGCTCGACGCGCTGCGCGAAAAGTACGGTTCCTGCATCATCCCGATGGTGCTGCCGATCGGCGAAGGGCCTAACTTCAAGGGCATCATCGACGTGCTGAGCAAGAAGGCGTTCGAGGGCAGCGGCAAGGCGATGCACGAAATCCCGATTCCGGCGGACATGGCCGCCGACGTCGAGGAGGCCATCGAGGCCTGCCGCGAGGCCGCCGCCTCCACGGAAGAGGACCTCATGGAGAAGTACTTCAGCGAGGGCGAGCTCACCGACGAGGAAATGATGCGCGGCCTGTCCGCCGGCATCTACGACGGCT
The DNA here is from genome assembly GCA_023402355.1 of Bacillota bacterium. Taxonomy (GTDB): domain Bacteria; phylum Bacillota; class Clostridia; order Christensenellales; family Aristaeellaceae; genus Beduinella. The sequence goes on along the minus strand of JAEXCG010000176.1, from coordinate 21,447 downwards.
CGGTCGTGCCGGTCGCGCCCGTGTCGGCGACGACGGGAATCGGCGTCGCGCCGCTTCTGCACGCGCTGGCTACGTACATGCCCTCCCCGCTGGGCCATTCGTTCCACGGCGTCAACCCGAAGACGGGAACCGTGCACGTTCGCCACTGCGACCTGAACGAATCCTTCACCGCGCAGGTGTTCAAGACCATCGCCGACCCGTTTGTCGGCAAGCTATCGCTCATCAAGGTCATCTCCGGCACGCTGACGGCCGGCACCGCGCTGTTCAACGCGAACACCGAAAAGCTTGAAAAGGCGGCCAGCATCTTCACCGTGCGCGGCAAGAAGCAGACGCCTGTCAACGCGCTGTACGCGGGCGACATCGGCGCGCTGTCCAAGCTGCAGTACACCAACACGGGCGACAGCCTGTGCGAGGTCAACAAGGTCGTCAAGTACGACCCGCTGGAGTTCCCGATCACGCAGATGTCCATGGCGATCTTCGCCAAGAAGGCGGGCGAGGAAGACAAGGTCTTCTCCGGACTTTCCCGTCTGATGGAGGAAGACCCCTCGCTCAAGCTGGAGAAGAACGTGGAGACGACGGAATCGCTGCTCTGCGGTCAGGGAGAACTGCACCTGGAAGTCACGCGCCAGAAGCTGGCGGCCAAGTTCGGCGCCGATGCCGTCCTCAAGGAGCCGCGCATCCCGTATCGTGAATCCATCCGCAAGACGATCAAGGCGGAGGGACGCCACAAGAAGCAGTCCGGCGGTCACGGCCAGTACGGCCACGTCTGGATCGAGTTCTCGCCGCTGGAGGACAGCTCCACCGACTTTGAGTTCGTGGATGCGGTCGTGGGCGGCGTCGTGCCGCGCAACTTCATTCCCTCGGTTGAAAAGGGCCTGCGCGAAAACCTGCCCAAGGGCGTCCTCGCGGGCTATCCGATGGTCGGCCTGCGCGCAAAGCTGTACGACGGCTCCTATCACGCGGTGGACTCCTCTGAAATGGCCTTTAAGACCGCCGCACGCCTGGCGTACAAGAAGTGCATCGACGCCGGTCCCGTGCTGCTCGAGCCCATCTATCACGTGGAGGTGCTCGTGCCCGACGAGTACATGGGCGACATCATCGGCGATATGAACAAGCGCCGCGGCCGTATCCTCGGCATGAACCAGGTGGACGACATGCAGCAGATCGTCGCAGAAGTACCGCTGGCGGAAATGACAAAGTACGCGACGGACCTTCGCTCCATGACGCAGGCGCGCGGAACCTTCACCAAGAACTTCGAGCGCTACGAAGAGGTGCCCGCCATGATCGCAGCGAAGATCATCGAGGAGCACAAGCAGAGCGAGTCGGACGACGACGACGAATAAGAATCCCTTCGGCCGGAGCATTTGCTCCGGCTTTTCTCGTGCCGCCCGTTGTTGCGGCCCTGTAAATGTGGTAAAATAAGCGCATGGAAAGCCGCGAGGCCGCAGGGAGGAATACAATGATTACATCGGTATGCCTGAATCCGAGCATCGACAGAACCGTTCAGGTAAAGGGATTTACGATCGGCGCGACCAACCGCATCACGAGCGAAACGAGCGCGGGACGTGGCAAGGGGGTCAACGTCGCGCTTGCGGCGAACAACCTCGGATTGGACACGTCCTGCACCGGTCTCTTGGGGGAGGACAACGCGCGGCTCGTCCTGGAGCCGCTTCAAAAGCTGGGAATTCACGAGCGCTTCGTGCGCTATCAGGGCGCGGTGCGCACGAATCTGAAGATTCAGGACGAGGAAAACCGCAGCATTACCGAGCTCAACGAACCCGGCATGCCGGTGGACGAGGCCGCGCTCGTGGCGGTGGCCGCGCGCGTGGAGGAGCTCGCAGGGGAGAGCAGCTATCTGGTGCTCACGGGCAGCATTCCGCCCGATTGCCCGGCCTCGATCTATCGAATGCTGATGATGCGCGTGGAAGCTTCGGGATGCCGCTGCGTGCTCGACGCAAGCGGCGCCTGCCTTTCGGACGGCATATTGGGCGCGCCGTTCCTGGTCAAGCCCAATTTACAGGAGCTGGAGCAGGTGTCCGGCAAGAAGCTGACGACCCTTCGTGAAATCCGGGCGCAGGCGCTGGAGTTCATCGCTCGCGGCACGCAGATCGTCGTCGTGTCGATGGGAACGGGCGGGGCGCTCATGACCGACGGCAAGACGACGCTGTACGCGCCCTCCCTGCCGGTAAGCGTGCACTCGACGGTCGGCGCGGGCGACGCCATGGTCGCCGGGCTGATCTGTGGGTTTGAATCGGGCGGCGAAATGAAGGAAGCGCTGCGCTGCGGCGTCGCGGCCGCGGCCGCCGCGGTCAGCAGTCCGGACGGCTGTCTCTTTGATCGGCAGACCTACGAACAGCTCCTGCAGCGCGTCGAGATTGGGCGGGTATAAATGCGGTTTGAGGGCTTCCTTGCGGTCGGGGTACCGCACGACGATGAAATTGAGTTGCAGCTCCGCGGCAGGCTCCCGGCGATTCCGGAGGCGCAGCGCGTGCCGGTTTACGACTTTGAAATCTATCGGGCGCATGGACGGGAGGTTATCGGCAACGTCTGCCTGCGGGTGGGTGAAAGCCCTTTGATCGAGTTCGCGGGCCATATCGGCTATTCGATCGAGCCTGAATTTCGCGGCCGCCATTACGCCGAGCGCGCCGTGCGGCTAATCCTGCCGTTGGCCTGGCGCCATGAGATGGACTCTGTGCTGATTACCGCAGACCCCGACAACCGTGCGTCCCGAAGGACGTGCGAGCGGCTGGGCGCGCGCCTGCTGGACGTGGCAGACGTGCCGCCGACTTGCGAGATGTATTGGAGCGGCGCGCGAAGAAAGGCGCGCTACATCCTTCAAAGGCCAGAAATGGAGGCGAACCCATGATCGATCTCACCGTACCCCTGCGCGAGGGGATGCTGCAATATCCGGGTGATCCGCTGTATCGCCGCGAATGGTGGTATGCGATTTCACAGGGCAAGGACTGCAACGTATCCAACATTCACCTGAGCGTCCATACAGGCACCCATATGGACGCGCCTTATCATTTTCTTAACGACGGGCGCACGCTCGACCGCCTGCCGCTGGACTGCTTCGTCGGCGAGTGTCGGGTGGTGGAGCTGACCGGGCGTTCCGTGATCGATGCGGCGGATTTGCGGGCGATTGCTCCGCAGGCGGGGGAGCGGCTGCTGCTCAAGACCGACAACGCGGACGGCATGCGCGCCGACTGGTTCAACCCGCAGTACGTAGCGCTCACGGCGGAGGCCGCGCGCTATCTCGTTTCCTGCGAGGTCAGGGCTGTCGGCATCGACTACCTCTCCATCGAACCCTACGGGCAAAACGGCGACGTACACCGCATCCTGCTGGGCGGAGGCGTGACCGTATACGAAGGCTATGACGCTACAGGTGTCCCCGCGGGAAAGTATGAGCTGATCGCGCTGCCCATGCTGATCGAAAAGAGCGACGGCGCGCCCTGCAGGATGATCCTGCGGCAGATGAACGAGTGCGCACGGTAACGCCAAATGCGGCCCTCCAGCCGCAAAAGAGTATTGAAATTTGCGAAAATCGTGGTATAATAAAGATGCGTAAATTTTAACGCATTTACGCATCTTACGCAAGCATCGATAGCATAGGGAACATGGGCTGACCATGAGGGAGGAATGGATCATGAACATCTTGCTGACAGGCGGAGCCGGCTTCATCGGAACCCATACGTGCGTGGAATTGCTGGCCTGCGGTCATGACGTCATCATCGCGGATAACTTCTACAACAGCAGCCCCGAGGCGGTGCGCCGGGTAGAGGAGATTTCCGGGCGCAAGGTTAAGCTGTACGACATCGACGTGTGCGACGCCGAAAAGGTAGACGCGCTGTTCGCTGAAAACAAGATCGACGCGGTCATCCATTTTGCGGCCTACAAGGCGGTGGGCGAATCGGTCTCCAAGCCGCTGGAATACTACCGCAACAACCTGGACTGCACGCTGACGGTGTGCGAGGCCATGAAGCGCCACGGCGTGAAGCGCTTTATCTTCAGTTCCTCCGCGACGGTTTACGGCATTCCGGACCACATGCCGCTGGACGAGACCATGCCGACGAGCTGCACCAATCCCTATGGCTGGACGAAATACATGAACGAGCGCATCCTGACGGACGTCGCCTCCGCCAACCCTGACTGATCGGTCGTGCTGCTGCGCTACTTTAACCCCATCGGCGCGCACGTGAGCGGCCGCATCGGCGAAATGCCCAACGGCATTCCGAACAACCTGCTGCCGTACATCACGCAGGTCGCGGCCGGGAAGCTCGACCATCTGAGCGTATACGGCAGCGATTACCCGACGCACGACGGCACGGGCGTGCGCGATTACATCCACGTGGTGGATCTGGCCAAGGGCCACGTCGCGGCGGCCGCCTATGCCGAAAAGCACACGGGCGTTGAAATCATCAACCTGGGCACGGGAACGGGCTACAGCGTGCTGGACATCGTGCGCGCTTTTGAAAAGGTCAACGGCGTCAAGGTGCCCTATCAGATCGTGGCGCGCCGCCCGGGCGACATCGCAGAATGCTGGGCCGATCCCGCGAAGGCGGAAAAGCTGCTCGGCTGGAAGGCGGAAAAGACGCTGGAGGACATGTGCCGCGACTCCTGGAAATGGCAAACCCAGAACCCCAACGGCTACGCGGACTGAAGCTGTATATAGCGAAAGCGGACGGTGAAAACCGCCCGCTTCGGATTGTTGACAAACCCATTGAAGGCAGACAAACCAAAAGCTGTCTGCAAGACTGCAATCGTATCGCCCGGCTTTGCCGGGCGGGCGGGGCTTTTTCCGGAGCAAAACGCAGTTTTGCGGAGCGAAAAAATCACCCGTAATCTCGACAAAGTGGCATTTGCCACTTTGTCGACACGCTGAAGCGGACGGTGAAAACCGCCCGCTTTTTGTTATGCGTCTTTGTTAGAGTCCTTTTTAAAGGAAAGCGCCTTGTCCCTGAACTTCCTGAGCGCCTCGCCGTATCGGGTCGAATTCAGACTGGGGAAAGCGTGAAAGAGGCGACGGTCCTGATAGCTGTGCAGCGAAAGCAGCTTTTGAATGCGTTCTGAGTGAAACGGGCTGTTTTCAAACTGAAAAGCGAACTGTTCCTTGATCGCCTCCGCGCGGCCCTTCAGGTATTCCTTTCGTCCCTCTACCTGCCCCAGCAGGGCGTTTTTCTGCCCGCCCAGCTGTACGCGCAGCACGCTCGTCTGCGCTTCGATCGATTGTCTGTATCCGTTCAGCGCCGCCTGTATTTCCGCCAGCCGTCCGTTCAGGCGCAGCATGTGACCGGAGGTCGCCGCGGTATCGACGGCAAGCAGCGCAGAGAGCCCGCCGCCGAGGGCGTATACGAGCGTTTCGTTCATCCGGTGGACGAAGAGCGCAACCGGCGGATGAAACGCCCGAAGCATCGCGACGGAGAACGCGCCGAAGATCAGCGCCCCTTCCAGGCAGACGCGCCCCGCGATATTGAAGCGGCGCGCGGAGTAATCCCACCAGCGGGCGTGAAAGAGCTTTTCCATCAGATAGCTGGTGAAGAATTCGAGCGTGCAGGTCAGCGCGGCGCCCGCAAGGAAGAGCAGGGGAACCGGCGCATCCTGAATGGGGGAAAGACACCCCACGATGAGCAGCGCGCCAAACCCGTAAACCGGGCATATCGGGCCGTTGAGGAAGCCGCGGTTGACGATGCGCCCTCCGGCGACCGAGCAGAGCACGGATTCATAGAGCCAACCGCAAAAGGAATAGAAGAAAAAATAGAGGACGTATTCCATGAGGCTCCGCATACGCATCTCTCCCTCATTATGGCTTTTTCCGCGCGCCGGGGCGTCCTTTGGCTCGCGGAGAAGCCTTTGGCGAGATACCTCCGCGCCGCTCGGCATTCGCACGCTCCACTTTCTGATTCCGATCCTGCGCCTTTTTACGGTATGGAACCGGCGCGCGTGCGCCCTCGGGCGGCACGAGGCATTGCTTTCCAAAGCCGATCAGGTCCTCCCGCCCGGCTGTGCGCAGCGCTTCCCGCACAAGAGCGAAATTCTGCGGGCGCTTGTATTGCAGGAGGGCGCGCTGCAGCGCCTTTTCGTGCGCCGTGCGGGGAACATAGACGGGCTTCATCGTCCGCGGGTCCAGCCCCGTGTAGAACATACACGTGGACAGGGTGCCGGGGGTCGGATAAAAGTCCTGTACCTGCTCCGGCTGATGCCCGGTATCGCGCAGGTACTCCGCCAGCTCGATGGCGGCCGAAAGGTCGCTCCCTGGATGGCCGCTCATCAGGTAGGGGACGAGGTATTGCTTTTTGCCCAGGCGCCTGTTCATCGCTTCGTACTTCCCGACAAACGCGTCGTAGACGTCGCGGCCCGGCTTGCCCATGTAGGCGAGCACCTTGGGGCTCACGTGCTCGGGCGCGACCTTGAGCTGACCGCTGATGTGGTGCTCGACGACTTCGCGCAGAAATGCGTCGCTCCGGTCCGCCATGATATAGTCGTAGCGCAGGCCCGAGCGGATGAAGACCTTCTTGACGCGCGGCAGGGCGCGAATTTCCCGCAGCAGGGAAATATAGTCGCGATGATCCACCACGAGGTTTTTGCAGGGGCTGGGGTAGAGGCACTGGCGCGCCGCGCAGGTGCCGCGCGATAACTGACCTTCGCAGGAGGGGCGGCGGAAGTTGGCCGTCGGGCCGCCCACGTCGTGGATGTACCCCTTGAAATCCGGCATCTCCGTAATGCGCCTCGCCTCGTCGAGCACGGACTCGTGGCTGCGCGAGGTGATGATGCGCCCCTGATGAAACGTGATGGCGCAAAAGCTGCAGGAGCCGAAGCATCCGCGCGTGTGCGCGATGGAGAACTTGACCTCCTCGATCGCCGGCACGCCGCCCTCCGCGTCGTAGTCTGGATGCCAGGTGCGCTGATAGGGCAGCGTATAGGAGGCGTCCAACTCCTCGCGGGTCAGCGGCAGGTCCGGCGCGTTCTGCACGAGGTACCGGTTTGCGTGGCGCTGCATGAGCGGCTTTCCGCGGACGGGGTCCTGCTCTCGGTACTGCGTAAGGAACGCCTCGGCGTATGCGCGCTTGTCCCGGACGCAGTCTTCATAAGAGGGGATCTCCGTGCAGCCGCGCACGGGCTGCGCGGACATGAAGCATACCCCGCGCATGGCGGGCAGCTCCCATGCCTGCGCGCCGCGGCTGATCCAGTCGGCGGCCGTCAGGATGCTGCGTTCGCCCATGCCGTAGAGCAGCAGGTCCGCGCCGCTGTCCTGGAGGATGGAAGCGCGCACGCGGTCGTCCCAGTAATCGTAATGGCAGAAGCGGCGCAAGGACGCCTCGACGCCCCCGATGACGATGGGGATGTCGCCGTAGGCTTCGCGGATGCGGTTGCAGTAGACGATCACGGCGCGGTCGGGCCTGCGTCCGGCCTTGCCCCCGGGCGTGTAAACGTCCTCGCTGCGCCGCTTCTTGGCGGCCGTGTAGTGGTTCACCATGCTGTCGATGACGCCGGAGGAGACGAGAAAGCCGAGGTATGGTCGTCCGAAGCGCTTAAAGTCCTCGGCGCTATGCCAGTCCGGCTGGGCGAGCACCGCGACATGGTAGCCCGCGCGCTCCAGCGTGCGCACGATTACGGCGCTGCCGAAGGAGGGGTGGTCCACATAGGCATCGCCGCTGACGTATACAAAGTCCGGGACTTCAAAGCCGCGCGCGCGGCAGTCCGCCATCGTCGTGGGCGGGAAGAGCTCTCGCATAAAAGACAGTCCTTTCCAGAAGACAAAGCGCCGCAGGGGACGGTCCCTCTGCGGCGGAATCGGTTCGTTTAACGCTCTGCGATGTGGCGCGCGACCTTGATGCCCGTGACGGACGCCTGCATCAGACCGCGCGTGATGCCCGCGCCGTCGCCGATCGTGTACAGGCCCTGAATCGGCGTCTCAAAGTTATTGTCCACCAACACCTTAGAGGAATAGAACTTGACCTCCACGCCGTACAGCAGCGTGTTCTTGCTGAACAGGCCCGGCGCGACGTGGTCAAACGCGCGCAGCGCTTCGATAATGCTCGTCAGATGACGCGGGGGCAGCACGAAGGAAAGGTCGCCCGGCACGGCGGTCTTGAGCGTCGGAATGGTGGTGGAACGGGCCAGACGGCTGGCCGTCGTGCGCCGTCCCTTGAGCAGGTCGCCCAGGCGCTGCACCATGATGGGGCCGCCGGTGAGCATGTTGCCAAGCTGGGCGATGTAGCGGCCGTAGCGGATCGGCTGGTCGAAGGGCTCCGTAAAGCTCGTGGAGACGAGCACCGCGAAGTTCGTGTTGCCGGTGCGCAGCTTCGCGTCGCCATAGCTGTGGCCGTTGACGACCGCGATGCCGCCCTCGTAGTGTTCCTCGGAGACGACGCCGCCGGGGTTCATGCAGAACGTGCGCACCTTGTTTTCATAGGTGTCCGCGAAGTAGACGAGCTTCGCCTCGTAGAGGTACTTCGTCAGATGATCCATGATGGAGTTGGGCACCTCCACGCGCACGCCGATGTCCACCTCGTTGTTGCGCGTCTTGAGCCCCAGCGCCTTGGCCTCGTCGTTCAGCCAATCCGCTCCGCCGCGTCCGGGCGCTGCGACGACGTAGGGCGCGCGCACTTCAAAGGTCTCGCCGCTTTTGCTGCGCAGCGCGACGCCGCTCGCGCGTCCGTCCTCCACCAGAATGTGATCCGCCGTCGTCAGCTCCGCAAAGGTCGTGTTCGTCTTTTCGATGAGGTAATCGTGCATCGCGCGCAGCACCTCGCCCGCGTGCTCGGTGCCCAGATGGCGAACGGGGCAGGGAACGAGGCGGATGTTGTAGCGCGACGCGTCGTAGGAAATTTCGTCGACCTTCTTGTCGTCGAGGCCGTGCACCTCGGCCGGCGCGCCAAATCGCAGGTACGTCTCGTCCGCGTGGCGGATGAGCGCCTGCGCTTCCTCATGCGTCATGTAATCGGAAATATGGCCGCCCACCTCGTCGGACAGGGAGAGCTTTCCGTCGGAAAAAGCGCCCGCGCCCGCCCAGCCGTGCACGATGGCGCAGGGGGAGCACTGCACGCACTTGCCCGTCGTGCGCGCGGGACATACGCGCCTCACGATTTCACGGCCCGTATCGACCATGAGAATTTGCATTTCGGGACGGCGCTTCGTGAGCTCCAGCGCGGTAAAGATGCCGGCGGGACCGGCGCCGATGATGATGGCATCGTATTGCTGCCTGATCATGCGCAAAAGTCATCCTTCCTGATCTGATCGTCTGATACGCAGATAAAAGCCCTGCGGCATCAAGGCGGCAAACCCTCCGCTTTGAAAGGAGGCCGGCCGCGCTTGTGACGACAGGGATATACCTGATAGACTATAACAGATTCCCTATCATTCGTCAAGCGTTCGCCGCGATTTGGAGCTGCTTGTCAGAAATCGTAAAAGCGTCTATAATACATCCGTCACGGTATGAAAAAGGAGGGAGCCGCATGCGCTTAGGCCTTACAACCGCCGCCTTCTACGGCAGACTGGAAACGGAGGACGCCGCCGCACGGTTCCAGACGTTCGACGTAGACTGCGCGGAAATCTTTTTAGAGACGTACAGCGAATACTCGGCCTCTTTCGGCGCGCTGGTCCGCGAAAGGCTGGGCGGGCTTCCCGTCACCAGCGTGCACCCGATGGGCACGGCCTTTGAAAACAGCCTGTTCAGCCTTTCCGCCCGTCAGCGCCTGGAAGCGCAGAAAATCCTGGCGGGCGTGCTGGAGGCGGGGCGTGCGCTCGGCGCCCGGATCTACGTTTACCATGGACGCCACAACGTAAAGGGAACCGGCATCCCGGCGAACTTTGAAAGCGTCGCGCCGCGCATCGGCGAGCTGTGCGACCTGGCGGCGGATTACGGCATCACCATTTGCTTTGAAAACGTGAGCTGGTGCCAAATGTCCACGCCGGAGCGGGTCTTACAGGTGCGAAACGCCTATCCCAAGGCGGGTTTTGTGCTGGACATCAAGCAGGCGATGCAATCCGGCTACGACGTTTCAGCGTTTATTGCGGCGATGGGGGACAGACTGCAAAACGTACACGTATGCGACTACGACGGCGGTGGAAAGCTCTTTATGCCCGGACAGGGGACTTTCGACTTTGCGAAGCTGGGACGGCAGCTTCGCGAGGCGCACTACGACGGCCCGGTCATTCTGGAACCGTATACGACGCTGTATACGTCCGACGAGGAGCTTGCCCAGTCGATCGCGTACCTGAGAAAGACGATGCAGATCGCTTCACAAAAATGCCCTGATCGTGTATAATATGGGATGACGCATGGGAAAAGACACAACCAGGAAAGGAATGTGTATGATGGATACCAAAAAGCAGATTCGTCTCGACGTGAACCACATGATGGCGGATACGCTCGGCATGCAGTACGCGATTGCCGCTTCAACCGTCGACGAATACGCGCCCTTTGCCGCCGCCGCGCAGCGCCAGGTGCAGGCCCGCCGCGGGACCGGCTGGCTCGGATGGATGGAGCTTCCTTATAATCAGGCGGAAATCGTCGATGAAATCGAGCGCGTCGCCGCGCGCGTGCGCAGCGATTACGAGGCGTTCGTCGTATTGGGCATCGGCGGCTCGGCGCTGGGCCCGATCGCCGTGCAGCAGGCGCTCAACCACCTGCATTACAACGAACTGCCCGCCGAAAAGCGCGGCGGTCCGCGCCTCTACGTCGAGGACAACATCGACCCCGAGCGCATGGCCGCGCTGCTGGACGTCATCGACGTGAAGAAGACCTGCTTTTGTGTGATTACCAAGTCGGGCGCGACGGCGGAGACGATGTCGCAGTACCTGATCGTGTCCGATCTGCTGAAGCGCGAGGTCGGCGAGGGCTGGCAGCGCCAGATCATCGCCGTGACCGATCACGAGAAGGGCAACCTCATCAAGATCGCCAAGGAAGAGGGCTTCGATACCTTCTACATCCCGGACGGCGTCGGCGGGCGCTTCTCGGAGCTCTGCCCGGTCGGTCTCGTTCCGGCGGCCGTCTGCGGCATCGACATCCGCGCGCTGCTCGCGGGCGCGGCGGACATGGACGCGCGCTGCAAGACGGACGACGTGTGGAAGAACCCGGCCCTGCTGGAGGCGGTGCTGCAGTACATCGCGATGGAAGACCTCGACATGAACGTGCAGGTCGTGATGCCCTACGCGGACTCTCTCAAGTTCATTGCCGACTGGTTCTGCCAGCTTTGGGCGGAAAGCCTGGGCAAGCGCGTGACGCGCAAGGGCATGGCCGTCAACTTCGGCCAGACCCCGACCAAGTCCCTGGGCGTGACCGATCAGCATTCGCAGCTTCAGCTCTACACCGAGGGGCCGTACGACAAGGTCGTCACCTTCATCAAGGTGGAGTCCTTCCGCAAGGAAACGCCGATTCCGCACGGCTGTGAGCAGTTCCCGGACGTCGCTTTCCTGGGCGGCAAGACGCATAACCAGCTCATCGAGGCCGAGCGTCAGGGCACGGAGTACGCGCTGTACAAGGCGGGCCGCATGAACCAGACGATCGTCCTGCCGGAGGTCAACGCCTACACCGTCGGCCAGCTGCTGTACTTCTTTGAAATGTGCACCGCCTATGCGGGCGAACTGCTGGACATCGACGCGTTCAACCAGCCGGGCGTGGAAACCTCCAAGATCGCGTCCTACGCGGTGCTGGGCAACCCGGCCGAAAAGTACGTGAAGGCGCGCGAGGAAATGACCGGCCGTCCTGCCGCCAAGCCGGAGTATACGCTGTAAACATCCACATAACACGAGCGGGCGGAACGCAATGCGTTCCGCCCGCTGTATGCTCTTTTCAGTGCGTTTCGCGCGCGAGGCGCAGCATCGTGCGCTTGACCTGCGGAATCAGGCAGATCAGGATGCAGATGACCATTTCCGGGATCAGGTATGACGCCTGATAGCCCATGGAATAGAGGATCGGGTTCTGGCCGGCGGGCGCGTAGTCCGCGAAGAAGACGACGCCCGAAAGCGTGGCGCAGACAAAGCGCCCCAGGGACCCCAGCGCGATGCCGACCGTAAGCCCGTAGCGCTCCGGCAGCCTGCGCCCCACGGCGCACAGCGCCAGCAGGCCGAACGCGAGCGGGTAATCGAGCACGATCTGAATCGGATGGACGAAGTAAGCGTCCTGAATGAACTGCAGGATGCCGTACGCGATGCCCGTCACAAGGCCCGGAACCGCGCCGTAGGCGTAGGCGAACAGGAAGATGGGCAGCATCGAGGCGGCAGTGATGCTGCCGCCCTGCGGCATCCGGAACAGGCGGATGCAGGAGAGGATAAAGGCGAGCGCAATGCACAGCGCGGCGTTGGTGAGCATGCGGGTCGTCCACTTCTGCCGGCCGCGCATGATGACGATCATCACGACGGCGACGAGGACGAGCGCGACGACGACCGCCCAGGCGGACAGGGGGACTTCGGCAAACTTCTCGAACATGGATGGGGACCTCCTCATATTTTTGTGCATTGAATGTCCGCTCGAAGGAACAAAAAAACCGCGCCTCCGTCCGGTGGCGCGGTCAAATCAGACAATGAAAGTCTTCCTTGATTCTATCGCTTCCCTACGGTAGGATTATCTACACAGGTTCAAAGGGACCGGCTTTCGCCATCTCAGCATATTTCATGCGCCCCTAGCGGCTATTCAATTCGACGTTATTATACACATGTGGACTAAAATTGTCAAGGAGAGCGACGTATGAATCATTTTTTCGCGTATCTTTCGCGCCTCAACCACATCTTCCGTTGGAGCCTCATGCGAAACACCTTCCCGGAAAACGTCGCGGAGCACACCGCGCAGGTCGCGTTCATCGCGCACGGAATCGCGACGATCGGCAATGCGCGCTATGGGCGCGGCTACGATGTCGGATACATTACCCAGCTCGCGCTCTTTCACGACGCGGGCGAGGTGCTCACCGGCGACCTCGCCACGCCGATCAAGTATCAGAACGAGGAGATCCAGGCGGCCTATAAGCAGGTAGAGGAAGGCGCCGCCAGGAGGCTCGCCGCGATGCTGCCGGACGACCTCCGAGGGGCATACGAAAGCCTGCTCGCCCCCTGTGAGGATCAGGCGGCCTGGAAGGTGATGAAGGCCGCAGACCGCATCGCAGCCTACACCAAGTGCCTGGAGGAGCTCAAGGCCGGAAATCGCGAATTTGAAAAGGCCGCGCAGAGCATTGAAAATAGCATTCGCAGAATCGAGCTGGCGGAGGTGGGGGACTTCATGCGGGAGTTCGTCCCCAGCTTTGCGCTCTCGCTGGACGAGCTCAATTAGCCCATCAGCAGCGCCATGACCGCCTTCTGCGCGTGCAAGCGGTTTTCCGCCTCGTCAAAGACGACGGAATGCGCCCCGTCGATGACGCCGGCGGAAACCTCCTCGCCGCGGTGCGCGGGCAGACAGTGCAGAAAGAGCGCGTCGTCCTTTGCGCATTGCATGAGCGACTCGTTTACCTGATAGCCGTCAAAAGCCTTTTGGCGTTCCTTCGCCTCCGCTTCTTGGCCCATGCTCGCCCAGACGTCCGTGTAGACGACGTCCGCCTGGTCGGCAGCCGCGGTCGGGTCCTCCGTGATTTCGACGCGGCTTGCGTGCGCCTTTGCGTTTTCCTTCGCCCAGCCGACGTAGGCTGGATTGGGCTGGTAGCCCTTGGGCGAGGCTATCGCCACGTCAAGGCCCAGCTTCGAGCAGCCGATCATCAGCGAATGCGCCATGTTGTTGCCGTCCCCGATAAACGCGAGCTTGAGCCCTTTGAGCGTCCCCTTGTGCTCGTAAACCGTCAAAAGGTCCGCCAGCACCTGGCAGGGGTGGAACGCATCCGTAAGGCCGTTGATGATCGGTATGGAGCCGTGCTGCGCGAGCTGTTCCAGGTCGGACTGCCTGAACGTGCGGATCATGATGCCGTCCACCATGCGCGAGAGCACCTTGGCGGTGTCCGCGATGGGCTCGCCCCGTCCGAGCTGGATGTCGGCGGTGGACAGGAACAGCGCGTGCGCGCCGAGCTGCGCCGCGCCGACCTCGAACGAGACGCGCGTACGGGTGGAGGATTTCGCGAAGATCATCGCCAGCGTCTTTCCCGCGAGACGCTTTTCACAGCCGCCCGCTTTTTGTTCGGCCTTGAGCTTCAGCGCGAGCGCGAGGGATTGGTAGATCTCGTCTTCGCTCCAGTCCTGAAGCGTTAAAAGATGACGCTGCGCAAACCGTGCCTTCGGCGCGTAATGCAGTAAATCCATAAATAAACATCCCCTTTGCGGTTCATCGAAAATCAAGATGGCTAATTATACATCGATCAGAATAAAAATTCAAGTCTGAAATGTAAATTTATACATTCGGTCATAAAACGGACAATCCTGACGCTTTGGCTTGAAATCTTCACCTTTATGCGGTAAAATAATGCATTATTAAGGGAAAACGGCATGCAGCCCGCCATAAAGGGAAGGATAGAGATGGAAAACATCGTTTTGATCGGAATGCCTGGATGCGGGAAAAGCACCGTCGGCGTCAAACTCGCGCAGGCGCTCGACATGTCCTTCATCGATACGGACGACGTCATTCAGGCGCGTAGCGGGCGTAAGCTGCAGGAAATGGTCGATCACGACGGCATCGACCGCTTTTTAGAGGAAGAGGCGGACGCCGTCTGTTCGCTTCACGTAAGCGGATACGTCATCGCGACGGGCGGCAGCGTGGTCTATCGGGAGCGGGCGATGCGGCATCTGCATGCCGCGGGCATCGTCCTGTACCTCGCCCTTCCCTATGAGGAGATCGAGCGGCGTATTCACAACCTTTCCTCCCGCGGCATCGCCCTGCGCGAGGGGCAGACGCTTCGCATGCTTTACGACGAACGCATTCCGCTCTACGAGGCGCAGGCGGACGTCGTCGTGCAGGCACAGGGTCTTGAGATGGAAGAGACGGTTCAGGCGGCGCTCAGGGCTTGTTGTGAAATGCGGCAATCCATGGTATAATGATTCGACGTCGGGCGCATTAGTCAAAGGCGCCCGTCTTTAAGGGAGAATACCAGATGAAGAAATTGTATTACGCGACCTTTATCCCGGGGATGGAACGCGCGGTGGAAGGCCTCCTCCGGCGAGAGGGCGGCGTAACGATCGAACGGATGCTCAGCGGGGCCGTGCTGTACCGCAGCGTCAAGGAGCTGAAGCTCAACTATATGCACCACAACTTTCTGGTGCTGACGCAGCTGCACGGCATTGCAGACGTCGACGCGGCGGTAAAAAAACTGCTTTCTTCCGGGGATTGGCTGGACCGGATTCCGTATGAAGAGACGAAGGACAAGCGCTTTCGCATCGTCACCATGGACCGGGACAAGCTCGTCCCGGTCAACATGCGCTACCTTAACATGCTTGAAAAGGCGATCATCGAGCAGACGGGGATGAAGACGCTGCGCGAGCGCCCGGACGTCGAACTGTGGATCGCCCGCCGCAGCGAGGGCATGACGCTGTTCCTGTGGCGTTTGGGTTCCAAGCGCTCCGTCAAGCCGGAAAAGCCCGGCGCGCTGCGCGCGGACGTGTGCACGATCGTCTCAGCGCTCGCTCGCGTGGGCGGCAAAAACGCGCTGAACCTGTTATGCTCGGAAGAGACGCTGCTTCGCGCGCTGAAAAACGCCGGCGCGCGCACCGTCACGGGCGTTTGCGAAAAGGCGGAAACCCAGTCGGCGCTTTCCCGCGTGCAGGGCGCGCGCGTGGTCTGCCAAAACCCGCTGAGCCTTTCGTTTGCGGATGGGGAGATGGACGCGGTCGTCGTGCACCTGCCCGAGCAGTTGGAAGCGGCTCAGCCGGAAGCGTATCTGCGCAGCCTGTTGTCCGAGGCGCGCCGCGTCCTCGACGACAAGGGGCGCATCGTCCTCATCGGCGTTCGGGCGCAGGCGGACAACGCGGTCGCGCGCGCGCCCGGTCTTGCCGTCGCAGACAGCTTCGACATCCTGCTCAGCGGCCGCAAGTGCTCCGTCTGGATTCTGGAAAAGGAAGATGAAGCGCAGTGAAATGCGCATGCTGAAAGACCGAAGGGAGGTTAGCGTTTGAGACGAAAGAAGCGCGTGCGCATTCATGCGCGGTTTTACGTGTTCATGGTGTTTGTAGCGCTGATCGCCTTTTTTATCGGCCTGTGGTTCTCGCAGCGGGACCGGCTTGGCACGACGGCCATCGTCACCGAGGGGAGCATGGGCAGCCAGTATCAGGGGGAAATCGTCATCGCGCGAAATGAAACCCTGTACGACGCCGAGGGCGTGACGCGCACCGACTATATCGCCGAGGAAGGCAGCCATCTGTACAAGGGAAACGTCATCTGCCAGGTTTACTCCTCCGGCTACAATCAGACGGAAATCAACAAGCTGGAAAATTATCGCAGCGCCATCCAGCAGTACCACAAAGAACAGGTCATGAAAAACTACGTCGACGCGCAGCTGGAAAAGCTGGATTCACAGGTGGACAGCCTGGCGCTCGAGGTACGCACGCTGGTGCAGGGGCAGGGCGTCGGCAGCCTCAACAACCTGGAAAAACAGTTGACAAACGCCATCAACGCGCGTCAGAACTATCTCAGGCAAAAGTACCCGGACGATCAGACGCTCAGCAGCCTGTACGACGAGGAGAGCCGTCAGCTCAAAAAGATCGAAAGCTGGACGACGACGTACGACGCCAAGGAAGAATGCATCGTCAGTTTCTACACGGACGGGTATGAATCGACCGTGAATGCGAAAACCTATGAGACGATGACGCCCGCGCAGGTGCGCTCGGTGCTCTCCGGCCAGAAGCTGGAGACGGACGTCGTCTCGCGCGGACGCGACCCGATCTTCAGGACCATCAAGCCGGAGGGCTGGTACGCGCTGCTCGTAAGCTCCGAGAAGAACTGGAATCCGGTGCCCGGCCAGGCCTACAAGATGCAGCTCGACGGCTTTGACAACTACCTGGTCGACGCCACCGTCGTGTCCTTCACCCGCTCCGGCGGCGAACTGCTCGTGCGCATGCAGATCGACACGGACGTGGAGCCTGTGCTCAACATCCGCACGTGCCGGGTGGTGGTGGGCGAGTTCGTGGACGGCGTAAACGTCCCGGTTTCTGCGCTTTACTCGCAGAGCAACATGATCGGCGTCGTGGTTTCGGAGCTCGGCACCGAGACGTTCGTTCCGGTCACGGTCATTTCACGCGACGAAAAGACCGCGTTCGTCCGCTCGATCTACGCGGGCTCCCCGCTGCAGGCGGGCAAGACGGTCAGGCTGTTTAATTGAATGCGGAAAGAAAGATGAAGCTGCATGGATGATATCGTGCAAAACGTGGCGGAGATCAGGGAAAGGCTCGCGCGTGCAGGCGCCCTTTGGGGGCAGACGCCCGAGCTCATCGCCGTCAGCAAGACGATTGCGCCGGAACGCATCAACGAGCTCCGGCAGGCGGGCGTCACCCAGCTCGGCGAGAATCGGGTACAGGAAATCCTGGAGAAGTACCCCTTTTTAGACGCTTCTTTTGCAATTCATCAAATTGGACAGTTGCAAACGAACAAAGTTAAATATATAATAGACAAGGTATGCATGATTCAATCCCTGGATCGTGAGAACCTGGCACAAGAGATCAACCGGCGCGCGCAGGAGACGCAAAGGCGCATGCCGGTGCTGGTGCAGGTCAACATCGGCCGCGAGCCTCAAAAGGGCGGAATGGAGATTGAAGAGGTACTGCCTTTCGTGCGCGCACACGCGAAACTGCCAGGCATTCGCATAGAAGGCCTGATGGCGGTCATGCCCAACACGCGCGACGAGACAGTGCTTCGCCCGCTCTTTCAGCGGATGCGCGCGCTCTTTGAGACGCTGCGCGGCGAAGCGATTGACGGCACGCAGATCCGGCACCTTTCGATGGGCATGTCTTCGGACTACGAAATCGCCGCCCAGGAAGGCGCTACCATGGTTCGCGTCGGTACGGCCATCTTCGGCAAACGCACGTATCCGGCGCAGACAAACCGAATCTGAGGAGGAAGAACATGGCGTTCATGGACTTTTTGAGCAAGATCGGCGTAATCTTAGGCGTCTACCCGGAAGAAGCGCCGGCTGACGACGGGATGACCGGTTATGACGAAGAGTACCCTGCAGAAGATTATTACCCGCAGCCCGTCGGCATGCGCCAGGAAGCCCCCGTACAGCAGCCCGCGGCGCGGGCGGGCATGGGGCTTGGCGGCAAGCGGGTCGCAGCGCAGCCCGGCCTGTACGAGCCGGAGGAAGAACCGGTCTATGCTTCTCGCAAGGCGGCCCCGATTCGCGACAACGTCGTGCCCATGACGCCCAGGACGGACGCCGAGACCCGCAAGCACAGCGAGATGATCGTCTGTGTCCGCCGGCTTGAGGACAGCCAGAACATCATCAACGCGCTGCTCGACGGCCGAAGCCTCCTGCTAAATCTGGAGGAAATCGACGACACCCAGCGTCAGCGCGTGATCGACATGCTGGGAGGCGCGGCGTTTGCGCTGCGCGGCAAGATGATCCGCGTATCGCACCGCACCTACCTTTTAGCGCCGTCGACCGTCGACGTCGTAAACAGCACGGAAGTCCGGGGCGCGGCGCCCGGAGCGGCCCCTGCCGGAGAGTTCAATCCGGCCTTTCGCATGTAAGCAGGATGGACGGAGGATAGGATGATCCTATATCAGATACTCGGCGGCGTGGGCTTGTTCCTGCGGCTGCTGTCCGCGCTCGTCATCATTCAGTGCGTATTGTCCTTTCTCGTTCCTTCCTATTCAGGGGTCATGCGGTTTCTGGACCGGATCGTGCAGCCGCTGCTCGCGCCGATTCGCGGGCTGATTTTCAGCCTGACGCGCCGGTCGATGATGTTCGACTTCTCTCCGTTTATCGCGCTGATCCTGCTCAGCCTGTTGCAGGGACTCCTGAGCAGGCTGCAATTCGCGGCGCTGGGGATCTTTTGATGGATACACAGAAAACGCTTGCAGCGCGCCTCGGCGAACTCGCCACGCGCGCTGCGCGCAGCGGCCGTCCCGCCTATACCCGCTTTTTAGACCCGTCGGAGGTGCGCTTGGCCGTTTCCGCCGCCGGGCAGTCCGGGGCAAGCTTGAAGCTGTGGGGCGGCTACGAGGACGCGGAGCGCGTCGTATGCTGTTTTTATACGGACGAGGAGCCCGCATGGGAATGGCCGTTTTGCTGTCTTTACGCCAAGTGGGATCAGCGCTACGCGAGATTGACCCACCGGGATTTGCTCGGTTCTTTGATGGCGCTGGGTATTATTCGCGAGACGATCGGGGATATTGTAGTACGGGACGGTCAAATTTTCCTGTTTGCGCTGGATGAGATGGCCGATTACATTGCACTGAACCTCGTTAAAGCCGGAAAGGCCTCGCTTCAGCTAGGCAGGCTTTCTGAAATTCCGCAGATGCCGCCGCCCGCAGGCAGTCTGATCCGCGATACCGTGGCTTCCTTGCGGCTGGACGCCGTCCTGGCGGCAGGGTACCGTCTCTCGCGCGGGGATGCCTCGCAGGCCATCCGCGAGGGCAGGGTTCGCGTCAACTATATGGAGGAAACGCGGCCGGATGCGCTGATCGGCGCGGGCGCGTTGCTTTCCGTCCGGGGTATGGGCAGGGTACGCGTCGAACAGATCGACGGGCCTACCCGTAAAGGGCGCATCGCGATTGTGCTGTTCCGGTACGAATAAAATGTCTTCTATTTACCGCCTTGAGGCATACAACAGAAGGGAGCGAACATTATGGCCGTTACGATCAAGATGATTCAGGAGAAGCAATTTACCATTAAAGCGCGTGGCTACGACACCGACGAGGTGGACGACCTGCTTGAAGACATCATGGACGAGATGGAAGCCCGGGAGCGCGAAATCAAGGACCTGCGCGCGCGCCTGGCACAGGCCAACGCCGCGGCGGACAGACCCGCCCCGCAGCCTGCCCCTCAGGTCGTGAAGGACGACAGCGAAAGCGCCCGCGTGCTGCTGGCAAATGCGCAGCGCGTGTACGACCAGACCGTAGCCGACGCGCAGAACCGCGCCGCCGAAATCCTCGCCAAGGCGCAGGAGGATGCGGACAAGGTCGCCGCGAACGTGCGCAAGGAGACGCAGGATCTCAACGATCAGCTCGATACGCTCCGCAGTGCAGCGGCGGACTACCGCGCGCGGTTCCAGCGCCTGGTGGACGACCAGATGCACGTGCTCAAGTCCGAAAACGAGCTGTTCAAGGCGAAGTAATAGCGCGAAGGGGTGGGCGTCTGACGCCTGCCCGTTTTGCATTTTCAGGGGCGGTGCGGTCCATACTGTCCACGGGGTGAAGACTTCATGGAAAAGCGGTTGCGCCTGCTCATCGGGCAGGTCGAACGCCTGGCTAAAAACGCGGAAAAACTCCGGCTGTCGGAATACCTGCAATACGTCAGCGATACAAAGCGCCTGCTCTGGGTGAACTTTGTGTCGGGCGTCGCGCGGGGCTTCGGCTTTGCCGTGGGTTTTTCCATTCTGGGGGCGCTGCTCATCGTCCTGCTGCAGCGCATCACGGTCGACAACCTGCCCGTGATCGGCGAATTTCTCGCCGAGGTCATCCGCGTGGTAGAGCGAAATCTTTAAAGGACTGAGGATTCAGATGCGAAGGTATTGGCCCGTCGCGCTCGTCGTGCTGCTGATCGACCGCGCTAGCAAAATCGCGGCAAGGTCGCTGCTCCCCGCGCTGCCGGGGGGCAGCTATCCGCTCCTGCCCGGCATCGTTCACCTGACCTATGCCGAAAACACGGGCGTCGCGTTCAGCATGCTTCAAATAGCTCCCTGGCTGCTGGCTCTCCTGACTTTTCTGGTGCTCGCTATAGCCGCCTTCGCGCTCAGGCGCTGGGTACGGCCGACCCGGCTGAGTTCCTGCCTGGTCTGGGCGCTTCTGGGCGGCGGGCTGGGCAACTGCATCGACCGCCTGCTGTACGGATACGTGGTGGATTTCATCGAGCTGCGCTTCATCCATTTCGCGATTTTTAACGTAGCGGACATCGCGGTTACGATTTCCTGCATTCTGCTTGCACTGATGACAGCCTTTGAAAAGAACGGAGAAGAGCATGGAAAGGATTCAGGCAAAGGTCGATCCCGAAAGCGCGGGAACGCGGCTTGACCAGTTTCTGGCCCGGCACAGCGGCCTGACGCGTTCGCGCTGCGCGCAGCTGATCGAGGAGGGGCGCGCCGCAATCGACGGTGAGATCGTCCTCAAGGCGGGATGCAAGCTAAAAGCCGCGCAGGAGATCGTCCTTGAAATTCCGGATGCCCGTCCTGCGCAGGTGACCGCGCAGGACATCCCGCTCACCATCCTCTATCAAGATGCGGACATCGCGGTGATCGACAAGCCGTGCGGCATGGTCGTGCATCCGGCCGCCGGAAATGCGGACGGCACCCTCGTCAACGCGCTGCTCTACCATCTGGACGGTCTTTCCGGCATCGGCGGGGAGCTGCGCCCCGGCATCGTGCACCGTCTGGACAAGGATACCTCTGGGC
>JAEXCG010000122.1 GCA_023402355.1 Bacillota bacterium | reverse complement strand
TGGGGCAGACTGCAAGGACGCTGCAAAGGACGCTGATCGCGCTGCCGCAGGTGGCGTGGACGCAGGAGCTTTCGGAGCTTTCGGACTTTCTAAACGCGCATGCGGACGCGATGGCGGGCGCGGTGCTGGGCAACCCCGGGCAGCTTGCGCTTCATCTTCACCTGCCCGTGGTCGCGGACGGATTTTTCAACGTGACGAACGCGCGGACGGCGGACTTCCTCTTTGGGCGCGGCTGCGAGCGGGTGACGCTTTCGCCGGAACTGAACCTTTCGGAGATTCGGGAGGTCATCCGCATGGGCGGCAACTTTGAGATGACCGCCTACGGCCGCGTGCAGCTCATGCTGCTCGCCCATTGCACGGACTGCGTGAAGCGCGGGGTTTCGGGGGCGGACGACGCCTGCGAGCGCTGCGCCGCGGGGGGCGGGGCGCAAAAGCTGCCGCTGATCGACCGCAAGGGATTTGCCTTCCCGGAAAGGCGGCTTCGACTGCCGCACGGGTGCATGCTGCGCCTGTACAACAGCGTGCCGACCGACCTTTCCCGCCACATGGAAAGGCTGCGTTCGCTGCCGCTTTCCCTCCGGCTTCAATTTACTGACGAGGACGACGCGCTGTGCGCGGACATCACGCGGCATTACCGCGCGCTGATGGACGCGAGGCCGTCCGACTTCGCCCTTCCCGGGCAGACGACGGCCGGGCACCTGCTGCGCGGCGTAGAATAAAGAGGGGGATACCCATGACAGAACGCTCGCTTCGCGTGCTGGAATTCACCAAGATACGCGAACAGATCAAGGAGCTTACCGTTTCCGACATGGGACGGGAAATCGCCGGGGCGCTCGTGCCCAGCGCGAACCTGTCCGAAATTCGCTACGCACAGGAGGAGACGGAGGAGGCGCACGTGCTGCTCACCTACCTGGGCGAGCAGCCGATCGTGCCCTTCCCGGACATTCGCCAGACGCTGAAGCTCGCCGAAATCGGCGCGACGCTTTCCCCGCGCGCGCTGCTGGACGTCGCCGCGTGCATGCGGGCGGCGCGCGCCGCGCGAGACGTGATCGTCACCGACCGCGAGAACACGCCGAATCTCCGGGCCGCGGCCTCGCGGCTTTCGGCGTTTCGCCAGTTGGAGGAGGAGATCACCGCCGCGATCATCAGCGAGGAGGAGATTTCCGACCACGCGAGCCCGGAGCTTGCGGACATTCGCCGCCACATCCGCGGGTGCAACGAGCGCGTGCGCGAAAAGCTGAACGCGATGATTCACTCCAGCGCGTACCAGAAGTACCTGCAGGAGCCGATCATCACCCTGCGCGGCGACCGCTACGTGCTGCCGGTCAAGCAGGAGTATCGCGCAAACGTGCCGGGCCTCGTGCACGACCAGTCCGCGACCGGCGCGACCGTGTTTGTGGAGCCCATGGCGGTGCTCGAGATCACCAGCGATCTCAAGCAATGGCAGGCCAGGGAAAAGGCGGAGATCGAGCGCATTCTGCAGGCGCTTTCCGCGCGCATCGCCCCGGAGGCCGAGGCGCTGCAGGCGAACCTTAGCATCCTCGCCCGGCTGGACTTCGCGTTCGCCAAGGCCGGGCTTTCCCGCCGGATGTACGGCTGCTCCCCCAAGATCAACGAGGAGGGGTACGTGCGCATCGTGCGCGGCCGTCATCCGCTGATCGCCCCGGAAAAGGTGGTGCCCTCGAACATCTGGCTGGGGAAGGACTTCACCACGCTGGTGATCACCGGCCCCAACACGGGCGGCAAGACGGTGACGCTCAAGACCGTGGGCCTCTTTTGCCTGATGGCGCAGGCGGGGCTGCACGTGCCGGCGGAGATCGGCACGGAGCTTTCGGTGTTCGACGACGTGTTCGCGGACATCGGCGACGAGCAGTCCATCGAACAGTCGCTTTCGACCTTTTCCAGCCACATGAAGAACATCGTGAGCATCCTCTCAAACGTCACCGAGCGCTCGCTTGTGCTCTTTGACGAGCTGGGCGCGGGCACCGACCCGACGGAGGGCGCGGCGCTGGCGCAGGCGATTCTTTCCCGGCTGCTGGCAAGGAAGATTCGCACGATGGCCACGACGCACTACAGCGAGCTCAAGGAGTACGCGATGACGACGGCGGGCGTGGAGAACGCGTCGGTAGAGTTCGACGTGGCGACGCTGCGGCCGACCTACCGGCTGTCGATCGGCATCCCCGGCAAATCCAACGCCTTTGACATCTCCAAAAAGCTGGGGTTGGAGGAAGCGATCATCGAGGACGCAAAGCAGCTGCTCAGCGGCGAACAGGTGCGCTTTGAGGACGTGATCGCCAACGCGGAGTACCACCGCCAGATCGCGGAAAAGGAGCGGCAGATCGCGGAGGAGGCGCGCGCGGAGATGGTCTCCATCCGCAACCAGGCCGAGCGCGAGCGCGAGCGGCTGGAAAAGCAGCGCGACGAGGCGATTCGCAAGGCCAAGGAGCAGGCGCGGCGCATTTTAGAGGACGCGCGCCGCGAATCGGAGACGCTCATCGCGGAGCTGCGGCGCATGAAGAAGGAGGGCGCGGGGACGCCCGAGCACGAGATTCAAAAGCTGAAGAGCAGGCTGAACGAAAACATCGACGCGGTGAGCGAGGCGCTCACCATGCCGGTGGATCGCGTGAGCCCGCCGCCCAAGAATCTAAGGCCCGGCGACCGGGTGCGGATCGTGCACCTGGGCACGGAGGCGACCGTGCTGGCCGCGCCGGACGCGAAGGGAGAGGTGCAGCTCCAGGCGGGCGTGATGAAGCTCAAGGTGCACATCACCCAGTTGCAGATGCCCAAGGAGGAGCCCGCCGGGGCGAAGGCGCAGAAGAAAAAGGGCGGCGTGCGATCCAACGTGGACATCGCGGCCCGCGCCGTGCGCCAGGAGCTGGACATCCGCGGCATGGCCGTGGACGAGGCGCTGCCGGAGGTGGACAAGTTCCTGGACGACGCGATGCTCTCGGGCTTGGGCGAGGTGAGCATCATTCACGGCAAGGGCACGGGCGTGCTGCGCGCGGGCGTGCAGGATGCGCTGAGGCGCAACCCGCGCGTCAAGAGCTACCGCCTGGGCGTGTACGGCGAGGGCGAGAGCGGGGTCACGGTGGTGACGCTCAAATAATGTGATAATCGCCCGCCCCTTCGCACACACTACGTTATGCCAAGGACCTAGAAGGAGGAAGTGCGGCTGTGAAGGGAAATCTCATGGGTTATATCGCGTCCGCAATCGCGGCGGTCATGATCTGCTCCGCCGCGGTGCTGACGGCGTTTGGCGTCACGTCGGACGGCGCGGTCGGCATGAACGCGTACGCGGAAGGCGAATACGTGCAGGTGCTGGACGAGCAGCGGAGCCCGTTTGCGGACGTGGTGGACGTCGTCATGCCCTGCGTGGTGGGGGTCAGCAACAAGACGCACGCGTTCAGCCTCTACACCGGGCAGACGGAATCCGTGGAGCAGGCGTCGGGCTCGGGCGTGGTGATTACCACGCAGGGCCACGTGGTGACCAACTACCACGTGATTCAAAACGCGCGGGAAATTCAGCTCATCTGGCAGGGCGAACTGATCGACGCGAAGCTGATCGGCTACGACGAGCTGACCGACCTGGCGGTGCTTCAGGCGACGGAGGGCAGCCTGCCCGCCGTGACGATGGCCGACCCCGCCTCCGTTCGCGTGGGCGACTGGGCGATCGTCATCGGAAACCCGCTGGGCCAGCAGTTTGCGGACACGGTGACCGTGGGCGTGGTGAGCGGGCTGGACCGCGAGATTGAAAACTCGATCGTCAAGATGATTCAGACCGACGCCGCGATCAACTCGGGCAACAGCGGCGGCGGCATGTTCAACACGCGCGGGCAGCTCATCGGCATCCCCTCCATGAAGTTTACCTCCGTGGGCTACGGGGCGAGCATCGAGGGCATCGGCATGGCGATTCCCATGGACGTGGTGAAGCCGATCGTGGAGAGCATCATCAAGTTCGGGCAGGTGACGCGCCCGAAGCTGGGCATCACGGTTTCCACGATCCGCGGCACCGAGACGCCGGTCGAGGGCGCGCTGCCCGCGGGCGTGTACGTGAGCGGCGTGCAGCAGGGCGGCGCGGCCGAGCGCGCGGGCGTCATGGACGGCGACATCATCCTTTCCGTGGACGGCAAGCGCGTGCGCCTGCACACGGACCTCACAAGCGTGATCAACACGCGCACGGTGGGCGACACGGTGGAGCTTGAAATCTACCGCGTGCCGAACCTGCCGGAGCTGACGGTCAACGACCGCATTCCCAAGGGCGAAACGCTCAAGATCACCGTGGAGCTGGTGGCGCAGGACGCGTCGCAGGCGTAAGGACACAAGCGGCGGCTATCTGGGGCGGCGGGAAATTTCCCGCCGCCTCAGATTGTCGAAAAACCCATCGAGGACAGACAAACCAAAAGCCGTCTGCAAGACTGCAATCGTATCGCCCGGCTTTGCCGGGCGGGCGGGGCTTTTTCGCTCCGCAAAACGCAGTTTTGCGGAGCGAAAAAATCACCCGTAACCTCGACAAAGTGGCGTATGCCACTTTGTCGACACGCTGGGGCGGCGGGAAATTTCCCGCCGCCTTGTACTATGTTTTGGACGGGTTGCATACGATTCGGTGACATGTGGGAGGGATGATAGCATGGAGCAGACAGATCTGTATCGGGATATCGCCAATCGGACGGACAGCGATATTTACATCGGCGTCGTGGGGCCGGTGCGCACGGGTAAGTCCACGCTGATCACGCAGTTTATGGAAAAGCTGGTGCTGCCGCACATCGACAACGCGAGGCGGCGCGAGCGCACGCGCGACGAGCTGCCGCAGAGCGGTTCCGGAAAGACGATCATGACGACCCAGCCCAAGTTCGTGCCCGGCGAAGCGGTGAGCGTGCAGTTCTCGCCCAACGCCAGCGCGAACGTGCGCCTCGTGGACTGCGTGGGCTACCTCATCAAGGGCGCGATGGGCACGCAGGAAAACGACGTGCCGCGCATGGTGAAGACGCCGTGGAGCGACAGCGACATGCCCTTTGAGGATGCGGCGGAGATCGGCACGCGCAAGGTCATCGCGGACCACAGCACCATCGGCCTTGTGGTGACGACGGACGGCAGCTTTACGGAGCTTCCCCGCAGCGCCTACGTGGAGGCGGAGGAGCGCGTCGTGCGCGAACTGCAGCAGTTGGGCAAGCCCTTCGTCGTGATTCTCAACGTAAGCGACCCCGCAAGCCCTCAGAGCGGCGAGCTGAAAAGGGCGCTTTCAGACAAGTACGGCGTGCCGGTGCTTTCAAAGAACGTCAAGGAAATGGAGCTTTTAGACATCCAGGACGTGCTGCGTCAGGTGCTCTACGAATTCCCGGTGAGCGAGGTTCGCGTGAACCTGCCCGCCTGGGCGCTCGCGCTGGACGACAACCACTGGCTGATGCAGGAGCTCATGACCAAGGCGCGCGAGGCGGCGCAGCCCGCGATGTGCGTGCGCGAAAGCGAGGCGTTTTCCCACGCCTTCGACGATTCCGCCTACACCCTGCCCGCCTCGCAGAGCCGCATCGATTTGGGCAGCGGCGAGGTCGCCTACAGCCTGCCGCTTCGCGACGGCCTCTTCAACCGCATCCTCGGCGAGCACTGCGGCACGGACATCCGCAGCGACGCGCACCTGCTGCGGCTCATGAAGGAGCTGGTCGAGGCGAAGAAGGAGTACGACCACGTGGCGCAGGCGCTCGCCTCCGTGCGCGAGACGGGGTACGGCCTCGTCGCGCCGAGCATGGAAGAACTCACGCTCAGCGAGCCGGAGATCGTAAAGCAGGGCAACCACTTCGGCGTGAAGCTCAAGGCCAGCGCGCCCTCGCTGCACATGATCCGCGTGGACATCGAAACCGAGGTTTCGCCCATCGTGGGCACGGAGCAGCAGTCGGAGGAGCTGGTGCAGTACCTGCTTTCGGGCTTTGAACAGGACCCGGCCAAGATCTGGTCCACCAACATGTTTGGCAAGTCGCTGGACGATCTGATGCGCGAGGGGCTTTCCACGAAGCTGATGCGCATGCCCCCGGACGTGCAGGAAAAGGTGCAGCAGACGCTCAGCCGAATCATCAACGAGGGCACGGGCGGCATGATCTGCATCCTGCTGTAGGGCCCGCTGGAAACAAAACCTGGACGGTTTGGGCGCGCCTGGAGCTTGACCGCCGAGCCAAGACGCGATACAATAAAGGGTAGTCCATAAAAGACGAACGCGCGCCAAGGCGCGCCGGAATGGAGGACCCTCCTTTGATTCAGGAAAAAATCGACGCCCTGCTCGACCGCGTGCAGAAACCCGCGCGCTACACGGGCGGCGAGATGAACTGCGTCGTGAAAGACTGGGAAAGCTGCGACATCCACTACCTGTTCGCCTTTCCCGACGTATACGAAGTGGGCATGTCGCATCTGGGCTCCAAGATCCTTTACGACGTCATCAACAAGCGTCAAGACGCGCTCTGCGAGCGCGTCTATTCGCCGTGGGTGGACATGGCGGACGCCATGCGCGAGGAAGGCGTGCCGCTCTTTTCCATCGAGACGCACACGCCCGCAAAGCGATTCGACATGATGGGCGTGACGCTCCAATACGAGATGAGCTACACCAACATCCTGGAGCTGCTTAACCTTGCGGGCATCCCGCTTCACAGCGAGGAGCGCACCTGGGACGACCCCATCGTGCTGGCGGGCGGGCCCTGCGCGTTTAACCCGGAGCCCCTTTGCCGGTTCATCGACGCCTTCGTCATCGGCGACGGCGAGGAGAGCACGAACCAGACCATCGACGTGGTGAAGGCCTGCAAGCGCGAGGGCGTCGGCCGAAAGGAGTGCCTGCGCCGTCTGGCGGGCATCCGCGGCGTGTACGTCCCCACGCTCTACGAGGCGACGTATCACGAAGACGGCACCCTCGCCTCGTTTACCCCGACGGACGCGTGCGCGAGCCCGGTCGTTCAAAAGTGCCTCGTGAAGGACCTGGACGCGGCCGTATATCCGGAGGACGTGATCGTGCCCTACACGGAGATCGTGCACGACCGCATCATGCTGGAGGTGCTGCGCGGATGCACGCGCGGGTGCCGGTTTTGCCAGGCGGGCATGATTTACAGGCCCGTGCGCGAGCGCAGCGTGGAAAAGCTGCTTCGCCTTGCGGAGCGCCAGTTTGAGGCGACGGGCTATGAGAACATCTCGCTCTCCTCGCTCTCGACGGGCGACTACTCGTGCCTGCCGCAGCTCGCGCACGAATTGATGCAGCGCTTTGAGCAGCGCCGCGTTTCGATTTCGCTGCCCTCGCTCAGACTGGACAGCGAGGTCAAGCAGACCCTGGAGGAGACGCAGCGCGTCAAGAAGACGAGCCTCACCTTCGCGCCGGAGGCGGGCACGCAGCGGCTTCGCGACGTCATCAACAAGGGCATCACGGAGGAGGACCTGATCTCCTCCGTAAAGGACGCGTTCGAGGGCGGATGGAGCAGCGTGAAGCTCTACTTCATGATGGGGCTTCCGACCGAGACGGAAGAGGACCTCGCCGGCATCGCGGACCTGGCGCAGAAGGTCGTCGCCCAGTACTTTGCGGTGCCCAGAAACGTGCGCGCGCGCGGGCTTCGCGTCACGTGCAGCGCCTCGTGCTTCGTGCCCAAGGCGTTCACGCCCTTTCAGTGGGCGGCGCAGGACACGCTGGAAATGCTGGAGGAAAAGCAGCGCTTCCTGCGCGAGCGCATGCGCATCAAGGGCGTGGAGTTCAACTGGCACCAGCCGCACGTCTCCTTCCTGGAGGCCTGCTTCGCGCGCGGCGACAGGCGGCTTGCGGACGTGCTGGAGGAAGCATGGAAGCGCGGCTGCCGCTTTGACGGCTGGTCCGACCAGTTCAAGTACGACGCCTGGATGGAGGCGTTCGCCGCCTGCGGGCTCGACCCGCGCTTTTACGCCTGCCGCGAGCGCGGGCGGGACGAGCTGCTCCCCTGGGCGTTCATCGACGCGGGGGTGACGCAGCAATACCTGTGGCGCGAGCGCGAGCGGGCGGTGCAGGGCGTCACCACGCCGGACTGCCGCCAGGGCTGCCAGGGCTGCGGGCTTCAGCGGATGGAAGGAGCGTGCAAAAAATGAGGATGTTTTTGCAGTTCCAGAAAGCGGAAAGCGTGCGCCATCTGGGCCTTTTGGACCTTCAGCGCACGATGCAGCGCGCGCTTCGCAGGAGCGGCCTGCCGATCGCCTACTCCAAGGGGTTCAGCCCGCACGTGGTGATGTCGTTCGCCTCCGCGCTGTCGGTGGGCGTATCGGGCGAGGCGGAAATTCTGGACGTGACGCTCACGCAGGACGTGCCCGCCGAAACCTGCCTTGAAAGCATGAACCGCGTGCTGCCGCCGGCGCTGTCGGCCTCGCGGGTGGTGACGGCGGACGACCGCCACCCCGCGCTGATGGGCATGCTGCGCCAGGCGGCCTACGACATCAGGCTTTTCGGAGAGGGCGCGAGGGTCATCGCGGACAGCCTGCCGGGCTTCCTCGCGCAGGAATCGATCCCGGCGATTCGAAAGACCAAGAGCGGTGAAAAGCCGGTGGACATCCGCCCGATGATTCACGAATTGCGCGTGACGGAGCGGACGGAAGCGGGCGCTACGCTGTACGCGCGCGTGTCGTTCGAGGAAATCGCCACGCTCAAGCCCGAGGTGCTGGTGGGCGCGCT
Organism: Bacillota bacterium; assembly: GCA_023402355.1. Classification (GTDB taxonomy): domain Bacteria; phylum Bacillota; class Clostridia; order Christensenellales; family Aristaeellaceae; genus Beduinella. Next base: position 51,569 of record JAEXCG010000122.1, on the reverse strand, counting down.
GGAAAAGTTCGCGGACGCAAAGGCGGACAAGGCGCGCATGCACAGAACGGGCCTCTTCGGCGTGCGGGATGGACAGGCCCTGCCGCTGATCGAAATGTGATATGAAGAGAGAAATCTTTCTGGAATGCGGCCGGGAGCTCGTGCGCATGGCGGTCGTGGAGGACGGGAAGCTCTGCGAATACGCGCTGGAGCGCGCGGGCGAGGGCAAGCGCACGGGCAGCGTGTACAAGGGACGCGTGCAGCGCGTGCTTTTAGGCATGCAGGCCGCGTTCGTGGACATCGGCCTGGAGAAGAACGCCTTCCTCCCGTTGGGCGGCGGGGAAAGCGTGCGCGGCGGGCAGGAGCTGCTCGTGCAGGTGCTCAAGGACCCGCCGGGCGGGACGAAGGGCCTTCGCCTGACGCGGGAGATCACCCTGCCGGGCAGGCTGTGCGTGTTAAAGCCCGGCACGCAGGGCGTCGGCGTCTCGCGCAAGCTGGACGCGGCGGCGCAGGAGCGGCTGCGCGCGCTGGGCGGCGCGATCTGCCCCGAGGGCTGCGGGCTGCTGCTTCGCACGCAGGCGGCGGGCGCGCCGGACGCGGACGTCGAGGCGGAGGCGCGGGCGCTTTACGAGCGCCTGCTTTCCATCCGGAGCGCCTATGCGAAGCGGAACGGGCCGGGCCTTTTGATGCAGGAGGAGGACCTGGCCGGGCGCATGCTGCGCGATTTGCTGACGCCGGAAACCGTGCGCGTCGCGGCGCAGGGGGAGGGCGCGCAGGCGCTGGCGGAGCTGGTGCCTGAGGGCCTGCTTGAGCTGCACGACGAGAACGAAACGCCGATTTTTGACCTTTACGGATTGGAAGCCAAGGCGGAGCGCGCCTGCCAGCGGCGCGTATGGCTGGACTGCGGAGGGTACCTCGTGATCGACCCCTGCGAGGCGATGACGGTCATCGACGTGAACTCCGGCAAGTATACGGGCAAGCACGGCCTGGAGGAGACCGCCTACGCGGTGAATCTGGAGGCGGCGCGGGAGATCGCGCGCCAGCTCCGGCTGCGCGACGTGGGCGGCATCGTGGTGGCGGACTTCATCGACATGGAGAATCAGGCGCACGTCGAAGGGGTGCTGGCGGCGCTGAAAGAGGCGCTGTCGGCCGACCGCTCGAAGACGCACCTCGTGGGCATGACGGGCCTTGGGCTGGTGGAGCTTACAAGAACGCGGCTTTCACAGCCGCTTATCGAGGTGCTGACGCGCCCGTGCCCGACGTGCCGCGGCGCGGGGCGCGTGCTGCGCGAGGAGGAGATCGCCAGGCGCGCGCTGCTGGCGGCGCGCAGGCGGCTTTGCGCCGGTGAAGGCGCGGCCCTCCTTTTGACGCTGCACCCCGCGGCGGCGCAGGCGCTGACGGCGCTTTGCGCGCCCGCGGGCGCGCGCGTGTATGCGCTGGCGAAACCCGGCATGCCGATTGAAAAATTTGCGCTTTCAGCGCTTTGGGAAAACGAGGCGCCGCCGCAGGGCGCGGCGCTGCTCGATACGGAAGGAAGGAAGCCATGAAAAGAACCGATCCCGCGCGGATTCCGCAGGAGGAGATCGCGCGCCAGCGCGAGATTTTGAAGCGCGTCTGCGCCCTTGACGACCGCCCGCGAACGTACTGCGTCGTCACCTACGGCTGCCAGATGAACGAGCACGACAGCGAGACGCTTTCCGGCATGCTTTCCGACATGGGCATGGAAAAGGCGGAAAGCCGCGAGACGGCGGACTTCGTGATCTTCAACACCTGCTGCATCCGCGAAAACGCCGAGCGCCGGGCGCTGGGCAACGTGACGTGGCTGAAAGAGCTCAAGAAGGACCGGCCGGAGCTGATGGTCGGCGTGTGCGGGTGCATGATACAGCAGCCGGGCATGGCGGAAAAAATATTGCGCCAATACCCGTTTGTGGACATCGCGTTCGGCACGCACAACCTGTATCGGTTCCCGGAGCTGATGCAAACCGCGCTGGAGACGAGGCGGCGCGTGGTGGAGGTCGTGCAGGACGACGAGGGCCACATCCCGGAGGAACTGCCCGTGCGGCGCGAGAGCCGCACCCACGCCTACATCACGATCATGTACGGCTGCAACAACTTCTGCTCCTACTGCATCGTGCCCTACGTGCGCGGACGCGAGCGCTCGCGCGACGCCGCCGATATTCTGGCGGAGGCGCGGCGCCTCAAGGACGACGGCGTAAAGGAGATCATGCTGCTGGGGCAAAACGTAAACTCCTACGGAAACGACCTCGAGGGGGGCATGACGTTCCCACAGCTGCTTTCGGCGCTGGACGAAATCGGCGTGGAGCGCATCCGCTTCATGACGAGCCACCCCAAGGATTTGTCGGACGAGCTGATCGAGGTGATGGCTTCGTCCCGCCACATCTGCCACGCGCTGCACCTGCCCGTGCAGGCGGGCAGCGACCGGGTGCTCGCCTCCATGAACCGCCGCTACACCAAAGAGCAGTATATGGAGCGCGTGCGCCGGCTTCGCGAGCGCATCCCCGACATCGCGCTCACGACCGACCTGATCGTGGCCTACCCGGGCGAGACGGAGGAGGAGTTTGAAGAAACCTGCTCCCTCGTGCAGGAAGTTCAATACGACGCGGCCTTTACCTTCATCTATTCGCCCCGCACGGGCACGCGCGCGGCGCAGATGGAGGGGCGCATCGACGAGGAGACGGCGACGCGGCGCATCCAGAAGCTGATCGCCATTCAAAAGGAAAACACGAAAAAGCGCATGGAAGCGATGATCGGCAGCACGCATTCGGTGCTGGTGGACGGCGCGTCCAGGCGCGACGAGACGAAGCTGGCGGGCAAGGACGAATACGGCATTACCGTAAACTTCCCGGGAGATCGCTCGCTCATCGGGGAAATCGTAAAGGTACGCATCCTTTCCGCGGGCGAAAGCACGCTGCGCGGGGAGCTTACGGAGCAGGAATAAAAGATTGAATTAGGAGGACGTAAAAATGAACGAGGTTTTTGAAAAGGCGCGCGCGCTGGGACAGGCGATCGTGGAATCCGAGGAGTTCAAGACCATGCGCGCTCTGGAGGACGAGGCCATGGCCATGCCCGAGGTGGCGCAGGAGATGACCGCCTATCTGGAGCACAAGCAGGGCGTGGAGACGGAACTCGCCAAGGAAGTGCCCGACCACGCGGCGCTGGCCGCGCACAGCGAGCAGATGAAGGCGGCGCAGGAAAAGCTGAACGCGATGGACGCGGTCATCCGCATGGGCGAAGCGCGCGGCGTCTTTTCCGCGATGATGAACCAGGTCAACCAGGTGCTCCAGTTCATGGTGACCGGGGAGACCGAAGAGGCCGGATGCAGCGGCAACTGCGGCAGCTGCGGCGGCTGCCACTGAGGATGCGGCGGGCGAGAGCCCGATAAGCCCAGGAATATGCGGAGGATAAGATGGCAAACGTCACACCCATGATGCAGCAGTACCTAGACATCAAGGAACGCTACCCCGGCATGATGCTCTTTTTCAGGCTGGGCGACTTTTACGAGATGTTCTTTGACGACGCGGTGACCGCTTCAAGAGAGCTCGAGCTGACGCTGACGGGCAAGGACTGCGGCCTTGAGGAGCGCGCGCCGATGTGCGGCGTTCCCTATCACGCGGCGGAAACCTACATCAACCGCCTGATCGAAAAGGGCTACAAGGTGGCGATCTGCGAGCAGCTGGAGGACCCGGCGCTGTGCAAGGGGCTGGTGAAGCGCGACGTGATCCGCGTCGTGACGCCCGGCACGGTGATCGAGCAGTCGATGCTGCGTGAGCGCCAGAACAGCTACATCCTTTCGCTGTGCGCGGAGGGACGGCGCGCGGGCGTCGCCTTCGCGGACGTTTCGACCGGCGAATTTTTTACCTACGAGGCGGAGACGGCGCGCCTTTCGGACGAGCTGGCGCGCATTGCGCCGCGCGAAATCATCGCGGACGAGGGGGCGATGGCGCTTGCGGAGGGACTTGGCGCGCAGGTGCCGCTCTCGCCCTACGAGAAGAGCGCCTTTAAGCTCGGCAGCGCCAGGGAAGCGCTGACGCGCCACTTTCAGGTGGCCTCGCTGGACGTGTTCGGCCTTCAGGAAATGAAGCTGGCCGCGCGCGCGGCGGGCGCGCTGATGCGCTACCTCGGCGACACGCAGAAGAACGCGCTGGAGCACATCACCAGCCTTCGCATCTACCACCGCGAGCAGTACATGGCGCTGGACCGCACGGCGCGGCGCAACCTGGAGCTGACGGATTCCATCCGCGGGGGGAGCCGCCAGGGCACGCTGCTGGGGCTGCTGGACAAGACCGCGACCTCCATGGGCGGGCGCATGCTGCGGTCCTGGATCGAGCAGCCGCTTTGCGTGAAGGAGGCCATCGAGGAGCGCCAGGACGCGGTGGCGGAGCTGAAGGACGATCCGATCCTTTCCCAGTCGCTGTTTGAGGAGCTGCGCGGCGTGTACGACATCGAGCGCCTGCTCAGCCGTATTTCCTATAAGAGCATCAACGCACGCGACTGCCTCGCGCTGCTTTCGTCGCTGTCGCGCATTCCCGCGGCCAGGGAGCTCATCGCGGGCAGGAAGAGCCCGCTGCTTTGCGCGCTTTACGAAAAGCTGGACCCGGTGGAGGACGTGCGCGAACTGCTGGAGCGCGCGATCAACCCGGACGCGCCGCTGCTGCTTTCCGACGGGCTGATCATCCGCGACGGGTACAGCGAGGAGCTGGACAGGCTGCGCCGCGCCTCCACCGAGGGCAAGCAATGGGTCGCGGACCTGGAGGCCAGGGAGCGCGCGGCGACAGGCATCAAGAACCTACGCATCCGCTACAACAAGGTCTTCGGCTACTACATCGAGGTGACGCGCTCCAACTACGACCAGGTGCCCTACCGCTACACGCGAAAGCAGACGCTGGCCAACAGCGAGCGCTTCGTGACGCCGGAGCTGCACGAGCTGGAGGAGCAGATTTTGGGCGCGCAGGAGCGCTCGCTAAGGCTGGAGCAGCAGCTCTTTGCCGAAATTCGCGAAAAGCTTTCCGCCGCCATCGAGCGCATGCAGCAGACCGCGCTTTCCCTCAAGACCCTGGACGCGCTGCTCTCGCTCGCCCTTTCGGCGGCGCAGTACGGATACGTACGCCCGCAGATCACGGAGGATGGGACGATCGAGATTCTCGAAGGACGCCACCCTGTGGTCGAGCAGAGCCTCAGCGCGGGCGGGCAGTTCGTACCCAACGACACGCACATGGACGGTACAAAGAACCGCATGCTCATCATCACCGGCCCCAACATGGCGGGCAAGAGCACGTACATGCGCCAGGTGGCGCTGATCACGTTGATGGCGCACATGGGCAGCTTCGTCCCGGCCAGCTCCGCGACGATCAGCCTTACGGACCGCATCTTCACGCGGGTCGGCGCGTCGGACGATCTGGCGAGCGGCCAGTCCACCTTCATGGTCGAGATGAACGAGATGGCGCACATCCTGATGAACGCGACGCCCCGTTCGCTCGTCATTCTGGACGAGATCGGCCGCGGGACGAGCACGTTCGACGGCCTCAGCATCGCCTGGGCGGTGGTGGAATACCTCGCCAACCCCGACATCATCGGCGCGAAGACGCTGTTCGCCACGCATTACCACGAGCTGAGCGAGCTGGAAGGCCACCTGCCCGGCGTCGTGAACTTCCGCGTGTCGGTCAAGGAGCATGGCGAGGACGTGATCTTCCTGCGCAAGATCGTGCCGGGCGGCGCGGACAAGAGCTTCGGCATCCACGTGGCGCGGCTGGCGGGCATGCCCCGCCCGGTGGTGATGCGCGCGCACGAGATCCTGGCGCGGCTGGAAACGCGCGACAAGGGGCAGCTCAGCATCGGGCAGAACATCATCGGCGCGCAGGGGGAAGAGAAGCATGCGCAGCTCACGCTCTTTGACAGCGGGGCGATGGACATCGTGGAGGAGCTGAAGGCCATCGACGTGATGGCGCTGACGCCCATCGACGCGATGAACGCGCTGTTCCGGCTGCGGGAGCAGGCGCGGCGCGTCAAGTGACGGGGCGGGAAACGCCGAAAGGAGGGGACGGGATGGATTTCGTCTACAGGCCGATTCAAAAGCTGGACGCGGAGATCATCGGCAAGATCGCCGCGGGCGAGGTGGTGGAAAGCCCGGCGGCCGCGATCAAGGAGCTGGTGGAAAACAGCATCGACGCGGGCGCTCAATCCGTCACCGTCGAAATTCGAGAGGGCGGCGTCAGCTACCTGCGCGTGACGGACAACGGCAGCGGCATCAGAAGGAGCGACGTGCGCATGGCGTTTGAGCGAAACGCGACCAGCAAGATCAGAAAAGCGGACGACCTGTTCGACCTGCGCTCGCTGGGTTTCAGGGGCGAGGCGCTCGCCTCCATCGCCGCGGTCTCGCGCGTGACGCTGACCACGCGCACGCGCGAGGACGAGAGCGGCACGCGCGTCGTGAACGAGGGCGGGGTCATCACCTCCATCTCGGACGCGGCGAGCCCGGAGGGCACGACGATCGTCGCGCGCGACCTGTTCTACAATACGCCCGTGCGCCGCAAATTCCTTAAAAAGCCCGCGACCGAGGGCGCGCGCGTGGCGGACACGATGCTGCGCATGATCCTCGCGCACCCGGACGTGTCCATCCGCCTGATTCACAACGAGAAGCAGATCTACTTCAGCCCGGGCAACGGCGACCTGCGCGCGGCGGCGTTCTGCCTGTACGGGCGCGAGGTCGCGACGGGCCTTACGCCGGTTGCGGGCGAGGGAAGCGTGCAGGTGACGGGCCTTGTGGGCGTGGGGCCGCTCGCGCGCGCGAACCGCACGCACCAGACGTTCATCCTGAACGGGCGCTTCGTGCGAAACGCCCTGCTCACGCAGGCGCTGGAGGACGCCTGCCGCGAGCGGGTGACCATCGGCCATTACCCGATCTGCATGCTGCACGTGCAGATGCCCGGCCCCATGCTCGACGTGAACGTGCACCCCAACAAGCTGGAGGTGCGCTTTTCCAATGAGGCGGTCGTCTACGACAGCGTGTACGGCGCGGTGCAGGACTGCTTTGCGCGCGGGGCCTTTGCGCAGGCGCCCGAGATGAAGCTGTCGGACGAAGGCGTCGCCCCGGGCCCGCAGGTCCGCGTCGAGGTGACGCCGCCGCCGGAGCGGACGGACGCCCCGGCGGCGGAAAAGCCGGCCCTAAAGCCGCCGGAGCCATCCGCAAGGCCCCCGGAGCCGACCGCAAAGCGGACGGCCGCGCCCGCCGACCTGGAGCCGGACGGGGCGAGCGCCCCGGCGACGGGCGCGGGGGAGGCCGCCGCGTTTGCGCAGGTGGTGTCTTCCTACTTCGGCGGGGGCGAGGCGGCGGGGAGGTCCCCGCTGCGCCAGACGCCGGGGCCCGCCGCAGGGCCTGTGCCCAAGCTCGACTTTGCCGCCTACCCGGGCGACGTGCCGGTGAAGCGCCGGGCGGAGCAGGCCCCGGCATCCGCGGCCACCGCGACCGCTAAGGGGGAGACGGCGGCGGTCGAACAGCAGGCGATCCAGACGGAGACGGCGGCGGAGCTGACCGCGCAGGAGGCGCCGAGGCCGCCGGTCTTCCGCGTGATCGGGGTGGCGTTTGACACCTACGTCATCGTGCAGCAGGAGCGCGAGCTGCTGCTGATCGATCAGCACGCGGCGCACGAGCGCATCCTCTACGAGCGGCTGATGCGCTCCCTCGATCAGGGCACGGGCTCGCAGCAGCTGCTCACGGCGCAGATCGTCAGCGTGACGCCGCAGGAGCGGGAGCGCCTTCAAAGCTACCGGCAGGAGATCGAGGCGGCAGGCTTTGAGATCGAGCCGTTTGGCGAGGACGCCTACCAGATTCGCGCGGTGCCGATGGTGCTGGGCCAGCCGCAGGCGAAGGCCATGTTCGTGGAGCTGCTCGACAGGCTGGGCGAGCTGCGCGTGCTGGCCACGCAGGAGCGGCGGCGGGAGGCGATTTTGCAGATGGCCTGCAAGCGCGCGGTCAAGGGCGGCGACGCGCTGACGGAGGCGGAAATCGCCTCGCTGATTCGCCAGATGCAGGAGGTAGACGCGCCGCCGACCTGCCCGCACGGGCGGCCGCTGGTCGTCCGTCTGACGCGGGGCGAGCTGGAAAGGCGCTTCAAGCGCATCAATACCTGACGGAGGTGGAACTATGGGGCTGCCCATCGTGGCGATCGTGGGGCCGACGGCTTCCGGGAAGACGCGGCTTTCCATCGCGCTGTGCCAAAGGCTAAAGGGCGAGGTCGTCTCCATGGACTCCATGCAGGTCTACCGGGGCATGGACGTGGGCACGGCCAAGCCCACGCAGGCGGAGCGCGGGGGAATCGCCCACCACATGATCGACGTTTGCGACCCGCGCGAGCCCTTCACCGTGTCCAGCTACCGCGAGGGCGCGGCGCGGGCGATCGCGGAGATCGCATCGCGCGGACGCCTGCCCGTGCTGGTGGGCGGAACGGGCCTGTACCTGAACGCGCTGACCTATCGGATGGAGTTTGCAGAGGCGACGGGGGACGAGGCCATCCGCGCCCGGCTGCACGCCGTCGCGGACGCGCCGGGCGGGAGGGCGCGGCTGCACGCGATGCTGTCCGCAGTCGATCCCGTATCGGCCCGGAAGCTGCACGAAAACGACGTGCGCCGCGTGGTGCGCGCGCTGGAGGTCTTCGAGGTGACGGGCCGCCCCATGTCGGAGCACGCGGACGAACGCAGGCCGAACGAGGATTACAAGCCGTTGATCTACGGCCTTGCGATGGACCGGGCGCTTTTATACGCGCGCATCGACCGGCGCGTGGAGCAGATGATGGCGGACGGCCTCGTATCGGAGGTGCGCTCGCTGCTGGACGCGGGCGTTATGCCGGGCGTTTCGGGGGCCATGCAGGCGATCGGCTATAAGGAAATCGCCGCCGCGCTGCGGGGCGAATGCACGATGGAAGAGGCTGTCTGCGCGATCAAGCGCGAATCTCGCCGCTATGCCAAGCGCCAGATGACCTGGTTTCGCGGCGACGCGCGCGTGCGCTTCATACGGCTTGAGGACTACATCTCGCCGGAGGCGATGGAGGAGGCCTTCATCGACCGCGTGCGGGCGGATTTGGATGACTTGAAGGAGATACGGAAATGACGGAGTGGACACAGGCGCAGGAGCAGAAGCTAAGGGCGCTGATCGACGCGGCGCAGGCGGACTGCGCAGGGCGCTTTATCGAGCTGGAGCGCATCGAGGACGAAAACTTTGCCCGCGTGCTTTCGGCCATGCAGGAATACCGCGTGGGCGTGCAGCACTTTCAGGCGACGACGGGCTACGGCTACGACGACATCGGGCGCGACACGCTGGAAAAGGTGTTCGCCAGCGCCTTCGGCGCGCAGGACGCGCTGGTGCGCCCGCAGTTCGTCTCGGGCACGCATTCGCTGGCCGTGTGCCTGTTCGGCCTGCTGCGGCCGGGCGACCACCTGCTGTCGGCAGTGGGCATGCCCTACGACACCATGGACGAGGTCATCGGCATCACGAAGGCCTACGACGGCTCGCTGCGCGAAATGGGCGTCTCCTATTCGCAGGTGGAGCTGACGGCGGCGGGCGAGATCGACCTGGACGCCGTGCTCGCGGCGATCACGGAAAAGACGCGCGTGGTGATGATTCAGCGCTCGCGCGGCTACGCTTGGCGGCCCGCGCTGACGGTTCGCCAGATCGGCGAGGCGGCGAGGGCGATTCACGAAAGGAAGCCGGACGCGATCGTCATGGTGGACAACTGCTACGGCGAGTTCGTCTCCACAAAGGAGCCCACGCACGTGGGCGCGGACGTGATCGTGGGCTCGCTCATCAAGAACGCGGGCGGCGGGCTCGCCCCGACGGGCGGCTATATCGCCGGGCGAAGCGATCTGGTGGAGCGCATCTCCTACCGGCTGACGTCGCCGGGCATCGGGCGCGAGGTGGGCTCCTACGCCTACGGCTACCAGCCCTTCTATCAGGGCTTCTTCCTCGCGCCGCACGTGGTCTGCCAGGCGGTGAAGACGGCGGTGCTGGCGGCGGCGGTGTTTTCGCATCTGGGCTTCACCGTGCACCCCGGCGTAAAGGATGAGCGCAGCGACATCATTCAGGCGCTGCGCCTGGAGACGCCGGATCGCCTGGTGGCGTTTTGCGAGGGCATTCAGATGGCCTCGCCCGTCGACAGCTTCGCGCTGCCCGAGCCCTGGGCGATGCCGGGCTATCAGGACCAGGTCATCATGGCGGCGGGCACGTTCGTGTCCGGCGCGTCGATCGAGCTGAGCGCGGACGCGCCGATGCGCGCGCCGTTTAACGTCTACATGCAGGGCGGCCTGACGCTTTCGCACGGGCGGGCGGGCATCGCGCAGGCGGTGCGGCGCATGGCGCAAAAGGGGCTGCTCGAGCTTTCCTGACGAACCAAAGAGGGGGTGTACTTATGACGGAGCGGGCGCTTGCCGCGTGGAAGTCGCTATACGACGTCGTCGATTCATTCAGGCAACTGGAGCCGTGGACGTTTCTTTACTCCGACCAGCTTTGCGCAATTGTCCCCCAGGACGAGGAGTTCTGGGGGTGCACGGTGCTCGGAAGCGCGGGCATGGAGCGCGGGCTGACGCTGCGCAGCGGGCAGCGCGCGGTGGAAAATTACATACAGATGATGGACGAGCGAACGAGCGAGCCGATGCGGCGTTTCCTGCAAAGAGACGCCGAACAGACGCTCATCTTCTGGAGCGACCGGGAGGAGCTGTCCACGGGCCAACGCGATACGATCAAGGCGTGCGGCCACAAGTACAGGGGACGGGGCGAATGGCCCCTGTGTCTCTCGTGCCGCCCGGGGTACACCCCCGAAACGCCGGACGTGGAGGAAATCGAACGGGTGCTGCCGGTGCTGCAGCGGTTTTACGAGCTGTGCCTGGCGGTGAAGCGGGGAGAACATCCGTTTGATAAGGATGCGCTGAACTCTGATGAGATCCTCATGCGCGCCTACACGGAGGCGGAAAGCCGCTGGACGAACCTGCTCGTGCGGCGCGGGCCCGTCACAGTCAGCCTGAATCGGATTACCCTTTCCGACGAGGTGCAGGTAAGACGCCTGAAAAAGGTGGAGCGCCTGCAGGACGAATGGGAGATGGACCTCGTCTACCTGAACGTGCCGACGCAGGAGGAGGGCTACGCGCGGCCCATCAACCCGCTCATGCTGATCCTGGCGGACGAAGATTCGGGCATGATCCTAGATCAGGAGCTGCTCGGACCGGACGACGACCGGATTTGGCACATGATCAACCTGCTCGGCACGAGTATCCTGAATCTGGGCCGCCCGCGCGGCCTGCGCGTGCGCAATTTTTACGTGACGCAGGCTGTGGAGGACCTTTGCGCCCAGTGCGGCATCAAGCTCATGCAAAAGAGCTCCAGGCTTCCGACCCTCGACGCTTTCCTTAAAGACATGCTCTTTTGACCCCGCGTTTTGAAGGCGACCCGCCCGGCGAATGGCCGAGGCGGGCGTTTTTATCAATATTTTCGTTTCGATCAAACTTTTGCCCCTTCTTGAGCGTATTTCCTGCGAAAGGAACTTTTATCAAAGAGCGTTCCTTTCCGAATGCATTTGAACGCCGGAGGTAGACCATGGTCGATGACGCAACGTTTACCCGGGAATCGTCCGCTCTGCTGCCCGGGCTGTACCGGCTCGCCATGAGCATTTTGCACGCGCGGGCCGACGCGCAGGACGCCGTGCAGCAGGCGCTGCTGAGGGCGTGGGAGCGACGGACCGGAGCGCGGCCGGAGAGCTTTAAGGCGTGGCTTACGCGCATCGTGATCAACGAGTGCCGCAACGTGCAGCGGGCGCGCAGGCGCGTATTCCCCGTGGGGCAGCCGCAGCCGCCGTCGTACGCCCCGGAGGACACGGGGCTCTACGAGGCGATCGAGGGCCTGCCGGAAAAGCTGCGAACGCCTCTGCTGCTGCGCTACATGGAGCGCTTTAGCGAGCGCGAAATCGCGCAGGCCCTCGGCATCCCCGTCACGACGGTGAAAAACAGGCTGTATCGCGCGCGGCTCGAGGTGAAAAAGACGCTTACGGATTCGGAGGTGACGTTTGAATGAAAAAGCGAGTCATCCATTCGGACGCGCTGAAGAGCCTGTACCCGCCCATGGACGAGGCCTTCGAGCGGCGGATGCTGCGGACGATTCAAGACCTGCCCGAAAAGAAGGAGGAAAGGATCGTGAAAAGGAAACTGTCGGTGGGGCTGGCCATAGCCCTCGCGCTGCTCATCGCGACCACGGCGACGGCGCTGGCGCTCACGCTCTCCAAGGCGTTCTTTGAGGACGCCGCGAAGCTGCAGCTTGAAAGCGGCTATTATGACGCCTGGTCGCTGAAGGAAAAGCTGGGTTTTCTCAAGATCATGCAGGAAAACGGCATTCTGCCGGGCGACGCGCGCGTGGACGAGATCTTGAACGGCAAGATGGACGACGCGGCGCGAGAGAAGGCGCTGGACGACCTGATGGCCGAGCGCTACGGCGGGCCGACAAAGCGCACCGAGAACATCGGCGTGGAGAGCATCCTCTACGTGGAGATGGGCCCGATGGACGGGTGGAGCCTGGAGGACAAGGCGTGGTATACGCGGATGCTCATGGACCTCGGGCTGCTGGGCTTTGACACGGAGGTGTTCCTGCTGCCGGGGAAGGACGTCATCAGCCCAGAGGAGGCCGTGGAGGCTGTTTACGCGGAGCTGAAGGACGTGTACGGCTTGGCCGCGCAGGAGCTGAACGCTTATCAGCCGGTGATCGAATACGGCTTGCATCGCAGTGAGTACGAGCTCATGGAGCCATACTATACCGTGCATTTTGCGCTCAAGAACGCGGATGGGACGGTCGACTACGAGAACCCGCGCTATGCATACGACTACACCTGCAACGTGGCGGGGGACGGGCGGATTCTCTGCGCCGCGGACGGGTACGTGGGCGTGGAATCGCCCAGAGACGCGCTGGAACGAGAGCGGCGCACGCAGGAGGAGGAACGCCTGACGGTAGAGGAGCGGCTGAACCGGCACCGCGAGACGGCGCAGGCCGTGCCCGCGGCGTGCTACGAGCTATCGGAGGGCAACACGCTGGAGAGCGCGCTGGCCCTGCGGGACGGAACGGTGCTGGTCTACGGCGCGGCGGTTCAGGCTAACGGCGTGCTTGCAGGGCTTGAGATCGGGGAATACACGCCTTTCGCGGTGTGCTTGAACGAGGCGGGCGAGACCGTCTGGCGGTGGACGCTGGCGAAGGGCGTGTCCGTGGAGTGCGCCATACAGTTAAAGGACGGGGACATCCTGCTGTACGTGGCGGAAAACCCCTTTTCCTGCGGCCCTTATACGCAAGTTCGTTTAAGCGAAGACGGCGAGGTGCTCGAGGAAATCGCGCTGCCCGGCACGGAGGCGCTGGTCGGCGTTCGGCTGCCGGAGGGCGACCAGAACTTCGCATCCGTGGGGCACGGAGGTTTTCTGCTAACCGGCTCCATCGGTCAGACGCACACCCTGATGTTCGCCCAGCTAAACGCGCGGGGCGAGGCCGTCTGGGCCCGGCTGTACGACGAGCTGACGGGCCGGGCGGCCCGCATACAGCCCACCGCGGACGGCTACCTCGTAATCGGACAGATCGGAAGCCTGGAGCACGGCCTGCCCCTGCTGTGCCGGCTGGACATGGAGGGGAATCCCGTAGGGTCAAACGAAGGGGAAGCGGACGAAGGGCTTCGGGGCGTGCGCATTCTGCGCGCGCTGGAACTCGAAGACGGCGGCCTGGCTGCGTTCGGCGAGGCGGGCGGCATCGGCGGCATGCCGGTGTTCCTGCGCCTGGATGAGAAGGGGAAGGCCGTCTGGGTCAAAACGCGCGAGGAAACCGTAAAATGCCTAGCGGGCTCCCAAATCGTCCAGACGGAGAAGGGCTTTATCTTCGCTTTGGAGCATGGCGTCAGCGAGTACGGCGAGGGCAGACATCTGGCGCTGATGGAGGCGGGGGAGGACGGCAGCCTTCGCGAGCTGTACCCCGAGGGCGCGGACGAGATAAGCGCCATGGGCGGCGGCCCGCATCTGCTGCCCATCGGAAACGACGGAAAGCTCGCGATCGTGTGCTGGGGATACGTGAAAGAGAACGGAGAGGAAAAGCGCGTCAGCAGGATGATCGTGTTCTAAACAAAAAGATCGCCGGTGCGGAGCAAGAGCCCGCGCCGGCGATCAGGATGTTTAACTCTAAACGTCATATATAAAGAATCCTTCGGAGAAGAACAGTTCCCGGCTCCTTCGCGCAAAAGAAGGAGCCTCTACGAATCAGGCGATGGACGCGAGCCAGCGCGCGATGTCCGCCGCGACGGCCGGGTCCACGGTCTGGGGACGCATGTAGGCCTGCTGCAAATTGGCGAACGAATCACCCTCCTCGGCAGGGAGGAACAGGTGGCTCAACCCCGGATAGGTGACATACGTGTACAGCGGGCCCTCGCCCAGCCCATCCCTCCAGGCGTCGTAGGCGGCGCGGTTGACCTGCAGGTCCGCTTCACCCCAGAGGAAGAGGAAGGGCTTTTCCGTCTCCCGGGCGATGGCGACCTGATCGAGCTTTTCCATGTATTGCAGGTAGTAACCGTTTATGCCGAACACGCTCTGGCTTCGCGCCTCCTCCTCGCTCATTTGCAGCAGCGCCTCGGCCCGCGCGCGTTCGCCCTCTACCCGTTCGAGGAGCGCCGCCTGCTGCTCCTGCGGCATCAGCGCGATGGAGAGCAGGTTCTGGTCGTAGGACATGCGCCAGAGGGGCAGCGGCGTGCCCGCGAGCGCGATGCCGCCCGAAAAGCCGCCCTCGCGCACCAACCAGGGGGTCAGGATGCCGCCCTCGCTGTGCCCGGCGACGTAGACGCGCGCGGCGTTTGTCTGCTCCCGGAGCACCCGAAGCGCCTCGCGCACGGGCTCCAGATACTCCTGCTCGACCGTTTCGATCGGAAGCTCGGGATGCGCGAAGTTGATCTTGTCAAAGCGCAGGGTGCCCACGCCCAGCGCAGCCAGGTCGTAGGCGATGTCACGGAAAGGCTTGTTCGGGCCGATCATCTCGTCCATGTCGCTGGCGCCGGAGCCATGCACCAGCACCACGTAGGGCGTCTGCGCCGAGGCGCCCTGCGGCGTCACGATGGCGGCGGAAAGCGCCCGATCCGTTCCGGGAAAGAGCGTCGCGGCCGTTTCCGCCGCGCCCGCGGGCAGCGCCTTTTCGACGGGCTCGTAGGCGATGTTCGGCTGCAGCGCCAACCCGACGAGGGCTCCGGCCTCGTCGAAGACTACGGTCAAGGTAGCGGTGCCGCCTTTAAAGGAGAGCGTGAAGGCGACCGAGGGAGTGCTGCTGCCGGAAAAGGCCTGCTCGCCCGCCACGTCCTGATACGCGCCGAGTCTCTCTGTGACGGCGGCCCAGCCCTGCGCGAGCGCCGCCTCGTCCACGGCGGCGCGCATGTCGTCGCTGAAGCGCTCGACCACCCGGTCGTATGCCCCGGACGTAAAGTCGCTGAGTATGCCTCGCGCCTGGGCGAGCAGGTCATCCCCGGAAGCCTCCGCGCATGCGGGCAGCGGCATCACCAGCACGAGCAGGCAAAGCGCGATCCATTTCTTCATCGTTAGAACCTCCCGTTCGTTGATTTCGGGCAATCATTTAGAATATTATCTAAATGATTGCCCGAAGCATATCACTTCACGACGAGTCTGTCAAGGGTAAATCGTTAGACGAAAGATGGAAACATTCTACGGAAACTACTTGACATCCGCGCAATCTGTGCTATAATATTGAATGTTCGCCGGGGAGTTCCCCGCGGAACATATCTGGGTGTAGCGCAGCTTGGTAGCGTGCTTGAATGGGGTTCAAGAGGCCGGAGGTTCGAATCCTCTCACCCAGACCAGAACACCGAAATCCGTAAAAAGCAGGATTTCGGTGTTTTTTCTTATAAAGAATCCTGTGAAAGCTGTTTCCCCACGCGCGCTGTCGATCCTCTTTATCATTGACAGAAAAAAAAGATCTTTTATAAAAGCTCCGAAAGAACCCGTTGAAACGGAATTTCGGAGCTTTATCGATCGACGAGATCAATTTTTTAAATGGGAAAGGGACGCAGGCGCATCCTCAAAGCCCAGACAGACGTGATGTACGGCCTGCCTTTCAGGCGGGCCGGGCGTCTAGCAGCAGACGCGGCAGATGCAGATAGCGCTGATCTGCGGCGGTATGCTAAGCGTCATGATCCCGTTATACTCGATGCGCACGCAATCGCCAACGGAAAAGCGCCACGCATTTTGAGCCAAAACGAGCACCTGCTGACAGGTGTTGC
Source organism: Bacillota bacterium (assembly GCA_023402355.1). GTDB lineage: Bacteria > Bacillota > Clostridia > Christensenellales > Aristaeellaceae > Beduinella. The sequence continues at coordinate 35,295 of JAEXCG010000122.1, read as the reverse complement.
AATCAAACACCAATAAGCTGGAATTCCGAACTTCGAGGACAGTAGCCCACATCGTCATCCCGATCCCTCCCTTTGGGCTGGGCCCGATGTAGCCTATGCATGCTGCAAAATACGCGTGCGACGTGGGAACGTAAATCTTTACAATTTTCCGCGCAGCTCGACGACCTTGCCGTATATGGCCACGGGCAGTTCGTCGATCTGCCGGTTGGAATAAAAATGGGACCGCCGTGTTGGTGGCGACACGGCGTTCACGAAAGGGGTGAGCGGTGCTGCCGGACTATCCGTGCAGCAAGGCAGAGCGTGCAGGCTGGCTCTTTTATCGTCAGGCGCTGCGCGACCTGCCGCAGCAGCCGGGTTATCCGGAGAAGATCGTCTGGCCGGATGCGCCGAAGCGTGAAAAACCGGATCACGCCGCTAAGCGAACAAGGGACACGGAAAAAATCGACTGACGCGGCTCCGGCACGATTCAATACACGTAGGGAAAGCAACAGATTATTCGGGCAAAGCGCCTATGGGCCGAAGGATTTTTTTGGCTCACCGGCGCTTTTGCCTGAAGTTCTGCCTTGCTGATCTTATGCCTCATGAATCGAAAAAGCATTCGGAAAACGGCTTCTCTATCTGCACGATTTATGGTATAATATAAAGGATAGAATTTTATGGACGAAGCGAGGAAAAGCACCGAATGGTCGTGAATTATCAAAAGAAATTGGAGGAGACGCTGCGCTCTTTGAACGGTAAGCGTCCCCTTTTGTTGCTGCACGCCTGCTGCGCACCGTGCAGCAGCTATGTGCTGGAATACCTGTCGGCTTACTTTGACATCAGGCTGCTTTACTATAACCCCAATATCGCTCCGGCGGAGGAATATGCGCACCGATTGGGCGAAGTGCGCCGACTTGTTTCGGAGATGGGGCTGACGGACACCGTGCAGGTCGTGGAGGGCGCGTACGAACCGCAGCGATTTCGGGAACTCGCCCATGGACTGGAGGACGAGCCGGAAGGCGGGGCACGCTGCGAGCGCTGTTTCCGACTGAGGCTCAGGGAGGCGGCGCGAGCTGCCGGAGATTTGCACGCGGACTACTTCACCACGACGCTTTCTATCAGCCCGCACAAGAACGCGGCGCTGCTCAATGCGATCGGTCTGGAGTTGGAGCAGACATATGGGGTGCGCTACCTTTGCTCCGACTTTAAGAAGCGGGATGGCTTCAAGCGCTCCATCGCGCTCTCGGAGCAGTACGGCCTTTACCGTCAGAATTACTGCGGCTGTGCCTATTCCAAACTTGCGGCGCAGGCGGAAAACAAAAAAACCGAGGGGTGATGGACGTGGAGAAAATCGATCTGTATTCGTACCGCTGCGGCGTCATCGACTGCTTCAACGAGATGGTGCGCGCGGGCCTCAAACCGCTGGCGCTGTCGCACCCGTGTGATACGCCGCAGGAGCGGGATCGGTATCTGCCGTTTTGCGATCGGATCTGTGCGAGATACGCAACGAAGTACGCCGCGGAGGACGACCCGCTGCTGAGCGACCTGTTCCCCGTTTCAATGAACCGTGAAAAATATGGCATTCTCTTTTACCGGGACGACGACGTAATCCAAGCCTACCGGCGCATCAAGGAAGACAAACGCGCGCTTTTATCCGCCGGAACCTACGCGGGGGATGCGCGCCGCGAAATCGCCCTGCGCTTTGGCGCGCTGCTCGCGTATCCGCCGCAGGACTGCGAGCGGCTGATCGCACAAAACGACGAAAAGGAATGACGGCGCCGCCTATTCGGCGGACAAAATAGAGAGAAGAAGGCGCGGGCGCGCGGCGCCCGCCAGAGGATCGTCCGACATGAACCACGCAAAGCAAAACTCGAAACGCACACTCGACCTGGGCGAGGGCAGCATCGGCAAGCTCATGCTTCGTCTGGCGCTTCCGGCGATCATGGCGCAGGTCATCAACGTACTCTACAACCTGGTCGACCGCATCTACATCGGCAACATTCCGGGCGTCGGCAGCGCCGCGCTGACGGGCGTGGGCGTAACCTTCCCGGTCATCATGATCATTTCCGCGTTCAGCGCCTTCGTGGGCTTCGGCGGCGCGCCGCTGGCCTCCATTAAGCTGGGCGAAGGCGACCGTGAGGGCGCGGAAAGCATCCTGGGCACGGGCGTCGTGATGCTGCTCATACTCTCCGCCCTGCTCATGGCCTTTTTCCTCGCGTTCATGCGTCCGCTCCTGATTGCGTTTGCGGCCAGCGAGCAGACCATCGGCTATGCGCAGGACTACCTTACGATCTATCTGTACGGCACGCTGTTCGTACAGCTTGCGCTTGGCCTCAACCCCTTCATCAGCGCGCAGGGCTATGCCGCGACGGCTATGCTCTCGGTCATGATCGGCGCGGTGCTCAACATCGTGCTGGACCCGCTGTTCATCTTCGAATTCGACATGGGGGTTAAGGGCGCGGCGCTGGCGACGGTGATTTCGCAGGCCGCCTCCTGCATATGGGTGACGGCTTTTCTCGCAAGCTCCAGGAGCCAGATCCGCATTCGCCCCACAAGGCTTCGGCTTGACCTGCGCCGCGTTCTGGCCATCGCCTCGCTGGGCGTTTCGCCCTTCATCATGCAGTCCACCGAGAGCCTGGTGCAGATCACGCTCAACCGCGGCATGCTGCAGTACGGCGGCGACCTGTACGTGGGCACGATGACGATCATCATCAGCGTCTGCCAGCTCTTTTCGACGCCCGTAAGCGGGTACACGAACGGCATGCAGCCGCTCATGAGCTTCAACTACGGTGCGTACAAGATGGACCGCGTGCGCCGCACGTTTAAACTGCTGCTCATAAGCACCCTGTGCATCACGCACGCGGCGACGCTGCTCACCGTCTGCTTCCCGCGCGCGTTCATCCGCCTGTTCACCTCTGATCCGCAGTTAATCGAGCTGACGGTGCGCGGGATGCGCATTTACATGCTGGGCATCGGCATCTTCGGCATTCAAAATGCCTGTCAGGCGGCCTTCCTGTCGCTCGGCCAGGCGTGCGTCTCGCTCTTTTTGGCGGTGCTGCGCAAGATCATCCTGCTGATTCCGCTTGCGATGATCCTGCCGCGTTTCATGGGGGTAAACGGCGTCTACACGGCGGAGCCGATCGCGGACACGATCTCCGCGATTACGGCGGGCGCGCTCTTTTACGTCAATTTCCCACGCATCTTAAACCGGCGAATGGAACAGAAGAATAGATGAGCCGGCGGACGGCCGCAAGACGGGAGGATGTCGTTTTTCAAACGAAGAACGACATGCCGCAGCGTTTCGCGGCCGGTCGTTTTATGCGCGATTCGCCCTTCCATTTCTTAAAGGGGACGCATTGGGATAATCGCCGAGCGCGACGGCAGAATAAAACTGCGATGCGGGAGGATGATGGATATGCATAAGGAATGGTTGACGCGCGGGGTGCTTGCCCTGACGGCGTGCGCGGTGCTGGGCATGCTCTTTTGGCCGCGGGAGCAGGCGGTTCGGGTGAAGACGGCGACCATCGAACGGCGGACGATCGAGGATTGCGTCATGGGTAGCGGCGTCGTCGGGCGAAGGGATATGAGCCTGATCGCCAGCCAGACGGGCGGACGTGTGGCGCAGGTATACGTCGCCGCCGGCGAATGGGTCAGGGAGGGGCAGGCGCTATTGCGGCTGGATACGTCCATGCTGGAAACCTCGCTGATGCAGGCGGTTCGCCGGACGGAGAGCGCGAGCGTGGAGACATTTGGAAACAGCACGGCGGATTCGCTGGTGAACGCGCAGCTTGCGACGATGCAGGACGAGGTGGAGACGCTCTCGGCGCAGGTGGCCGCGCAGACGCTGCGCGCGCAGCAGGACGGGCAGGTGCTCTACACGCACGTGAAGAGCGGAGAGGTGCTGCTCGCGGGCAGCCCGGCGCTCACGCTCGCGGGGGCGGAGCAGAGCATTTCGATGCAGGTAGGCGAGCGGGACGCGGCGCGCCTTGAAACGGGCCTGCCCGCGCGGCTTTTGCGCGATGAAAAGGTGATCGGCACGGGCCGCGTCGCCTCCGTAGGCCTTCCGATGGCCCGCGCGGACGGCGTCAGCCTCGCGGACGTGGAGATCACGCCGGACGATGCGCTGGAGCTGCCGGTAGGCTCCCGGGTGGACGTGCAGATCGTTCGCGCCTCCAGAAACGCGGCGCTCGTGCTGCCCGCAGAGGCGTTTTTAGGCGATGATCAGAGCGTATGGCAGGTCTACGGCGAGCGAGTATGGCCTATGAAACTCAAGACGGGACTTCAGGACGACTTCGGCGTCGAGGTGCTCAGCGCGCCGGTGACGCTCACGGTCGCGGTGGACGCTGCTGGCGCGCTGGAGGCGGGCACGCGGGTAAAGGCGGTGGAGCCGTAATGCGCGGTCGGGATATACTGGGTCTTTCGCTCAAAAGCATCTTTCAGACGCCGGTGCGCTCCGTTTTAACGGTACTGGGGCTTTCCATCGGCATCGGGGCGATCGTGGCGATCACGGCCATCGGCGACGCGGGGCAGCGCGAGGTGGAGACGGAGCTGGGGCGTATCGGCGTAGGCCGCGCGTGGGTTCACGCGAGCCTTCAGGAGGGCGTGTCGCTGAGGCGTCAGGACGCAGGGCTGATCGAGCGGGGGATCGAGGACGTGCTCGTGAGCGCCAGCGCCGCCAGAACGGCCTACGCCACCCGGGCGGACGAGACGGCCGTGGTGAATCTGACGGGGTGCGACGCGCAGATGGGGGACATCGAAAAGGTAAAGATGCAGAGCGGACGCTTCCTGCTTTCGAGGGATATCGAAAATACGCGGCCCGTCGCCGTTCTCGACGCGGCGGCGCAGGCTTCGCTGTTTGGAACCGGGAACGCGGTGGGGCAGACGATCGACCTGTCCGGCAGACGCTTTTCCGTGGTCGGCGTCATCGCACCGGCGACGGCGGAGCGGGTGATCGCCACGGGCACGGGCAAGGTGTACATCCCGATCACCGTGTACGAGACGCTGTTTGGCGGCGGCGTGGACGAGCTGGTGCTTTGCGTGGATGCCTCCCGCGACGTCGGGGCGGTCGCAAAAAGCGCGGAGAAAATTCTGCTGCGGCGCTATGGGGACGGGTACGAGGCGATCACCCTGGAGGAGGAGATGGCGGCGGCGCGGCGCATTTTGCAGATTTTTCTGCTCGTGATGTCCTGCGTGGCGCTCATCTGCATGCTGGTGGGCGGCATTGGGGTGATGAACATTATGCTCGTGTGCGTCCGGGAACGAAAGCGGGAAATCGGACTGATGAAAGCGCTGGGCGCGACGGGCAGGACGATTCTTCTGCAGTTTTTGCTGGAAGCGGTCTCCTACGCGATGCTCGGCGGCATGCTCGGCATGGCGGCGGGCAGCGTGCTCATCGTGGGGGCCTCGCGCCTGATCGGCATATCGATCGAGGCGTCCCTCAAGACGCTCGGAGCGGCGGTGGGCTTCTCCGGCACGATCGGACTCTTCTTCGGCGTCTATCCCGCGGTGCGGGCCTCCCGCATGATGCCGGTAGACGCGCTTAGAAGCGATCAGATGTAACCAGGGGGAAGTTGAAGGGGGTGGCAGGAAGATGCAGGTGATTGAAGGGCGGTAACGTTAACGCAATCCATCCGGCGGCAGAAAACTGCATTTTCTGTTATTTTAATATTCAAAATGTAAAATCTTGAAAAAGATAGAATTTGAAAAACGATGAAAATGGGAGAAAAACGGAGAAAAGCAGAGAGTATCCCCATTCAATATCATTAACCGGGAAAGATGGGAAAAAATGCGGCGAGAGCGTGAAAAATTGTGGCAAAATTGTGATGGAGACTACACAAATGCACCGCGCGAAGTTTGTGTATTTAAGCAATTTACGTTCGTAAAATAAACCGGTATAATGATGGCAAATGAGGTTGACAGTTTACGTTCAACCCAGTTTGCCCGTAGGAACAACTCAATATTTAGTAAGGGGGATCTCTTGATGGCAAGCGTATCTTTGAAGCACATCTACAAGATCTATTCCGGCAATGTAACGGCAGTGAGCGACTTCTGCTTGGACATTGAGGACAAGGAGTTCATCGTGCTGGTCGGCCCCTCCGGCTGCGGTAAGTCCACGACCCTGCGCATGGTCGCGGGTCTGGAAGAAATCTCCGAGGGCGAGCTGTTCATCGGCGACAAGCTGGTCAACGATGTCGCGCCCAAGGATCGCGACATCGCCATGGTTTTCCAGAACTACGCTCTGTATCCGCATATGACCGTGTATGACAACATGGCGTTCGGCCTGAAGCTGCGCAAGAAGCCCAAGGCGGAAATCGACAAGCTCGTGCACGAGGCGGCCAAGATTCTGGACATCGAGCACCTGCTCAACCGTAAGCCGAAGGCTCTTTCCGGCGGCCAGCGTCAGCGCGTCGCCCTGGGCCGTGCCATCGTCCGTGACCCGAAGGTCTTCCTCTTCGACGAGCCGCTGTCCAACCTGGACGCCAAGCTGCGCGTCGCGATGCGCACCGAGATTACCAAGCTGCACCAGAAGCTGCAGACCACGTTCATCTACGTTACGCACGACCAGACCGAGGCTATGACCATGGCGTCGCGCATCGTCGTCATGAAGGACGGCTTCATCCAGCAGGTCGACACGCCGCAGAACCTGTACGACTATCCCTGCAATCTGTTCGTCGCTTCCTTCATCGGCAGCCCGCAAATGAACTTCTTCACCGTGAAGCTGGAGAAGCAGGCGGACGGCGTCTGGGCGAAGTTTGGCGACAACAAGATCAAGGTTCCGGTTAGTAAGATCTCCAAGTTCGTCGACGAGAGCTACATCGGCAAGGAAGTCTACATGGGTATCCGTCCCGAGAACATCCACGACGAGGAAGTCTTCATCGCCAACTCCGAGACCAGCGTCATCGACGCGCGCGTCGAGGTCGTCGAGCTGATGGGCTCCGAGACCTACCTGTACCTGAAGACCTCCGGCAAGGACGAAAACATCATCGCCCGCGTCGATCCGCGCTCCACGGCCCGCACCGGCGACACCATCAAGATCGCCTTCGATGCGAACCGCCTGCACTTCTTCGACAAGGACACGGAAGTGACCATCGTTTCCCGCTAAGGTATCATACGGGAGCTGTAAGCTTGGCTTACGGCTCCTTTTTTTCTGCCTGCGCGCCGAAGACGCCTGCGCGGGGCGTCCGCCTTGTGCATTTTTGACTAATATCGACAAAATCACCAAATCATAACGGTATTACCACGCCAAAAAGAGTGAATCTGTCCATGTGCCTCTAGCTTATTTTTAAAAAATCGATTATAATAAAAAGGTATGATGCTAAACCATAAGGAGTTTCGTTCAGTTTTACTGAAAATGGATTGATATGGAAGCAACGAAAGGAGTAGGTTAGATGGTTCCTGAAAAACGCTTTTTGAATCAGGTTCAGCAGGTTCTGGCCCGGCTGATGCAGCCGATCTGGCTTTTGGACGTAGAAGGAAATGTGCTTTTGCCCGAAGAACAGCAGGTTCAGTTGAACCTGCCCGAGTTCATGGAGCCCGGGCTGCCCGTCGCTTTTGACGGGAAGACGTTCCTCACCATCGGCATTACGCCGGAGCTGGTGCTCTGCGCGGACGCGCAGGGGGCCGCCACGCACGACTGCATCCTGCTGGCGGGGGCGATGATCCAGTCCATGGGGCGCGGCGAGGCGCCGATCGCCAGCCGCTACGACGTGTACCGCCGCGTGCTGCGCGAGGAGCTGACCGGCTCGGAGCTGGAGGCGTTGGCGCACGAGCACCAGATCGACTTGGAGCGCGACCGCTGCGTGCTGGTCTTCCAGCTTTTGCAGACGGAGAACGACACCGCCTTTACCCAGTTGGAGGAGCTCGTGCCGCGTGCCAACGGCGACCTGCTCATCGAGATGGACCGCCACACGGTCGTGCTGCTCAAGAGCATGGAGCAGGTGGAGGCCTTTGACGAATTGTACCAGTTGGCCGAGGCCATCGACCAGATGCTCATGGACGAGCTGGGCCATAGCTGCATCGTGGGCATCGGCGAGCCGAAGCATCACCTGTCCGAGCTGGGCGAGTCCTACCGCGAGTCGCGCCGGGCGATCGAGGTCGGACGCACCTTCTGCGCGGATCTGCACATCTTCGTGTATCGCAACCTCGTGCTGGAGCGCTTCCTGATGGACATCCCGCGCGAGCTGGGGCAGCGCTATCACAGCATCCTCTTCAACCGCCGCACCGCGCGGCTGTTCAACGAGGAGATGCTGCACACCATCGAAATGTTCTTTGCGAAGGACCTGAACCTGTCCGACACGGCGCGCCAGCTCTACATCCACCGCAACACGCTGGTGTACCGTCTGGACAAGGTGCAGCGCCAGACGGGCCTGGACCTGCGCAAGTTCGACGACGCAGTCACCTTCAAGATGATGCTGCTGCTCGGCAAGAGCGGCAAGGACAAGCCGCGTCCCGTGTACTGAGCGACAGGCGCAGATGCGTATAAAGGGGATTCCGGTGATGGGCCGGAATCCCTTTATCGTACAGGGCGTTTTTCGCAACAAAAGCGCCCTTGCAAACGTCGAATGTATAGAGACGGACAGAAAGGGTTTACGGCATGCAGCACAAATATATAAAGCGGATCGCGGCGTCCGCACTCACGCTGACGCTGGTCGGCGCGGCGCTGAGCGCGTGCGCGACGGGTTTCTTCTTTGGCGCGAAGGACAAGGAGAAGACGGTCACCATCACGCGGGAGGAATACGACCGGCTAAAGCAATTTGAACGCCTGGACGAGCTGATGCAGATCGTGAGCGCGTTTTATTACGAGGAGCCGGACACGGACGCCATGCTGGAATACGCGGCCATCGGCCTGATGGTGGGGCTGGACGACCCGTACTCCTTCTATTATACCCCGGAGGACTACGCCTCGATGAACGAAAGCGTCGAGGGCACCTACGCGGGCATCGGCACGCAGCTTCTCGTCGATCCGGAGGACACGCTGATGATGGTGACCCGCGTGTTTAAGGGCAGCCCGGCCGAGGCGGCGGGGGTGCTTTCCGGCGACAAGATCATCGGCGTGGACGGCGTCGGCTACACCGGGTACGAGCAGAACCAGGCGGTCGCGGCCATGCGCGGCGAGCCGGGCACCGAGGTGACGATCACCGTGCTGCGCGGCGAGGAGACGATGGACCTGACCGTGCGGCGCGCGCAGATCGAGATGAACTACGTGGAGTACGAGATGCTGGACGACGACGTCGGCTACGTCATCGTGTACGACTTCATGGGCGACGCGGCGGACGGCTTCAAGGAGGCGGTTTCCTACTTTGAGCAGCAGGGCGCGAAGGGAATGATTCTCGACCTGCGCAGCAACGGCGGCGGGCTCGTCACCGACGCGGTGGCGATCGCGGACGTGCTGCTGCCCGAAGGCGTGATCGTATCGACCGAGGACCGCTACGGCAACACGACGGAGGAACGCTCGGACGAAGCGGCCCTGGGCCTGCCGCTGGCCGTGCTGGTCAACGGCTACAGCGCCAGCGCCTCGGAAATCGTCGCGGGCGCGGTCAAGGACACGGGCGTGGGCACGCTGGTGGGCGAAAAGACGTTCGGCAAGGGCATCATGCAGGCGGTCTTTCCCTTTGATTCCGACGGGGCCGGCATGCAGCTCACCGTCGCGCGCTACTTCACCCCCTCCGGCACGTGCATTCACGGCATCGGCATCGAGCCGGACGTGCCGGTGCAGCAGGCGGAAGACGTGAAGCTGCGCTACGGCATCAACAACATTCCGCGCGAAAAGGACGTGCAGCTTCAAAAGGCGGTCGAGGTCGTCCGCGAGCAGATCGCGGCGGGGGAGACGGCAAAGTAATCGGCGCGGGGCGGTCGGGTTGGCCGCCCCCGCTTTCCTTTTTGGGCCTATTGACATCGCCGCCCGGTGTGCTATAATCTATTTAGAAAAAAATCTAATTATTAAAGGCGGCGATTGGCCGCCGGAGGAGCGATATGATTGAACTGCGGCATCTGTGCAAGGCCTACGCGAAGAGCGGCACGCGGGCGGTGGACGACCTGACGCTTCATGTGAACCGGGGGGAAATCTTCGGGTTCATCGGGCCGAACGGCGCGGGCAAGACGACGACGATCAAAATGCTGACGGGCATTCTGCGCCCGGACGCGGGCGAGGTCTTCATCGGGGGCGTCAGCATGCAGAAGGACCCCATCGGGGCCAAGCGCCTGATCGGCTACGTGCCCGACGGCGGCGAGGTGTACGAGCGGCTGACGGGCATGGAGTATCTGTCCTTCATGGCGGACATGTACGGCGTGGAGGACGCGCAGCGCCGCGAGCGCATCGGCCGGTATCTGGAGGTGTTCGAGATGACGCAGGCGGCGGGCGACCTCGTGCGCAGCTATTCGCGCGGCATGCGCCAGAAGATCACGCTGATCGGCGCGCTGATCCATCAACCCGCGCTTTGGGTGCTCGACGAGCCGATGGTCGGGCTGGACCCCCGCGCGGCGCACATCTTGAAGGAGGAGATGCGCCGCCACTGCGAGAGCGGCAACACGGTGTTCTTTTCGACGCACGTGCTGGACGTGGCGGAGCGGCTGTGCGACCGCATCGGCATCATACAGTCCGGCCGGCTGATCGCGGAGGGAACGATGGACGAGCTGCGCAGCGCCGAACACGCGCAGACGCTGGAGAGCATCTTCCTGGAGATGACCGACGCGGGAAAGGAATGAGGAGGATGCGCACGTTTTTACTGCTCTTTCGGGTGCAGATGCGAAACCGGTTGGGCCTTTCCGCGCTGCGGGCGACGTTTCGGACCGACAAGAAGCGTTTTTGGCAGGGGGTGCTGGTCGCCTTTGCGGCTGTTGCGGGCGTCGGAACCCTGATCGGCTGCTACGCGCTGCTGGTGCACACGGTCTTCGGCGCGGCGACGGGGCCGCTGTCGTTCGTGCGCGAGATGGTGCTCGCGCTGCTGTTTCTGCTCATGCCCCTCATGACGCTCATCACCGGCACGGCGACGATGTTGGGCACGCTGTACTTTGGGCGGGATGCGGAGCTGCTCGCCGCGCTGCCGGCGCGAAAGGGCGCGGTCTTCGCGTCCAAGTTCGCGCAGGTGCTCTTCTTTGAATACCTGGTCGTGCTGGCGCTTTGCCTGCCGCCCGTGCTGCTGTACCCGGTGGGCTTTACGGTCTCTTACCTCGCGCGCGCGGCGCTGGTGCTGTTCCTGCTGCCGTTCATTCCGCTTACGGTCTGCGCGGCGCTGTCGCTGCTGCTGATGCGCGCGGGCGCGCTCGTTCGCCATCGCGAGGCGCTGATGGTCGCCGGGGCCTTCCTCGGCATCGGGGCCGTCTTCGCGCTTCAGGCGCTGCTGCTTAAAAACGGAGAGGAGAACCTCACCGCGCAGGCAGTGCTCTCTTTCCTGCTTTCACGGCGCAGCCTCGTCGATCTGCTGGTCGGCGCTTACCCGCCCGCAGGCTGGGCGCTGCGGACGTTGACCGGCGCGGGCGCGGCCGCGTTTGGGCAGCTTTCGCTGCTGGCGCTCGCGTCCGCCGCCTGCCTCGCGCTGACGCTGCTGCTTTCCGGGCGGCTGTACGAGCGGGGTCTTTCAGCCGCGGGCGAGACGGCCGCGGCCGGTCGGCGCAGGCGCGCAAGGGGCGACGCACCGCGGCGCTCGCAGGCCTTCGCCCTGTTTTTGCGCGAATGGCGCGTGGCGCTGCGAACGCCCGCCTACGCCATGAACGCGCTCATCGACATCCCCATGGCGCCGATCATGCTGTGCATGCTTACCTTTGCCATGCCCCGCGACATCGCAGAGCTGGCCGCGCTCTTTGACGGCGCGGTGGACGCGAACCTCGTGACGCTGGGGCTGACGGCGCTGCTCGCGCTGGTGGCAAGCCTCAACACCGGCGGCGTGACGGCCTTCTCGCGGGAGGGAAGCCTGCTCGCCTTCGGCCGATCGCTTCCCGTAGGCGCGCGGACGCTGGCGCTGGGCAAGCACCTCTTCGGCGCCTCGGTCGCGCTGCTCGCGGTGCTCTCCGGGGTCGCGGCGGCGATTCCCCTGCTGCACATCGCGCCCTTTCAGGCCGCGTACGCCGCGTTTACCGCGTTTTGCTTCGCCGCCGGGGTCAACGCGGCGGGGCTGCTCTTTGATATGTACCGCCCGCGCCTTTCGTGGACCTCCCCGACGGAGGCGATCAAGCAGGGGCTTAACCCGATGATGTGCATGATCGCGGCATTCGTGTTCGCGCTCGCGGCGGGCGGCGGGGCGTACCTGATGCTGCGTGCGGGCCTTTCCACGGGCGCGGTTCTTGCGGGCACGGCGGCGATCACCGTGCTGTTGAGCGGTCTTTCGCACGCGGCGCTCTTCGCGCTCGCGCCCAGGCTTTACGCCGCGCAGGGCAGGGAATAGCCCTCAAAATGCCGGAAGATGAAAAGAAACTCTTGATTTTTGCAGAAAAATCGTCTACAATAAATAGGCTGTAAGGGCGATGACGGACGGGTCCTGTGCAATGAGGCGATGTGAACCTTGTCAGGTCCGGAAGGAAGCAGCAATAAGCATTCAGCAGCATGTGCCGCGGGGATGCCTGGCCTGAGCCCTTACGGTTTTCAGAAAACCCGGTTTGATGGCGTCTTTCAAAGCGTCGGCCCTGCGGTCGGCGTTTTTTTGTTGCCCGGACCTCTTGCGCGCTTGCCAACGGGGACGCGCGGGGCTATAATAGGGTAACGACAGATGCACGAAAGGGGCGGTAAATGATGATAGACTTTGCGGCGATTCGGGCCGTCGATCCGCAGGTGGCGCAGGCGATGGAGGACGAGCTCGCCCGCCAGCGCGCGCATATCGAGCTGATCGCGTCGGAAAACTTTGTGAGCGACGCGGTGCTCGCGGCGATGGGCTCCCACCTGACCAACAAGTACGCGGAGGGCTACCCGGGCAAGCGCTACTACGGCGGCTGCCAGTTCGTGGACGTGGTGGAAAACCTGGCGCGCGAGCGCGCGAAGGAGCTGTTCGGGGCGGATCACGCCAACGTGCAGCCGCATTCCGGCGCGCAGGCGAACATGGCGGTGTACTTCGCCATGCTGGAGCCGGGCGACACGGTCATGGGCATGAATCTTTCCCACGGCGGTCACCTGACCCACGGCAGCCCGGTCAACATGTCGGGCAAGTACTTCAAATTCGTGCCCTACGGCGTGACGGAGGACACGGAGGTCATCGACTACGACGAGGTGCTGCGCATCGCGCGGGAATGCCGCCCGAAGATGATCGTCGCGGGCGCGTCGGCCTATTCGCGCATCATCGACTTTAAGCGCCTGCGCGAGATCGCGGACGAGGTGGGCGCGCTGCTGATGGTGGACATGGCGCACATCGCCGGTCTCGTCGCGGCGGGCGAGCACCCCAGCCCCGTGCCGTATGCGGACTTCGTGACGACCACCACGCACAAGACCCTGCGCGGCCCGCGCGGCGGCATGATCCTGTGCCGGGAGCAGTACGCGAAGGCCATCGACAAGGCGATCTTCCCCGGCACGCAGGGCGGCCCGCTGGAGCATGTGATCGCGGGCAAGGCCGTGTGCTTCAAGGAGGCGCTGACCCCCGCGTTCAAGGCCTATCAGCACCAGATCGTGCTCAACGCCAAGGCCATGGCAAAGGCGTTTGAGGAGGAGGGCATCCGCCTCGTCTCCGGCGGCACGGACAACCACCTGATGCTGCTCGACCTCACCGGCACCGGCGTCACCGGCAAGGAGCTGGAGGCGCTGCTGGGGCAGGCGAACATCACCGTCAACAAGAACACGATTCCCAAGGAGACGTTAAGCCCCTTCGTCACCAGCGGCATCCGCGTGGGCACGCCCGCCGTGACGACGCGCGGCATGAAGGAAGAGCAGATGAAGGCCATCGCCGGGTGGATCGCGCGCGTCGTTCGCGAAAAGGAAGCGGCCCTGCCGCAGGTCAAGCGCGAGGTGGAGGCGCTGTGCGCGGCCTATCCGCTCTACGAGGGCGTCACCCGCCTGTAAAACACGCAAAATCTCATTTTTTTCCCGCCGTTTCAGCGCAAACGGCGGGGTTTTTTGCGTTTATTTCTGATAAAATAAGTCGAAATGAAACGCGTCCTATTGACAAGGAACGAGGCGCGTGCTAGGATAAACGTGCAATTCCGATAAAAATGATCGAGATTCGGCGAGAGGAGACAGACCATGAAGCTTTCAACGCGTGCGCGCTATGGAATCCATGCGATGTTCGAGCTGGCGACGCGTTACGGACAGGGGCCCCAGCCGCTCAAGAGCATCGCGGAAAGCCAGGACATTCCGGAGCAATACCTGGAGCAGCTCATCGCGCTGCTTCGGCGCGACGGGCTGGTGGAAAGCGTGCGCGGGGCGCAGGGCGGTTATATGCTGGGCAAGGAGCCCGCGAGCATCACGATGGGGGAGCTCATGCACGTGCTGGAGGGGCCGATATTGCTGGCGGACTGCCTGTCGGACGACAAGCGCTGCGAAAGGTCCTGCGCGTGCCCGACCAAGGTGGTCTGGGAGCGGTTGTCCAAGAGCATGGACGACGTGCTTTACTCGGTGACGCTGCAGGACATGCTGGACGATCAAAAGCGAATGATAGAGGAAAGCGGAAAGGAGCAACCATGAGCATATATCTTGACAACGCCGCGACGACGGCGACAAAGCCCGAGGTGCTGGAGGCGATGCTTCCTTACTTTACGGAGGTTTACGGAAACCCCAGCAGCATCCACGCGGCTGGGCGCGAGGCGCGCCGGGCGGTGGAACGCGCGCGCGGCCAGGTGGCGGCGGCGCTGGGCGCGGAAAAGAGCGAAATTTACTTCACCGCGGGCGGCAGCGAGGCGGACAACTGGGCGATCAAGGGCGCGGCGTTTGCGAACAAGGCGCGGGGCAACCACATCATCACCACGAGCATCGAGCACCACGCGGTGCTGCACACCTGCCAGTGGCTGGAAAAGCAGGGCTTTGAGGTGACCTACCTGCCGGTGGACGCGGACGGCCTGGTGGACCCCGCGGACGTGGAAAAGGCCATTCGGCCCGAGACGATCCTCGTCAGCGTCATGATGGCGAACAACGAGATCGGCACCATCGAGCCCATCGAGGAAATCGCGCGCATCGCGCACGCGCACGGCGTCCTGATGCACACGGACGCCGTGCAGGCGGTCGGCGCGATTGCGGTGGACGTGCGCGCGCTCGGGGTGGACATGCTCTCGCTTTCCGCGCACAAGTTCTACGGCCCCAAGGGCATCGGTGCGCTCTACATCAAAAAGGGCGTCAAGGTCGACACCTTCATGCATGGCGGCGCGCAGGAGCGCGCGCGGCGCGCGGGCACGGAATACCTGCCCGGCATCGTGGGCCTGGGCAAGGCGATCGAGCTGGCGACCGCGGACGTCGCGGGTCACGCCGCGCGGCTTTCCGCGATGCGCGACCGGCTAATCGACGGCATCTTAAAGGAAATTCCCTATTCGCGCCTCAACGGCCACAGGACGCGGCGCCTGCCGAACAACGTGAACGTCTCGGTGCAGTACATCGAGGGCGAGGCGTTGCTGCTTAGGCTGGACCTCGCGGGCATCGAGGGCTCCAGCGGTTCGGCCTGCACCTCCGGCTCGCTCGACCCCTCGCACGTGCTGCTGGCCATCGGATTGCCGCACGAGGTGGCGCACGGCTCGCTGAGGCTGACGCTGGGCGACTTTAATACGGAAGCGGACGTGGACGCCGTGCTCGAAAAGCTGCCCGAAATCGTGCGGACGCTTCGGGATATGTCGCCCATGTATCAGGACATGCTGGAAGGAGCGGTGAAATAAAATGTACAGCGAAAAGGTTATGGATCACTTCAGCAACCCGCGCAACGTCGGGGAAATCGAGGACGCCAGCGGCGTCGGCACGGTGGGCAACGCCAAGTGCGGCGACATCATGCGCATGTTCCTCAAGGTGGAGGACGGCGTCATCGTGGACGTGAAGTTCAAGACGTTCGGCTGCGGCGCGGCGATCGCGACCAGCAGCATGGCGACGGAGATGGTCAAGGGAAAGACGATCGAGGAAGCGCTAAAGCTCACCAACCAGGCGGTGGCGGAGGCGCTGGACGGCCTGCCCCCGGTGAAGATGCACTGCTCGCTGCTGGCCGAGGAGGCGCTCAAGGCGGCGATCGAGGACTACCAGAAAAAGCAGGCGGAACACGCCGAGCCTGCGGCGGAATAAAGCGGATACATCGTATCTGCCCAGAATTGACCTGACGAGGGGATGCATGAAGGGGAAATTCCCTTCATATGCCATCGTATCGCCCGGCTTTGCCGGGCGGGCGGGGCTTTTTCGCTCCGCAAACTGCGTTTTGCGGAGCGAAAGAATTACCCGTAATCTCGACCAAGCGGCGTATGCCGCTTTGCCGGCACGCTGAGGCGGATACGTCGTATCCGCCCTTTTTGACAGGAAGAAGGATGTATTTGCTTTACGGGAACACAACCGGAATTCGGGATTCGCTCCTTCGGGAGATCGAGACGCTGTACGAGGCCGAGATCGAGGAAAACGAATTCGCTCCGGTCGATTTTTTGCAGCGGCTCGCGCACTACACCTGCCTCATCAACCGCGAGATCAGCGTGTACGTCGCGCGCAGCGGCGAGGTGCTGGACGTGACCATCGGAGCGCTGGAAAGCGTGCCGCTCAAGGACATGCACCTTCGGCGCAACACGCGCAGGCTTTCCATGATTCGCTGCATTCACACGCACCCGGGCGGGGACGCGCGTCTTTCGGACGTGGACATAAGCTCCCTGCGCACCCTGCGCTTTGACGCGATGGCCTCCGTCGGCGCGCGGGACGACAAGCCCACGGGCATTCAGGCGGCCTTTCTGGGCGAATGCAAGGCGGGCGTGCCGCAGGCGCTTTTGATGGAGCCGGTCAGCGTCTACCGCATCCCCCAGCAGGAGTGGATGGAAGAGATTCTCCGCGCGGACAAGCGCGTGCTGCAGGGCGAGACGGCGAAGAGCGACGAGGGCGGCGCGGAGCGCGCGTACCTGGTGGGCATGGATTCGCAGGTGTCGCTGGAAGAGCTGGAGCGCCTGGCGGAGACCGCCGGCGCGCAGGTCGTCGAAAAGACGCTGCAGCGGCGCGCGAAGCCCGACGGGGCGACCTACGTGGGCAGCGGCAAGGCGGACGAGATCGCCCTGGACTGCCAGGCGCTGAGCATCGACACGGTGATCTTCGACGACGAGCTCACCGGCGCGCAGACGAGAAACCTGGAAAATCTGCTGGGCGTCAAGGTCATCGACCGCACGACGCTGATTCTGGACATCTTCGCCCAGCGCGCCCAGTCGCGAGAGGGACGCTTGCAGGTGGAGCTGGCCCAGCTCAACTATCAACTGCCGCGGCTGATCGGCCACGGGCTTTCCATGTCCCGCCTGGGCGGCGGCATCGGCACGCGGGGCCCGGGCGAGACGCGCCTGGAGGTCGATCGCCGCCGGATCAGAAAGCGCATGACCGACCTGCGCCGCGAGATCGACGAGATGCGGGCGCAGCGCTCGCTCCGCCGCGCGCGCAGGGAACGAAACGCCGTGCCGGTGGTGGCGCTGGTGGGCTACACCAACGCCGGAAAATCGACGCTGCTCAACCGCCTGACCGAGGCGGGGGTGCTGGCCGAGGACAAGCTGTTCGCGACGCTGGACCCGGTCACGCGAAGCGTAAAGCTCCCGCGAGGAGGGGAATTCCTGCTCGTGGACACGGTCGGCTTTATCAGCAAGCTGCCCCACGCGCTGGTGGACGCCTTTCAATCCACCTTGGAAGAGGCGATGCTGGCGGACCTGCTGGTCGTCGTGTCCGACGCCTCGTCGCCGGAGGTGTACGCCCAGCGCGAAGTCGTGCGCGGGGTGCTCGAATCCCTCGGCGCGGCGGATAAGCCCGTGATCGACGCGCTCAACAAGATGGACGCGGCCGAAAAGGCGCCCGACATCCCCGGCGCGCTGCCCATCAGCGCCAGAACGGGCGAGGGCGTCCCGGCGCTTCTGGATGAGATCGCCCGGGGGCTTTTGAAGCTGCAGCGCCCCGTGTGGCTTAGGGTGCCCTACGCGCAATCGACCGCGCTTTCCCGCCTGCACGACGAGAACCGCGTGCTCGAGGAGCGCTACGAGGCGGAGGGCACGCTGGTTCAGGCCATGGTGGACGACGAGACGCTCAGCCGTCTCGTGCGCGCGCTGGGGCCGCAGGCGATCTGCGAATCCCCGGAAGAGCAGGAAAAGGGCAGGGAAACGCAGGGCTCAATCGTCTAATGATACGGAAGAAAACGACGGCGAAAGGAACTTGCTGCCATGCTGTTACCCATCAGAACCTTTGCCGCGCTGGCGACGGCCGTTTCGGTGCTCTTCGGTTCGTTCAGCTACGCGCTGCCCGCGCAAAATCCGCAGGGCGCTCTCGTGCTCGTGAACAAGCAGCACCGCGCGCCCAACGCCCAGCCGGTGCTGGTGCTGCCGAACGTCACGCCCACGCGGCCCGCGCTCGCCGGGAACATCTACATGCGCCCGGAGGCCGCCGCCGCGCTGGAGGCGCTGTTTCAGGCGGCGCAGGACGAGGCGGGTTTCTCGCTTTACGCGACGTCGGGCTACCGCAGCTACGCGACGCAGCGCGCCATTTTTGAGCGCCGCTCGGAGGCGCTGGGCGAAAAACGCGCGGGCATGGTCGTCGCAAGGCCCGGCTATTCGGAACATCAGACAGGCCTTGCGATGGACATCGAGGGCGGGAGCACGCTGGGCCTCGGCCTGGAAGAAGAATTCGGCGATTCGCCGGAGGGCGTCTGGGTCGCCGAAAACGCGCACCGCTTCGGGTTCATCGTCCGCTACAAGCGCGGGTGGGAGGACGTCACGGGCTACGCCTACGAGCCCTGGCACATCCGCTATGTGGGCGTGGAGCACGCGACGGCCATCGCACAGCTCAACATTCCTTTTGAAGAATACCTTTCGCGCTTGCAGGCGCAGAGAATGGGCGCGCTTGGCGGCGCTGAAACGGAGGAGGACGACCGATGAAGCGGATGAACACGAAAAAGGCGGGGGCGCTCGCGCTGACGGCGCTGCTGCTCACGGCTCCGGCGGGCGCGCTCGGCTTTGGGCTGGAGTACGTCTCCGAAGAGCAGCTCCTGCAGGAAGAGGCGCTTGAAAGCGCGTGGGATTACCCGCTTTCCTACGAATCGCTGATGGAAAGCGACTATCTGGCGCTGGCTAACCGCGATTCGCTGCTGGATAAGGACTACAAGCCAGCCGATCTGGTCAAGATCAAGGCGCGCAAGGTGTCCAGCGACCCGATTCAGATGCGCAAGGCCGCGTCGGAGGCCATGAGCGCGATGTTCGACGCCGCGCTGGAAGACGGCGTCAAGCTCTACGCCAGCTCCGGCTACCGCAGCTATCAGACGCAGAACACCATGTACTACAACCGACTCAAGAAAAACGGCGGCAAGGACGACAAGGTGGTGGCGTATCCCGGCTCATCGGACCATCAGACGGGCCTTGGCATCGACATCATCAACTATTCCGGCATCGGCAAGCGCTTCACCAGCGCCTTTGCGGACACCAAGGAGGGCAAGTGGCTCGCGGAAAACTGCTGGGATTACGGCTTTATCCTGCGCTACGCGAAGGAGAAGGAGGACATCACCCAGATCATCTACGAGCCCTGGCACTTCCGCTACGTGGGGCTGGAGCCCGCCCTCTACATGCGGGACAACGACTTGTCGCTGGAAGAGTTCACCGCCGAGTGGCACGACGCGGTGACGGCCTTTGACGGCACGGAGTTCACCGCCGTCAGCGTAGAGGACATGGAAAACGCGAAGTAAAGCCCGCCGGGCATCTTGGACCGGCGAAAAGAGGGGGGACTGCCCGCGCATTGCGCGGCGGTTCCTTTTTCTGTTTCGCCGCTTTTTGCGGCAGGAGAAGGCGCGCGCCAGGGAGAATCCCCTAGCAGCTGAAATAGCAAGCGAAAGGATGAAACCCATGATCGTACAAACTCTGAACGGAAAATGGCGCATGCAAAGGGTCGGGGACGACGCGTGGCTGGACGCGGCGGTTCCGGGCTCCGTGTATGCGGATTTGCTGCGCGCGGGCAGGATGGAGGACCCCTTCTACCGGGAAAACGAGCTGGCGGCGTTTGAATTGATGCGGGAGGATTACCTCTACGTCCGCGCATTCCCGGCGGACGAGGCCCTGCTCGCCTGCGACGCGGTGCTGCTGCGCTGCGAGGGGCTGGATACGCTGTGCGAGGTGTCGATCAACGGCGAGGCGGTCGGGGGCGCCGACAACATGCACCGCACCTGGGAGTGGGACGTGAAGGACCTGCTGCGCGCGGGCGAAAACGAGGTGCGCGTCCTGTTTCGCTCGCCCCTTGCGTACATCCTCGCGGAGAACGAAAAGCGCCCCTGTTGGGGCACGACGGACGCGACGCCCGGCTTTTCCCATCTGCGCAAGGCGCACTGCATGTTCGGCTGGGATTGGGGCCCCCGCCTGCCGGACGCGGGCATCTGGCGCAATATCGCGCTGCTGGGGGTTGAAATGGCCCGCATCGACAGCGTGTACGTCGAGCAGCGGCACGAGGACGGGCGCGTTACGCTCTCCCTTGAGCCGGAGCTGGACGCCTACGCGGAGGAGGAGATGACCCTTTCGGCCGTGGTCACCGCGCCGGACGGGCGCGAGTACCGCCCCAGGGACGACGAGTCGCTGAACGTCGTGATCGACGAGCCCATGCTCTGGTGGCCGGCGGGCTATGGGGAGCAGCCGCTGTACACCGTGCGCGTAGAGCTTTCAAAGGACGGCAGGCTGCTGGACGCGTGGGAGCGGCGCGTGGGCCTGCGCACGCTGACGGTCTCGCGCGAGAAGGACGAATGGGGCGAGGAATTCTGCCACGTGGTCAACGGCGTCAAGATCTTCGCCATGGGCGGCGATTACATCCCGGAGGACAATATCCTTGCCCGCGTGACGAAGGAGCGCACGCGCCGCCTGCTGGAGGACGCGAAGCTGGCGCACTTCAACACGATTCGCGTGTGGGGCGGCGGTTACTACCCGGACGACTTCTTCTTCGACATTTGCGACGAGCTGGGCTTGCTCGTGTGGCAGGACTTCATGTACGCCTGCGCGTTCTACGACCTGACGGAGGACTTTGAGGAATCAATCACGCAGGAGACGATCGACAACGTGAAGCGCCTGCGCCATCACGCGTCGCTGGCGCTGCTGTGCGGCAACAACGAGATGGAGATGTTTCAAAAGGAGGCGGCGGACGCGGCGCGGGCGGGCTACCCCGGCTTTGGCCCGCGGCGGCCCAGCCACATGGCCGATTACACGAAGATGTTCGAGTACATCATTCCAAACGTGGTGAAGGCCTGCGCGCCGCAGACCTTCTATTGGCCCGCGTCGCCCTCCTCCGGCGGGGCGTTCGACGAGCCGAACGACCCGAACCGCGGCGACGTGCACTACTGGGACGTGTGGCACGGCGAAAAACCCTTCACGGAGTACCGCAAGTTCCACTTCCGCTACGCGTCGGAGTTCGGCTTTCAGTCCTTCCCGTGCCTGGAAACGGTCAAGGCGTTCACGCTGCCGGAGGACCGCAACATCTTCTCGCGCGTCATGGAGCGCCATCAGCGCAACCGCGCGGCCAACGGCAAGATTCTCTCCTACCTGTCGCAGACCTACCGCTACCCGGAGAGCTTTGAAAACCTGCTGTACGCCTCGCAGCTGCTGCAGGCGGACGCCATCCGCTACGGCGTGGAGCACTGGCGCAGGTTCCGCGGGCGCTGCATGGGGGCGATCGTCTGGCAGCTCAACGATTGCTGGCCTGTGGCCTCGTGGTCGTCCATCGACTACTATGGCCGGTGGAAGGCGCTGCACTACGCGGCCAAGCGCTTCTTCGCGCCGGTGATGCTCTCCTGCTGCGAAGAGGGCGAAATCACCCAGAACCCGCAGATCAACGAGTTCCACCCGCAGCCCATCGAGCGCTCGATCACCCTGTGTCTGGCCAACGAGACGCGCCTTGCGGTGCGCGGCACCGTGCGCTGGGCGCTTCGCACGCCCGACGGCGCGGTCGTTCGCGAGGGCGTTCAGGAGATCGAGGCGCCGGCGCTATCGAGCCGCTGGCTTGAAAAAATCTGCTTCGAGGACGCGTCGCTCACCGCGAACTACGCGAGCTTTTCGTTCGAGCAGGAGGGCCGGGTCGTTTCCGGCGGCACGGCGCTCTTCTGCGCGCCCAAGCACTTTGAGTTTATGGACCCGAAGCTGGCCCTGCGGCTGGAGGGGGACGAGATCGTCGTCACGGCCCAGGCGTTTGCGCGCTACGTGCAGATCGAGTCGGAGGACCCGGATCTGCTGCTTTCGGACAACTTCTTCGACATGAACGCGGGCGAGCGCCGGGTAAAGGTGCTGCGTGGCAGTGCAAAACAGCCTCGGGCGCGCAGCGTTTACGACCTGTAAGCGGGCGGCGCTCATGGAAGGCCGAGGGATAGGGAAGGATACGTTTGTCGGATAGAAGACGGAAAGGAATGAAAAATGTGTCCTTGAAACACCTTTTGCAGCGGGATCAGCGCGCCGCGGCCTTTTACGAGTCGCTGCATCCGTGCGTGAAGCGCGCGGTGGACAGCCACATGGACGAGATTGAGAACGTAGAGGACCTCAGCGCCCTGGCGAACAACGCGATGACGCAGGGCCTGCGCGAGTTCGGCGGCGTCTACGACGACAGCGAGACCTGGCCGGACTAAACGAAAAGGTGCCCCGGCGGCTTGAACGAAAGCCGTCGGGGCACGAATCTATGTGAAAAGGCTGGTTGCCTTAGTGGGCGCGCGAACCGAAGGAGCGCCGAATAAGCGCGGGCAGCGGAAGAAGCGACGTGCCCAGCCGGGCGTCGATCGCGGAAAGAGCCAGGTAAAGACGGGGAAAACGGAGCGCGAGGTCCGTAAGCAATTTTTCTTTCATGGGATCACCTCCTGTCGTTGTGAAAGAGTATACAGCCCAACTGTGTCCACAGAATGAACGCACAAAGCTTCCTTGTGAAAAATGAAGGAGACATTGTGTCGGCGCGACGCGCGGTTGCCGAAAGCGCCGCACTGTGATAGAATAGGAAAAAAAGGCGGGCGGAGGTGCGGGCGATGGTGTCGCTGGAGGAATTTCACGAGATGCTGGACGAGGAAGCGGACGCGCTGCCCGAGGCGCTTTTCCGCGGGCTCAACGGGGGCGTCCTCCTTTCCGAGGATTGCCGCCTGAGCGAGCACGCGCGCGCGGACGACCTGTACACGATGGGCGAGTACCAGTACAGCGGCGCGATGGGCAGCCGCATCGTGATCTACTACGGCTCGTTTCAGCGGGTATACGGGAACTGCTCCGCGGAGGCGCTCAGAGCGCGCGTGCGCGAGGTGCTGCGACATGAATTTCGCCACCACTTGGAGCGCCAGGCGGGCGTGCGCGACCTGGAGCGCCAGGACGAGGCGGACATCCGCCGTTACCTAAGCGGCGGAAAGGAAAGAAAGTAAGAAAGGCGGGCGCGGCCCGTTCACATCGGCCGCTGACGAAGCCGGATTTTTTGTTCCGCGAATAGCGTGTTATCTGGATAAAAAATGCCCGCCGTGAGACTGAACGGCGGGCAAAACGCTTATCAACCCTTTTTGACGTTCAGCGCGCGCGTCGCGTTTAAAATCGCGATCACCGAGACGCCCACGTCCGCGAAGACGGCGGCCCACATGTTGGCCATGCCCAGCGCGCCCAGCACGAGCACGACGGCCTTGACCCCCAGAGCGAAGACGATGTTCTGGCGCACGATGCGCAGTGTCCGGCGGGAAATGCGGATGGCGTCCGCGATCCGGGAGGGCTTGTCGTCCATCAGCACCACGTCCGCCGCCTCGATCGCCGCCGCTGAGCCCAGCGCGCCCATCGCGATGCCGATGTCCGCGCGGGTGAGCACGGGCGCGTCGTTGATGCCGTCGCCCACGAAGACGAGCTGTTCGCGGCCCTGCTTTTCGCCAAGCAGCCGCTCGGCCTGTTCGACCTTCTGCGCGGGCAGGAGCTGCGCATGCACCTCGTCCACGCCGAGCTCCGCGGCGACGGCCCTGCCGACTTTTTCGGAATCGCCGGTCAGCATGACGGTCTTGCGGACCCCCGCCTCCTTGAGCGCTGCAATGGCCTGCTTCGCGTCGGGTTTGACGGTGTCGGAGATCACGACGTGGCCCATGTACTGTCCGTCGGCCGCCACGTGCACGATGGTCCCCGCCTTGTGGCAGTCGTGCCATTCGACCCCGGCCTGGTCCATCAGCTTGCCGTTTCCGGCGTAGATCAGACGCCCGTCCACCCGCGCCTTTACGCCATGGCCTGGAATCTCGCTGACGTCCTGCACGCGGCCGGCGTCCAGCTCGGCGTGACAGGCCTCGCGCAGGGAACGGGAAATGGGGTGGTCGGAGAAGCTTTCCGCGAGCGCGGCGATCTCCAGCAGCTCCTGTTCGGAGATTTCGTCCGGGTGCACGGCGGTCACCTCGAAGCTGCCGCGCGTGAGGGTGCCCGTCTTGTCGAAGACGACGATGCCCGCATGGGAGAGCGCTTCCAGATAGTTGCTGCCCTTGACGAGGATGCCGCACTTGGAGGCGCCGCCGATGCCGCCGAAGAAGCTCAACGGAACGGAGATCACCAGCGCGCAGGGGCAGGAGATGACGAGGAATGTGAGCGCGCGGCTGATCCATTCGCCCCAGCCGCCGCCCAGCAGCAGCGGGGGCAGGACCGCTAGCACCGCCGCGCCGATGACGACCGCAGGGGTGTAGTAACGCGCGAACCTGGTGATGAAGTTTTCCGCCTTCGCCTTCTTGCTGCTCGAGTTCTCGACGAGGTCGAGAATCTTTGAAACCGTCGATTCGCCGAAGGGCTGGGTCACGCGCACGCGCAGCAGTCCGGAAAGGTTGATGCAGCCGCTGACGACGGCGTCGCCGGGGCCGGCCTCGCGGGGCAGGGATTCGCCGGTCAGCGCCGCCGTGTCCAGCGTGGAGGAGCCCTCCAGCACGGTGCCGTCCAGCGGCACCTTTTCGCCGGGCTTGACGACGATGACGTCCCCGACGGCGATTTCCTCGGGGTCCACCTGCGCGAGCGCCCCGTCCCGTTCGATGTTGGCGTAATCGGGGCGGATGTCCATCAGGGAGGAGATCGACTGACGGGAGCGCCCGACCGCGTAGCTTTGGAACAGCTCGCCCACCTGATAGAAGAGCATCACGAAGACGGCTTCGGCGTATTCTCCCAGCGCGAGCGCGCCCACCGTCGCCACGGCCATGAGGAAGTTCTCGTCGAAGACCTGGCCGCTGCGGATGTTGCGCAGCGCGCGAAACAGCACGTCCCAGCCGACGAGCGCATAGGGAACGAGGAACAGCGCCGCCCGAAGCCATCCCGCAGCGGGAATCAGGGCCGCCGCGCACAGGAGCGCAGCGGCCACGAGGATGCGCACGAGCATCTTTTTTTGCTTGTTGGACATGGGAATCCTCCTCGCTTTCAATGGGCGGTCACGCCCCTAACGTCACAGGACGATGGTGCAGTCCGGCTCGATCCTCCGGCAGGCCTTCACGGCCTCCTTGACGACCGCGTCAAAGCGATCCTCCGCGGCCGTAAGCGTCAGCTTTTGCGAAAGGAAGCTGACGGAAACGTCCTCGACCCCATCGATCTTGCGGATGGCGTCCTCCATCTTGGCAGCGCAGTTGGCGCAGTCCAGGTCGATCAGTTTGAAATGCTTTTTCATGATTACCGCTCCCTTCTTATTTATGCTCCACGGCTTGCAACGTTTGACGATCGAAGGATGAACTCTTGCTCATCTGCTGATATTATAGAACAATGAAATGAAAACGTCAATAGAAAAATCAATGTATTTTGAAATTTTGATATGTATTCAAATTGTCAAAATGTGCAAGCGATATTTCGGACAGTTTTTGGCGCGAAAGGTTGAACATTGCCGGTGAATGTGGTAAACTACATTAGATTGAATCTCCACAAGGGCAAGAAAGCGGCATCGATTGGCCGCGCAGACTGGAAAGCACCGCGCGCAACAATACATGCGCGCCTGCATGGTTGAGGTATAGAAGATGGAATTTAGAGAAGCGCTTATCTCGCTTGACGTAAACCTTACGGAAACGCTGCATCGCTTTTCCGGCAACGAGGGCTTGCTCAGGCGTTTTGTCATGCGGTTTCCGCAGGACAATACCTATGAAAAACTGAAGGATGCCGTTGCGCTGCGCGACGTACATGAAATCGAAACGACAGCCCACACCCTCAAGGGTGTGGCCGCCAACCTGGGCTTTGGAAAGCTGCAGAATGCCTGCAATGACCTCGTGCTCGCGGTACGTGAGGGCCGAGAGGCGGATGTGCCCGTCCTTTATGATAAGGTGCGCGCGGAGCACGAGAAAATCCTGCTGTATTTAGGTCAGGTGGATGCTTAAAACGGCTCCCGTCGGGGCCTTTGACGGTACGAAAGATCAACAACGGAAGGAGGATGTGCTGTGCGTAGTGACAAAGCGCTGCTGATCGTGGACGACGTGGAACTGAACCGCGCACTGCTCAGCGAGGCGTTCAACGGCATCTATGCGACGCTCGAAGCGGAAAATGGCCGGGATGCGCTGGAGATCATCGACGCACATCCGATGGGGATCGCCGCGATCCTGCTGGATCTCGTCATGCCGGTGATGGACGGCTTCGCGGTGCTGCAGGCTTTGACCCTGCGCGGGCTGATGAAAAAAATCCCCGTATTCCTGATTACGGCCGAAAACTCCGACGACACGCTGCGGCGCGGATACGAGCTGGGCGTGGTCGATATTATCAAGAAGCCCTTCATGCCGGAGTTCATCCGCAGGCGTATCAACAACGTGATCGAGCTGTACGAAAACAGGGAGCAGCTCAAGCACGTCGTGGACGAGCAGGAGATTGCGCTGGACAGGCAGGCCCGTCAGCTGGAGGCGCAGGCGCAGAAGATTCAGGAGACGAACAGCGCGCTCATCGATACCCTCTCGACGGTCATCGAGTTCAGAGACTGCGAGTCGGGCGAACACGTCAAGCGCATCCGCAGCCTGACGGCGGTGCTCCTCAAGTACATCGTGCGCCATTACCCGCAGCTTGGCATTCGCGAGGAACAGATTCCGCAGATCACGGACGCCTCCGTCATGCACGACGTAGGCAAGATCTCGATTCCGGACTACATCCTCAACAAGCCGGGCCGGCTGACGCCGGAAGAGTACGAAATCATGAAGGAGCACACCATTCGCGGGTGCGAAATCCTGCAAAGCGTGCCCCGGCTTCAGGAAAGCGATATTTACCAGTATTGCTACGACATCTGCCGCTATCACCACGAGCGCTGGGACGGCCGCGGCTATCCGGACGGTCTCGTGGGCGACCAAATCCCCGTCTGGGCGCAGGTGGTGGCGTTGGCCGACGTCTACGACGCGCTGGTGAGCGTGCGCGTCTACAAGAAGGCGTACAGCCACGAGGAAGCGGTGCATATGATCCTCGGCGGCGAATGCGGCGTGTTCAACCCCATCATGATCGAGTGCTTCCGCGCGACGGCGGGATACATTCACGACACGCTGTACGCATCGGAGCCGGAGGCCGTCAAGCCGTTGTACGAGCGGCGGGAACCGGTGCAGATCGCAGCCCAAAAATGAAATCAGGCAGCCGAAGCAAGGGCTTCGGCTGCTTTTGTGTGGAGGCAAAAATGCAGGAAGCGTGCAAGGCGTGCGATACAGCGCAGGTGCGGAAGGTCTGCGCCCTGCTGAATCTGCCCCGGGAAAGGGAGGAGGAACTGCTTGCGCGCGCTAAGCTGCTGATCGGCGAGGCGGAGGAACACGCGTGCAACCCCGAGGTCATGGGGAGGATTTACGGCATGCTGACGCAGGAGCTGGGGCAAGACGATCCGTACCGGGCGCTCCGAACCTTCTACAACGCGGAGGTGCTGCGTCTGGCGCCGCAGCTTCGCGCGCAGATTGCCGAGGCGCCGGCCCCCCTGTCGATGGCGCTCCGACTTGCGATCAGCGGCAACCTGATCGACTTCGCGGCCCGGCACACGTTCAGCCTCCAAATGCTGAGAGAAAGGCTGAAGACGGTCGAGACGCTGGCGATCGACGACAGTGCGCTGCTGTTTGAAGCGTTGGCAGATGCGAAGCGCCTTTTGTACCTGGGGGATAACTGCGGGGAAATCGTGCTCGACAAGCTGTTCATCGAATCGCTGAAAGAGAGGTTTCCGCGGCTTCACGCGGCCTTTGGCGTACGCGGACGCCCGATCGTGAACGACGTGACGCTGATGGACGCGGGCCAGGTTCAGATGGAGGACGCTGCGGAGGTGCTCTCGAACGGAGACGGCGCTTTGGGCACGGTGCTTGGCCATACGTCGACCGCGTTCCGCCGCGCATTTGAAGCGGCGGACGTCGTGATCTGCAAAGGGCAGGGGAATTACGAAAGCCTGATGAACTGCGGCAAACCGAATCTTTTCTTCCTCTTCATGGCGAAGTGCGAAGTCGTCGCCGCCCCGCTCGGCGTGCCGGTTCTGAGCATCGTTTGCCTGCGCGCAAATAACGTGCGGGACGGTTGACAGCGCGCGGCAAAAGCGCTATAATCAACGTGTAAACGGGGAGCTCGATTGCCGGGCTGAGAGGAAGCCGCACGGCTTCGACCCGAAGAACCTGATGTGGGTAATGCCAACGCAGGGAACGTGAAAGGCATTTCTGCCGGGGGCGTGTCCATTGGGACGCGCTGCCTTTTGTTTTTGGACGTGCTCCTAATTTTGTTATTTCCGTTCAGGGACTACAGTTTTTTCTCCTTTTGTGGTATAGTGTTAAAAACCCCAAGAAGGAGGTACAAAAAACAGATGAAAAAAGGACTTTTGGCGTTGGGGGCCGCGCTGTTGCTGACGCTCTTCGCGGTGGGCGCGCTGGCGGAAGGCCAGGCGACGATCACGCAGCAGATGGCGCAGACCTACGCCTATGAAGACGTTTTCTACGCGTACTACTTTGCGCAGATTGAAAACACGGGGGACGTTCCAATCGTGCTGGACGGCGGCACGCTGGAATTGTATAACACGGAGGGACAGGTGATCTACTCGACCCCGGTGTACTCCTGTTATCCCTCGGTGCTGGCCCCCGGTGAAAAGGGCTTCGTCCGGGAGTACACGAACCTGGATTCGCTCAACACGATGGCGGCTTACAAGTTCGACCTCGTAGCGCGCCCGGCGGGCGAAGGGTCGGTCGTCCGGCTGAACTGCACCGCCGAGTTTTCTCAACAGACGCTTTACGGGGACGATACGACGACGACCCTCAAGGCGACGGTTCTGAACGACAAGCAGGAGACGGTCGGCAACATCATGATCGTCTACGCGCTGTACGACGCGGAGGGGAAGCTGATCTTCGTGGATACGCTTTCGCCGTATTACCTGGGCATTCCCGCGGGCAACGCGGTCGAGCTGTCGACGACGGTGGACCCGGAGATCGAAGCCTCCTGGGCCGAGCGCGGCATTCGGCCCGCCAGCGCCTACGCGCTGGCCTACGTCATCGCGGACTGAACAAAAAAATACTCCCTTTGATCAGGGAGTATTTTTTATTGCTCAATTACTGAATCTCGATGAGGCTTGCGAGCACGTAGCCCTCGTCGCCGCCGCGCGTATGAATGTAGTACCAGGTTTCGCCGTCCTCGCCGGTGACGGTTTCGAGGATGGTGGCCGTTTCGTTCAGACGCAGCCGCGTGATGCGCACGCCCTTCTTGCCGGTGGTGGGCTTGGAACGCACGTTGATGTCGTTTTTGATCGCCTTGCCGACGGTGCGGTCATCGTCGTCGTCCGCGTCCTTGGTGGTCTTCTTGGAGGGCGTCTTCTCGTCGTCCTTGCCGTCGTCCTTCGCGTCCTTGGTCTCCGCGTCGTCGCCGTTATCGTCTGCGTCGTCGTCGTCTTCCTCCGGCGCGGGCTCCTCTTCGGGTTCGGGGGGGATTTCGGGCTCCGTGCCGGTGAGATAGGGCGTCATGTTCTTGTCGTCCACGACCGTGATGAAGATGGGCTCGTCGTCGCTCTCCTCGTCGTCCTTGTCGGTGAGCACCACCCGGACGGCGTAATTGCCGGGGGAGAGCGAGTACGAATCGACCACCTTGTTGTCCTCTTTTTCGACGATCTTGCCATCCCAGGCGACCGTCACGGTGCCGGCCTTGGCCTTGTCGATGCCGTCGATTTCGTAGATGCTGTTGTCGAGGTTGGTCGCGTTGAAGATGTCGAGCCGCACGGAGCCGGCCATCGACAGATCGGCGGTGAACGTCCAGGGCTTTTTCTTGTTATCATTGCTGAACTGCACGTTGGATACGACGGGGCGGGGCTCGCCGGTCTTGATCTTTATCGTCGTCTCCTTGGAGACGTTGCCGTACTCGTCGCGAAGCGTTAAGCCGAGGCGGTATTCCCCGTCGGGATAGAACGATCCGTCGTCCTGCCTGGCGCAATTCCAGGCAAAGCTGCTCGGGCCGCTGGGGTATTCCCGGTCGGTAAAGAGGGTTTCGATCTCGCCCCCGTCCTTGTCCAGCGTCCGCACGGACAGGAAGCCGGGCATGCTGAGCGTCAGCGTCATTTCCGTATCGATGCCGGGACGGATGGTAAACGAATTTTTGTTCACCTTGACGGTGGGATCGACCTTTTTAATGGCTTTTTCCGCGAGCGCGCCGGTCGAAAAGACGAAGAGGAGCGCGAACGCCAGCGCGGAAATGAGCAGGCGACGGGTTCGAGGCATATAGGAATCCCCTTTCCTGATGAAAATTCTACAATTTGAATACGTTCATCATACCTCAAAATAGCATTTGTTGCAAGGCCTGCGGGCAAAAAGGAAAAACGGGACGCGCGAAAAAAGTGGAACGGACGGTTGAAAGCGCGCCCAGGGAATGCTAAAATGGCGGATATACGGCTGACAGGGGGAGAGAAGAGGTTGGAGGAAGAAATGCAGCGCATCGTCGACGCGGTCTGCGTCCTGCGCACGGCGCCGTGGCAGAGCGAGGCGCAGCTCCATGAGCAGATCGCCCGGGCGCTTGAGGCGTCCGGGCTTTCGGCTCAGCACGAGGCGAAGCTCGGAGGGGGACGGCGCATCGATTTTCTGTGCGGCGCGGTGGGCATCGAGGTCAAGTGCGGAAAGCCCGAGCGCGGGGCGCTGCTGCGCCAGCTTGCCCGCTATGCGCAGAGCGACGCGGTCGGCGCTCTCGTGCTGGTCGTGCAGCGAAGCGCCCTGCTGCCGCGCGCGATCGGCGGAAAACCCCTTCGTGTGGTCAGCCTGAACAGACAATGGGGGATCAGCCTTCCATGAACGAGAGAGACGGGATTCCGGCCTACCTGCAAAGGCCGGGCGAGGCGCAGCACTACTACGGCACGCTCAGCTATAACCGCCGCAGCCGCTGCTGGACGATCAAGGGCGAGCCCTGCGTGACCGAGATGGCCAAGCGCCTGTTCCCCGGCTGCGAGGGGCATGGTCGGGGGGAGGCGCGCTTCACCGCGCACAGGCGCATCGTGGGCGACATCAACTGGCTGATGCTGCGCTACCCCCTGCGCGTGAGCGAGCGGGATGAAAAGCGCTGGGAAGAGGCGCTCGATCAGGCGCAGGCCTACGCCGTGCAGCGCCTTCGCGCTCAGCAGATGCCCCAAAGCGTAACGCCCCCGATGACGTACTTTGAGGGCGCGCTCCGTCCCTTTCAAAAGGAGGGGCTGGCCTGGCTGCTCGCCAACCCCCGCGCGCTGCTAGCGGACGAGATGGGGCTTGGCAAGACGGTGGAGGCCATCGCGTTTTTAGCGACGACGCGGCTGCTGCCGGTGATGCTCGTCGTGCCCTCGCACCTGGTGCGCAACTGGGAGCGCGAGCTTCAGCGTTTTTTAAAGCTGCCGGGCGGTCTGCGCATTCACGTCATCCGGGGGCTCACGCCCTACGAGCTGCCGGTCGCGGACGTGTACATCGTGCACTACCTGCTGCTTCGCGGGTGGAAGGAGGTTCTGCCGCACCTTTGCATGCAGTCGGTCATCTTCGACGAAATCCAGGAGCTGCGGCACGCGGGCACGGAAAAGTACTCGGCGGCCAGCCTGCTGGCGGAAAGCTGCGAGCACGTGGTGGGCCTGTCGGGCACGCCGATCTACAACAAAGGCGGCGAAATCTTCAACGTCATCAACATCCTGGACTTTCACTTTCTGGGCGACTGGGAGAGCTTCTCGCGCGAATGGTGCTACGGATACGGAAACGCCATCGTCGCCAAGCCCGACCTGCTGGGCGAGCACCTGCGCCGCGAGGGGCTGATGCTGCGCAGGACAAAGCAGCAGGTGCTCTCGGAGCTGCCGCCCAAGCGGCGTCTGGTGCAGGAGATCGACGCGGACGACGCGCTGTACAAGGGCGTCATGAAGGCGGTATGGGAAAAGGCGCGGCGGCTTTCCGACGAGTCGCTGGGCGCTTCCGAGCGCGCGCTGCTCGCGGAGCAGGTTTGTCAGGGCGAGCGGCAGGCGACCGGGCTCTCTAAGGCGCCCTTCGTCGCGGCGTTCGTGCGCGCGCTGCTGGAGGGCGGCGAGCGCGTGCTGCTCTTCGCGCACCACCATCAGGTGATGGACCGCTACCGCAAAGAGCTGCACGCGTTCCACCCGGTCTTCATCACCGGACGCGAGACGCAGGATCAGAAGGACCTGGCGGCGGGCGCGTTCATGTCGGGCAAAACGGACCTTTGCTGCGTTTCGCTGCGGGCGGCGGCGGGGCTCAACCTGCAGCGCGCGTCCTGCGTGGTCTTCGGCGAGCTGGACTGGTCGCCCGCCGTGCACAGCCAGGCGGAGGACCGGGCGCACCGCATCGGCCAGGAGGATTCGCTGCTTTGCTACTACCTCGTCTCGCCGCGCGGGTCGGACCAGGACATGCAGGAGGCGCTCGGCCTCAAGGTGAGCCAGTTCGTCGCCATCATGGGCGACGGCGTGCCCGATCAGGCGCGTGAGGCGCTTGCGAGCTCGCAGGCGCGCTCGCACATGGAACGGCTCGTCGCGCGGCTCATGGAAAGGGCGAAGGACGAGACATGAGGCACACGAAGGCTAAAAAGAAAGGCGGCGACGACATGGAAATTTCCGTGAGCGACATTCTGCTCATGCAGCGGGAGCTTCAGGAAAAGTACCGGGAAAAGTGGGGCGGGGTCAGCCCGGCCAAGGCGCGCGAACAGCTTCTTTGGATGCTCTGCGAGTGCGGCGAGGTGATCGACGTCATCAAGAAGCTCGGCGACGAGGCGATCATGAAAGATCAGAGCGTCCGCGCGCATTTTATCGAAGAAATGGTGGACGTGCTGATGTACTTCGGGGACGTGCTGCTCTGTTACGACATCAGCCCCGCGGAGTTTAGCGAAGCGTACCTGAAAAAGCACGCCCGCAACATGAAGCGCGACTGGACGGTGGAAATCGACCGCATGCGGGAAAACCTGCGCGAAGAGGCGGATGGGGACGCGAAGGCACAGGCACAGGCCCCGTCCGACTGAACGCCGACCAGGGCTGCTGGCAAGAAAAAAGACGATCCGTGGCTGGGGCCGGGATCGTCTTTTTGTCGTTTCCAAGCGATCGGGGCGCGGGCGGCGAGCGCCGTTTGCCGCATTTTTGGTTTGACGTTTTCATACGATGCCTGCGGAGGGGTGCAAGATGCGTCGAAGGGTTCTTTGGTGCGCGGCGCTGGCGGTGGCTTCGGCGCTTTTTCTCTTTTCCGGGCACGCGACGGCGCGGGGGCCGGAGCAGGTGATCGTCGTGGACGTCGAGCGCATGACGCTCACGCTCTACGAGGACCGCGTGCAGGTCAAGCGCTATCCGGTCGCGGCAGGCACGTATAAGACGCCCTCGCCGCTGGGCGTCTTCAAGATCGTAAACCGGTTCAGCGGCGACCCGGGCGGCTTCGGCACCTGCTTTCTGGGGCTGAACGTGCCCTGGGGCACGTACGGCATTCACGGCACGAACAAGCCTGGCTCCATCGGCTATAGCGCGTCGCACGGGTGCATCCGCATGTACAACAAGGACGTGGAGGAGTTGTACGCGCGGGTTCAAAACGGCGCGACGGTCATCATCGAGGGCGGCGCTTTCGGGGAACTGGGCGATTCGCTGCGCACGCTCAGGCCCGGCGACCGCAACGCGCACGTGCGCGCCGTGCAGCGCAAGCTGCGCGCATTGGGCTTTTACCATGGAAACCCCGACGGCGTGTACGGAGACGCGACCAGCGCGGCGATCAAGGCCTTTCGGAAGGAAAAAAAGCTGGGCGTCGGGGACGTGGTGGATTACGGAATGTATCAGGCGCTGGGGCTGATGCTGTTTGAGTAGGCTGTCATGAAACGCGGACAGGCAACATACCATGAAGAAACAAAACGGACAGGCGCTTTAGGCGCGGAGGGGAGCAAAGATGGGCGATTGGCGGGACGATCTTCTGCGCTATCTACCGTCCGCCGTCAGGCGTCGGGCGCAGGAGCTCAGCGCCATTCAGGCGCAGGCATTGCTCGAGCTCCGCGTGCGCGCGGGGCAGCGCACGGAGTGGGTGACGGACGAGGGCGGCACCCTGCTGGAATGGTGCCCCGGCGCGGCGGAGGTGCAGTCGCTGCTGGCGGCGCTGTGCGAGCATTCGCTCTACGCGCGCCAGGAGGAGCTCTGCCAGGGCTTTCTTACGGTGCGGGGCGGGCATCGAATCGGAGTCTGCGGACGGGTCGCGGTGCAGGAAGGCCGGGTCACCGGCCTCCACTCGGTCGGTTCGCTGTGCGTTCGGATTGCCCGACCGGTGACGGGCGCGGCGGACGCCCTGATGCCCTGTCTCTTTGACGCCAAGGGGCGGCCGAAAAGCACGCTGGTGCTTTCGCCCCCGGGCTGCGGCAAGACGACGGTGCTGCGGGACGCGGCGCGTCAGCTTTCGGACATCCACGGCCAGCACGTCTGCGTCGCGGACGAGCGCTCCGAACTGTGCGGCGCGGTCGACGGCGTGCCGCAGATGCCCGTGGGCTGCCGGACGGACGTGATGGACGGCTGCCCCAAGGCGCAGGCCATGCAGATGCTGCTGCGCGCGATGAGCCCTCAGTGGATCGTCACGGACGAAATCGGGCGCGAGGAGGACGCGCAGGCGGTGCTGGAGGCGCTGCGCTGCGGCGTCTTCGTGCTCGCGAGCGCCCACGCGGATTCCTTAGAAGCGCTGCGCGGGCGGCCCGCGCTGCGGCGGCTGATGGAGGCGCGGGCGTTTTCGGGCTACGTGCTGCTCGCAGGCCGCGGACGGATCAAAGCCCGCTTCGACGCGCAGGGCCAAGCGGTTGCAAACGCCGGGGAGGGGATTGCGTGATGCGGCTGGCGGCGCTCGCCGCCGTGGGCGCTTGCGCGGCGGCGGCGGGCATGGGGGCGGCGCAGGCCGCGCG
>JAEXCG010000091.1 GCA_023402355.1 Bacillota bacterium | reverse complement strand
CCTTTCTTCTAAATAATAAAAGTTTGTTTTTCTGTATTTTTGATTACAATCTCTAATTTTTCTACATCAATGATATGCGTCAATTTGCATTTAGGGCAGAAAAGAGGAAAATCTTTTAATACAGTAGCATCCAATGTTTTCAGAAATGCACCACAGGTTTCCTCAGATGAATCTCGCAAAATATCCAGGCAATAAACCTCACCATCCCAAATTCCTAAAACAGCGGGATAGAACTCCCCAAAAAACACCACCTCGACAATGCTAATGATATGCGGTGTTCTGATCGGGGGCAACAATGACTCCCTATATTGAATTCTTCGTCTCATTACTTCACCCACTGAAGCAGTAGAAGCTGGAACACCGTAATGCTGGCATACTTTTTTATATGAAAATTGAAAGGTCCCGTCTGCCAAAGCATTTGGTCGTTTATTTCGATGCGATGAATGACTTGGGGAAATTGCAGTCACTGGCGACAAAGATCAATGCCTTCCTTGAAAAAAGAAATGTCGGAAGTGGACCCGGGAAGCAGCCCGTCGATATACATGAATTGCTGGATGAGCTTTTAGGCTATAAGGTCGATTTCGTCCTAAGCCCTCATGCTTTGAAGCAGGGCAAGAGAGGAATCGACTATGACTGGCATCCTCTACCAGAAGAGGAAATGTCAAACGAGATGAAGAAGTTTAGGGATCAGTTTTTCTGCTTTTGGGAATCGAGCGGCAAGAGCGAAATCGCTCGTGCAGTCGAATTTTTAAAGCGAATGGAAAGCGATGAGTTGATATCCGTCGTCGCGTTCTCCGACTCTAAGAGCCTCGAGGATCTCAAGGCTTACGCGAAAGAACCGCCCCAATACTTCAATTCCCTTCCCAATTTCAACGGGCTAAAACTTGTGGGCAGCGAAATTTCAAGAATCACTCATAGTCAAAACTTCGTCGATGAGAATGATCTTGGAAGTTTCATCGGGTCTATAGAATTTGAAGGGCAATGCTTGGGCTTGTCGCCTCGCTTGAACGCCATAATAGGAGGAAGAGGAAGCGGAAAATCAGTCCTCCTGGACTCGTTGGCTAATTCCCTCGATCCTTCTAAGGGAGACTTGCAGGAGAGCAGGCGAGCTTTCGTCTCCGGACTCCAGATCAAGGTTCGCACTATGAGCGGATTTGATATTTCATCTGGGCAATTCAGGTTCGACTATTACAATCAAAACTATGTAGCAAGTCTATTTAGCAAGTCTGGCGACGAGTTCAACACCGAGATTGAGAAGTACTTTTCTGACACTTTTTCTAAAGTTGAGTCCATTGACAAAGGATCGATAGAACGAGGAAATTCGGAGCGATTTAATCAACTGCTCGAATCTTTTGAGGACAAACTGCCAGAGAATATCGTCGGCTTTGTCGACAAGCTTGTTGTGGATGTTAAAGACGGCTTGGAGATGAACATAGGGGAGCGAAAGTCGAAGGCAAAGGTGGAGGATAAGAAACTGGAGTCTTTTGATTATCGGTCGGCTGTCGAGAAAGTTCAGGCCGCGGTAGTAAAGTGCCTTCCTCCTACCGTCGCCGAGGACCGTCGGGTCTCGGCGGCAATTAAACATCTGGAAAAGGAGATCTGTGACGTTGCTCACGATCGCAGGCGCCAGTATTTCTCGGGTCCATATCTCCAGAATCGATTTGTTGATATTTTTCTCGAGAAAAAGGCCTCGATCAGCGATGCCCAAGCAACCAGAAAACAGCAGATAGATCTGTTTAACGAAGCGTTTAGCCATGAGACCCTGGGGATCAGAAAACGAGTTTCTCTGGTTAGGACGTTGATTAAAGTTTGCGACGGATTTGAACCATATTACGAAAAACATGTATTTGCTGACGGCGAGAGAGCAGAATCCTTTAAGTTTATGCGCGAACTGTCTGTTGAACATCCTATTGACTTCATGATTCGAACGATAAACGACTGCGTTAAAGTGATCCCGGGACTCGGTCAATGCACTAGGGATAATCTCTGGGACTACATAGGATCTTTTTGTTTTAGCGAAGAGGGATATAGGAAAGGGTCTGACTGGGAACGCCTTTACGACAAGCTGAAAGCTTTTGAACTCAATTACGAAGAGCGCTCTTCAATACGCTTTGACTCTGGGGATGGGGTTTACCGAGATATTAAGAGCCTCTCGCCCGGTACTCAGACCAACATATTGATCGAGTACATTGTTCACAAAGATACCAGCCTGCCCTTGCTTATTGATCAGCCTGAGGACAATGTCGACAACCAGACAATATACAAGGACATTAGAAATTGGTTTTTAGGGCTCAAGTCCACAAGGCAAGTAATTGTCGTCACCCATGACGCGAATATCGTAATCAACGCGGATGCCGAGAATGTGATCGTGGCGAAGCAACCTTCACCCGGACATTTTGTCTATGAGTATGGCGCCCTCGAGTATGGGAAGATCATAGATAAAGCTTCAGTTATCCTCGACGGAGGAAAGGATGCTGTGAAGAGAAGGCTTATGAAATATGGAGAGTAAAGACATAACCGTAACGCTCGCTCCGGGTCACGCAGTGACTCTGACAACCGATGCGCCAGACATCAAAGGGCTCGTCGACGAAATTGTGAAGGTTAAAGACATTTTTGACCCAGATGAACTCAAGATTGACTGTGAGCACGAAGAGTTTGACAAGAAAAAATTCGAGGAAATCGTTCTCCTGGCGACAAAAGATTTCTTAGAAGCTCTGCGTCTTGATGAGGAGGCTTACAGGTCCGCCCTGACCGAGCTCATCGAGAGGGGCCAAGAGAGCCAAAACTGAGGTTCCGGTCCAACATTTGCAATTCAAGGGATTGTGCGGCGCCCGATAGGAACGAGGAAGGCGAAATCGCTGTTTGCTGGATTTGCAATCGAAATGCTTATTCCCAATGGCCTCCAACAACAACGGTCTCCCAATGCCCTTCCTCGCGGTGCTCGATGGTCTCTTCTCCGATCTTCACCCGTTGAACTTCGCTGTGGTAGCCGGAGCCTTCTCCGGCGAGCATGTGCTGCTTGTTGTGTGCCGACGTGCTTCCCGTGATGTCGGCGCCGCAGATGTTGCAGATCGATCTCTCGACGCTCTCGTAGACGGGGATTGTCTCGACCCATGCGGCTTTGTCGACGACCCAGATCTTCTCGGTGTCCTCGACCCAGATCCTCTGGGAATCACTAGTGCTACCCGATTGCGATTTAGCAGAGTCTTCATTCGAGCTTGAGGCGTTCGCGTTATCCTCATCGATGACGGTTGTGCTGCTACCCGCTACTGTATGATCGGCTGTTGTGGATTCTTTTGCACTTTGGCTTTCAGATGGACGGATGTCAGGCGCGCCTGCTTCGGTAGCGTCGAGTCCCATCTCGGCGTTTCCTTGATCGGTTGGGTTGTTGTCCGATATGCTCGCGTTTTCGGCGGCTATTTGCTCTTCCGTCTTGCTGCTTTCAGAAGACAGGTTGATCTGGTTCGCGGCAATCGCGGTGAAGCATGCCGCGACTATGAAGACCACCGCGGCGCAGCCTGAGATGACGGCCGTCCTCTTTCTGCCCTCGAAGGCATCGAGCATCTTCTTCTTGAGTTCTCTGAGCTTGCCATTCATCCTGCACTCCTCTACATGAACCTGAACACGGCTCGGATCAGCCAGCCGAAGAACCCTACCGTCGCTTTAACCAGGAACCTCATCGTCCAATCCCTCCATCCAATCCTTTGATTCGCCCGGGTCTTCTTCGGGGTTCTGCCCGCCGGAAGCCCTGGGTGCCGAGGCGCTGATCGAAAGCGCCTCGTCGTACGCCTTGAGCCCGAAGCCGAACCCCGAGCAGATCTCCTCGGGGTCCGCCACCGACATGCCGGGCATGCGGGAGAGGACGCCGAAGAGTTCGACGGCGCACTGCGCCTTGCTCTTCTGGGAGGCGTCGTTGATGCACAGGTCGACCATCTGCTTGAACCTCGCAGCGTCCACGAGCTCTCCGCCTGCCCGGAAAGCCAGCTCCTTCTCGTCCGCCTTTATCTGGACCACGTGGGGGATCTCGTCTCTCTCGGCCAGCAGGAACTGCCATCCGCGGCTTCTCGATGCCTTCGGGGTGCCTTCCTGGGAGTCGGCCTGCACCGGTCCCGGGTCGATGTCGTAGTGGTGGACGCACATCCAGAGGCCTGTCTGCCCGAGGCGATCGAACCTGAGCTCGTAGTTGGTGAGCATGGCGTTGTCGCCGAAGGGCTGCGCCGCCGTGAAACGGCTGTCGTCGAAGACGTCGACTCGCCCGTTGTCGTACGAGATTGTCACCTTCATCGCTGCCGCCCTCCTCTCGCATCGAGCTCCCGCTCCTGCGTAGGCAAGCTCTGCGATGACGTTATCGGATCGCTCTTCCAGCCGCCCTTTCCGTCGCCGCGGGCGACTTGCCGACTCGTATCGTGGAGGGGCAGCGCCTTGCTCTTCGTCAGGAAGGCGCGCGCCCGCCCCAAGGCCTCGAGGCTCTCCAGGATGTCTCTCTCCCGGGCGGCGGGGGCGCCGTTTCCGAGCCTTCTCCTTTGCGCCGCGATCGTCCTGTCTATGCCGTCGACGGACGCTATCCCCCATCTGCTACAGGTCTCCAGCGCCCTGGAGAGCGAGTCGAGCTCGTCGAGGTCCTTGAGCTCGATCGCCTTCTTGGCAAGCCTCAAAAGCTCTCTCGACGATGCGTCCGGTAGGTGCTCGACCCGCGCGCCGACGAGCCTCCTTTCCAGCACGGCCTTGCCGTAGGACGCCCCCAGGCGCTCTCCCGAGACGCGGCGGGCCGGCGCATCGGAAAGCGAGAAGATCCAGTCCTGTCTGCGGGCGTGCGGGGAGTTGTCCTCCATGTCGACCCCCATCATCCCGAGGATCCTGCGGAACTCCCGCTCGCTCCTTGCCAGGTTCTTCGCGACGCTCACGCGGCTTCTGATGTCGGCGACCCAGGAGTATCCGCCGGTTTCCTCGGCCCTGCGCTCCGCCCGGCCGCGATAGGTCTCCTGCAGGGTTCGCGGCCTCGCTTGGGCGCCGGTTCCGTTCGACGAGAGACGCTGGAATCCCGTGCGGGGCTTCGGCCTCTCGTTGCTCAGGGCGTCGAGCCCCCGCTTCGCCGCCATCTCCTGCAGCGCCCGGTTGAGCTCGAGCGGATCGTCGGTGTGCATCCTCCTGCCCGTGACCACGTTCGTGTTGTTCACGACGATGTGCGCGTGGGGGATACGGCCCTCGTTGTCGTCGTGGTAGACGATCGCGACGTGGTAGTCGGGGAAGAACCTTCGCACCCATGCCTGCGAGAGCTCCCTAAGCTTCTCGAGGCTTACATCGTCTTCCGGGGAGGGGGACAGCACGAAATGCTTGAAGGTACGGGCCTTCTTCCCGTTCCATGGGTCGTCGTTGCCGCATTCGGCCCTGAAGGCGTCCATTTCCGCCGCCCAATCGAAGGCTTTCCCCAATTCGGGTTCGCTCATGGGGTCTGCGTCCGGCATTTCGGAGAAGTTGAAGAAATCGCGTGCGAGCGCGCGCCCGTTCTTCTCGAGGTACCTTTGGACCGGGACGCAGCTTCCATGCCCGGATATCGGCTTCAGCACCGGCATTCTCACCACCTCGCGAACATCGCGGTCTCGAGCCGGGACATCTCGGCACACAGCTTTTCCTGCCGGGTGTTCACGGCGTCCAATTTTTCGCGGATGTCGGGGAGCGTGGCATCCAGGTACTCGTACCGGAGCCTTCCGTTCCGCAAGTAGTACGAGATCGAGTTGAGCGCGTGCGTCGCCTGGTTCAGGTTCGTGCCGAATCGGCGCATCTCCTTGTGGATGCGTGATATCGCTTTGCTGTCGACGACGACGAGGCGGACGTTCGATCCGCGGACCTCGTCGGTGGGGAGCTGCGCCAGCAGGCGGATGAGGTCCGACCTCGTGAGGCCGCATTTCTCGGCGACCTCGTCGATGTTGGCCCGCTCTTCGGGGGTCATGCGGATGTGGAAGTCTGCCGTCTTGGGGTTCTTCTTGCTCATAGGCGAAACCTTTCGCTTAGGGGCCAGCGGGGGCTCCCCCGCGATGAGGGAGCGTGGCGTATCGGGGCGACTCCGATACGCCGGGCGACCGAGCCGGATCTCCGGCCCGTTCGCGACGCGAGGGGAGGAGGGAGGCGCTTCCCGCGGGGGCTGTATCCACGGGAAGCCATTGGAGGGGACTTGTGTCCCTTCCATGGGCTACTTGCTAAACCCGGGGCTCACGGCCGATCGAGGAGGCGCCCTCTTTCGCCGCGAGCCCCTGCCGAACGCCTAGAGGAGCCTTCCCAGCTCCTCGGCATGCCTGGCGATGGCCTCGATCATGCCCCGGTCGGCCTGCGGGAGGGGCGTTCGGTGCCTGGAGAGGAACTTCTGGATCTCCCTGTCCGCCCGGCGCAGCCTATCGTCCGCGTCGGTGCCCTTCGAGGTGTTCCTCCGGATGAAGTCCGTGGTGTCGCGCTTGCCGTATCCGCCCTCCTCGGTCCATCGGACGTGGAGGCGCATCTGCTCTTTCCGCGGCACCTTCGAGAGCATCCTCACCGCCTCGCTCGAGAGCCTCCCCTCGTCGGCGAGGCTCCTCCAGCCGGTGGAGAGGTCGTTCTCGATGATCGACGCCAGCGCCTCCTGCCGCCGGATCGACTTGCCGGAGACCTTCCTGCCCGTCTGGGCGCTTATGATCTCCGCTTTGATGTCCTCGGTGCGCATGCCGGAAAGGCCCGGGTCGCTCCTCCTCATGCGCTCGACCTCCTCCCCGAGCGCCCGCGTCGCGGCGGCGCGCTCCGTGACGGAGAGCTCCCTCGTGAAGTAGTTCGCCGCGTGGAGGAGCGTGATAGCCTGCTCGTCCGTGACGCTTTCGACGATCCTGCACGGCATCCTCGCGAAGCTTTCGTCGTCCTCGGCTAGGAGCCTGTAGGCGGCCTTGCGGCGGTGCCCGGAGATCATCTGGAACCCTCCGTCGGGAAGCTTCCTGACGAGCGGTATGTCCGTGAGCCCGTCCCTGCGTATGGACTCGGCAAGCCTCCCGATGGCCTCCTCGTCCATCGAGTAGACGGCGTTCCCGGGATGGTCTTCGATGTCCGAGACCTCTATCTCCTCTATGGGGAAGCGCCTCCTGGTGGCGGCGCTCTCGTCGAGGAGCCCTGCGATGGTGAAAGCCTTCGCGGCGTCTTTAGGAGAGCTCACGGTCCACCTCCTCGGCGAGGGCGAGGTAGTCCTGCGCGGGCCTGCTCGACGGGGCGTAGTCGACGACCGGCTTCCAGACCCAGGAGCCTTCGCCGACTTTGGTCGAGGAGTGGATGCTCGTCTCGAACTGCCTGCCGGCGAAGAACCTGTCGAGGACCTCGGTGCCCGTCGCGTTGCTCCGCGTCTGGCGCCCGGGGACGCACGTCCGCAGGATCCTGAAGTTGGGGGTCGGGAGCCGCAGCGCGTCGCTGACCCGCCTCATGGCGTTGACCGTGAGGGCGGTCCCCCTCATGACCGAGCCGTCGAGCTTGACCGGGATCACCACCATGCCCCCCGCGGAGGCGGCGATGTAGGCGTTGACCGCCAGCCGCTTCATCACCGGCGAGCAGTCGATGATGGCGATGTCGTAGTCTCCCGCCGCGTCGGCGAGCGCGAACTTGAGCGTCTGCTCGTGGAGCAGGAGCTCGTTCTGGTCGACCAGGTCGATGATCGAGGGGATCACCGAGAGCCCCTCGACGTCCGTCCCGAAGGCGAGGTCCGCGACGGGGGCGTGCCCGTAGAGCAGTTCGATGGTGCTCCGCCCCTCCTCTTCCGCCCGGTTGTAGAGGCCGAAGTAGTCGGTCGCCGACGCCTGCGGGTCGAGGTCGACGAGGAGCACGCGCCGGCCTTTCGACGCGAACACGGACGCCAGGTTCACCGCGGTCGTGGTCTTGCCGACGCCCCCTTTGTAGTTGCTTATGGCTATCGTCTTCATCTTCGGCCTTTCGGGTAGCTTTCAAAACCGTACGAAACTGTACTGTGTCCACAATTTAGCATATAACAGTACAGAAACGTACTGCTATGTTCGAACGAGGGGGCGCATGGGGCGCGGACTGCGGGCGAGATCCGCGTTAGGTTCGCGTCAGGTCCGCGTGAGATCCGCGCGAGGCGGGGCCTGTACAATGTGCGGGTGGATTGGCAACATTTATTTGGACAGTTTTTCGAGGGACAGTCCCGCCTTCCTGAACTCGACGGGGCTCATGTATCCCAGTTTTGAGTGGAGCCTGAAGTTGTTGTACCAGTGGACGTAGTCGGACAGCTTGGATTGCAGGTCGCGGAGGTCCGAGAAGCCCTCGCGGTAGACGAACTCCGCCTTGAGTATCCTGTTCGTCGACTCGCCGGCCGCGTTGTCGTAGGGGCAGCCCTTGGCGGAGAGCGACCGCTCGACGCCGAAGGCCTCCAGCACGAGGTCGATCTCGGCGTTGTCGAACTCGCTGCCGCGGTCGGTGTGGAACACCTCGATGTCGGATACCGGGAACTCGAGGGTGGCGAAGGCGGCCTTCACGAGCCGCGCGTCCTTGCGCGCGCCGGCCGAGTGGCCGACTATCTCCCTGTTGTAGAGGTCGACGAGCAGGCAGACGTAGCGCCAGGAGCCGGCGACGCGCACGTAGGTGAGGTCGCTGCATACGTGCGTGCGCGGCGCGCGGCCGTCGAACTCGCGGGCGACCAGGTTCGGCAGCTCCGCCTCGTTCGGCTTGCCGGGGTGGGCCTTGAAGCGCTTCTTCCCGTACGCGCTCGAAAGGCCGTTCTCCCTCATGATCCGCGATATCCGCCTGCGGCTCGCGACGACGCCGCGCCTTTCGAGCGACGCCTTGACCTTCCTCGCCCCGTACCTTCCCTTGCTCTCCGCATGGGCCGCCAGCACGTCGGGTGCGACGGGGTCGGGCTCCGGCGCCGGATCGGGCCGCGATCGGAGGCGGTAGTAGGTCGAGCGGGGCACGCCGAGGATCCTGCACTGCGCTGATACCGGGTAGCGGCCGGCGTTCGCCGCTATCACCGTCACTTTCGTGCGAATATCAGCGCTGCTT
This sequence comes from Bacillota bacterium, assembly GCA_023402355.1. Classification (GTDB taxonomy): domain Bacteria; phylum Bacillota; class Clostridia; order Christensenellales; family Aristaeellaceae; genus Beduinella. Next base: position 15,624 of record JAEXCG010000091.1, on the reverse strand, counting down.
GTTTTAGGACGTCGACCTCCATCCGCAGCCTCTTGTTCTCGCGCTCCAGCTCGATGATCCTGTTCTGCTCCGGCGTCCTGTTGTCGGCGGCGTGCGGCGAGCCGGTGGCGTTTATCGATTTTATCCAGCGCCTCAGGGTCGAGTGGCCCAGATCGTACTCCCGCTCGATCTCGGACGGCGGCTTGCCGGCGTTGTAAAGGTCGACGATCTGGCGCTTGAACTCGTCGGTGAAGCGCCGGGGGTACTTCGGGTCGGCCATGCGCCCTCCTTCCGAAGGTCCTCATGAAACTGTCCCGTTAAGTGTAGCCAATCCATCAGGGCTATCAGGTCGAACCGGACGGTGATGTCCGCGAGCTCCTCGGCGTGCTCCGCCAGCCACCTTGCCGCCGCAATCTCCATGCGCTGGCGGCAGCCGGCGGGGTCCTCTTCGGGGAGGCCCTTGTCGATGCCCTCGCGGGCGGCGACGTCGATGAACACGATCGCGTCCCCGTCCCTGGCGACCAGGTCGACCGAGATCCCCTCTTCGGCGGACCAGGCCTTGTCGAGCACCTCGTAGCCCCGGCGGTCCACGAACTTGGCGGCTGCCTCGATGGCGCGTTCCTGAATCTTCTCTGTCATGGCTGACCCCTTTCGGTTCCGGGCTGGGCCCCTTGCCCAGCGCCTTGCGGCGCGAAGGGCGCCCGGGTTCCGACGCCATGCAAGGGGGGAAGCGGAATCGGCCTGGCTGATCGTCTCCCGATGCCGGTTTTCGGAAAATCTTCCCGTCTTTCGCAAGGGCGTCTTCAGGGAAGAATTTCCGAAAAGCGCCGCGGCCCTTGCGTGCGCGCTCGGGTTCCGTGCGTTACTCGAGCGTCCGAAGGCGCGCGAGGGGCGTGCGTCCGGAAGGGGGTCGGCCCTCCCGGAGAGATGGGGCGTCCGCCTGCGGACGGGGCGTGCGGCGGACCCGTGTGGCGAGGTCCGCGACGGGGGCTTATAATCTAGAGCGAGAATATTGGGCTATTCGGCGCCGTGGGCGGCGCTTCCCATGAGGACGCGTCGGGCATCGATCCGGGTTTCCACCCGAAGTGCCGTGCGGGTGCCTGCATGGAGCGAGGAGCGGTCTGGTTGAGCGTAGGGAAAAGGATAAGGGCGGCGCGCGAGGCGGCGGGCATGACGCAGGCGGAGGTCGCGAAGGCGCTCGGGGTTTCGGAGGCGTCGATAAGGCTCTACGAGCTCGGGAAGAGGAAGCCCAATCCCGAGGTCGTAGAGCGCATCGCCGCGGCGGTCGGCATCGACGTCCAGGCCCTGAGGGAGATCGAGATCGAAAGCGTCCGCGACGCCCTGGAGGTGCTCTTCCGCCTCGAGGACGCCTGCGGGCTGACCCCCAGGCCTGACGGCACGCTGGGCGTCGACCGCACGGCCGAGCATGCCCCGAAGATGGCGGCAGCCATCGAGAAATGGGCCGAGATGAAGCGCCGGCTCGACGAGGGCGAGATAGGCGAAGCGGAATACGAAGCCTGGAAGAGCCGGGTCAGGTAATCGCCCTCATCCGTGGAGAGGCGCTTGGCCGGGTGTCGGAGAAATCAATAAAGGAGCAACATGCAGTCGGTTTTTGATGCACTGGACCCCATTGTCAACTCGTCCGTCTCTGAAAGGGAGAAGGGCGCCAAATACGAGGCCGCATGCGTGTGGTTCCTCCGGAACGACCCCTACTGGTCCCAGAAGTTCGACAAGGTCGGCACGATAGAGCAGGCACTCAAGTGGCAGGACTGCCCGATCCACGACACCCAGGACACGGGGATCGACCTCGTTGCCCTGGACGGGGCCAACGGCGAATGGTGGGCGATCCAGTGCAAGTGCTACGACGGTGAGAAGACGCTTCCGAAGGGGATCTGCGACTCCTTCTTCGCCCGTGCGCTCGGGGATCCCTCGATAAGCCAGTACATGGTCATGACGTCGGCGAAGGGGCCGGGCAAGCATCTCGAGAAGCAGATAGAGAACACGGGCGCGATGCTGGTCGACACGGCGAAGATGGAGGCGTCGCGTCTCGACTGGTCGCCGTTCGTCTACGGCGTCGAGAGCATCGAGCGGGAGACCTACGATCCGCGTCCGCACCAGCGGGAGGCGATCGAGGGGATCGAGTCCGCGTTCGCCGAGAACGACAGGTGCAAGGCGATCATGGCCTGCGGCACGGGAAAGACCCTCATGTCGCTGCGCCTCGCCGAGGACTACCTGAAGGGTAGCGGGCTCGTCCTGTTCTGCGCTCCCTCGATTTCCCTCGTCGGGCAGTCGATGCGCGAATGGCTCTCCCAGTCGCGCGCGAAGCTGTCGCCCTTGGTGGTGTGCTCCGACTCCAAGGCGTCTCGCCAGGAGGACGCCATCCCCATGACGCTCGCCAGCTTCGAGTACCCCGCCACCACGGACCCCAAACGCCTGATGGAGCACTACGCGGCGAGCCGCAGGAGGAACCCGGACGGCCTCGTGGTCGTGTTCTCGACGTACCAGTCGATCGACGTCATCCACCAGGCCCAGGAGATGGGCCTGCCAGAGTTCGACCTCATCGTCTGCGACGAGGCCCACCGCACCACCGGCAGCGCGCTTCCGGGCGTGTCTAAGAAGGACGCCTCTGCCTTCATGAAGGTCCACTACGACGAGAACGTGCAGGCGAAGAAGCGCCTCTACATGACGGCGACTCCGCGCATCTACGGCGAGACCGCCAAGAGGAAAGGCGCGGAGGACGACTTCACCATCGCCTCGATGGACGACGAATCTCTGTACGGCCCCGTCGCCTACCAGATCAAGTTCGGCGAGGCGGTCGAGAAGAAGCTCCTTACCGACTACAAAGTAGTGGTGCTGGCAGTCGAGGAGGACGCGCTGCGCGGGCGCATGCCGGAGACCGACGACAACGGCGTCGACGCGTACTCGCTGGACGCCGACGATGTCGGCAAGATCATCGGCTGCTGGAAGGGCCTCGCCGAGCACGGCGAGAACGCCCCCGAGGACGCCACGGGGATAGGCGACATGCTGGTCGTCGACGACATGAACTCGGAGCCCGGGAAGGGTATTGAGCCCCTGCACCGAGCGGTGGGGTTCTGCTCGACGATCGACTCCTCCAAGACCATCTGCGAGGCGTTCTCGCGCATCGTCGACAGGTACGCCCAGGCCGGCGGAGAGGACTTCGGGCTCAGATGCGTGCTCGACCACGTCGACGGCAGCATGAACTCCACCGACAGGAACCGAAAGCTCGCCTGGCTCGGCGGCGATGTCCCCGAAGGCGAGTGCAGGATACTCACCAACGCGCGCTGCCTCGCGGAGGGCATCGACGTGCCCAGCCTCGACGCGGTGATCTTCTTCAACGCCAAGAACTCCACGGTCGACATCGTGCAGGCGGTCGGCCGCGTCATGCGCCGCGCCGAGGGGAAGGACTTCGGCTACATCATCCTCCCCATTTTCGTCCCCGCCGGCATGACGCCCGAGGAGGCGCTCGATGACAGCAAGGTGTTTGCGAACGTCTGGAGCGTGCTGCAGGCCCTGCGAAGCCACGACGAGCGAATCGAGGCCAAGGTCAACGCACTCGCCCTCGAGCAGAGCGCCCGCAAGAACAAAATCGACCTCGGCGCCGACCGCCACAAGGGCTGGGACGACGGGCTCCCGTCGAACAAGGAGCGCGAAGAGAGGCGCGCCGCCGAAATCGCCGAGAGCGTGCAGCTCAAGCTCTCCTTCTTCCCAGTCGAAAGGTGGGAGAAGGCCATCACGACGACCCTCGTCAAGAAGTGCGGCACGCGCATCTACTGGGACGAATGGGCTGAGGACGTTGCGAGGATAGCGAAGCGCCACATAGAGCGCATCGGCGAGCTGGTCGCCTCCAACGAGGAGGTCCGGTCCAAGTTCGTCATCTTCCTCGAAGGCCTCAGGGATTCGCTCAACCCGGGCATCGAGGAGCAGGACGCCATCGAGATGATCGCCCAGCACATGATCACCATGCCCGTGTTCGACGCACTGTTCGGCGATTTCGAGTTCGCGAGCTCAAACCCCGTCTCGATCGCGATCGACAGGTTCCTGGAAGTTCTTTCAAGTTACCGTATAGAGGAGGCGTCGGACGCCGCCGTCCTCGACGACGTCTATGCGAGCGTGCGGAGGCGCGCCGCGATGGTGCGCACGGACGCCGCGCGCCAGCAGCTCATCCGCGACCTTTACGAGCAGTTCTTCCGAGTGGCGTTCAGGGGGACATCGGAGAAGATGGGCGTCGTCTACACGCCCACGGAGATCATCGACTACATCCTCCGCGAGACCGACCGCGTCCTGAGGCGGGAGTTCGGCAAGTCCCTGGCGGACGACGGGGTGCACGTGCTCGACCCCTTCGCGGGCACGGGCTCGTTCATGGCGCACCTCATCGAGAGCGACCTGATCCCCGACGACAAGCTCGGGCACAAGTACCGCTGCGAGATGCACAGCAACGAGATCCTCCTCCTGGCGTACTACATCATGACGATCAACATCGAGTACGCCTACCACGAGCGCATGGGAGGCGAGTACGTCCCCTTCGAGGGCGGCGTGCTCACCGACACGTTCCAAATGACAGAGGAAGGCGACACCCTCGACACCAGGGTGTTCACTCAGAACTCCGAGCGCGTTGTGAGGCAGAACGACCTGCCGATTCGGGTCATCGTTGCAAATCCCCCTTACTCAGCTGGTCAGACAGACGCGAATGACACGAACGAGAACGAAAGGTATCCATCTCTCGATCAAAAAATCAGGTCGACTTATGTCGCAAGAACAGGAGGAAAATCCCTCAAGCGTGGTCTTTATGATTCGTACGTGCGTGCCTTCCGCTGGGCGAGCGATCGCATAGGAGACCAGGGTGTTGTGTGCTTTGTCTCCAATGCGGGATGGCTTCGCGGAGCCGCAATGACCGGGATGAGAGAATGCATCGCCGAAGAATTCGACGATATTTACGTGTTCGATCTTCGCGGGAACCAGCGAACCCAAGGAGAGGAATCTCGTCGAGAGGGCGGCAAGGTTTTTGGATCAGGGTCGCGTACTCCTGTAGCAATAACTTTGTTGGTTCGCCATGCTGGCACGAGCCATGAGGGAAGAATTCACTATCATGATATAGGAGATTACCTTTCTCGCGATGAAAAGCTGAGAATCGTTGCCGACGCCGCCGTATCGGGAAACCTCGAGTGGGAGGATATCCGGCCCGATAAGCATGGTGACTGGCTGGATCAGAGGGATGATTCGTGGTATGGATTCGCGCCGATTGCAATTAACAAGGCCAAGCCACCGCTTGGAATATTTGAGATGTTTTCTTCTGGATCGATGACCACTCGGGATGCCTGGGTATACAGCTTCTCTCGGAATAAGTGCCTCGAAAATTGCCGAAAGATGATCGATAACTTCAATTCGGAGTCTCTTCGCTATCAGAGAGAAGGGAACGGCGAGAAGGTGGAGGATTTCGTAGATAAAGATCCGACAAAGATAAAATGGAATCAGAAGCATTACAAGTTCGCATCCCAGGGCAAAACCATTGCTTATGACGCTTCGAATCTAATGCTCTCCATGTACAGGCCGTTCTGCAAGCAATGGTTCTATGCGGATCCCGATATGTCTTGGAGCATGTACCAGCAGCCAAAGCTGTTCCCTAAAAACGGAGCACCCAATGTGGTCATTTGCGTTACGGGGATAAGCGCTAACTTCTCCTCGTTCGTTACTGATATTTGTACCAATTACGATACGGTAGTAAAAGGGGATGTTTTTCCTCTTTACTGGTACGAAGAAGAAAAGGCAGTCGGTGGAATATTCGGTACAAATTCTACGGGAAGATATGTAAAGCATGAGTCCATCACTGATACGGCGCTTGATGTCTTCAGGAAAGCTTATCCTCATGTTTTTCTTGGCCGTTATAAAAAGGATGGAGGGGAAGAGCTCTCAAAAGAAGACATCTTCTACTACGTTTACGGCATTCTGCACTCCCCCGAATACCGGAAGAGGTTTGAGTTCAACCTGAAAAAGGAGTTGCCGCGTATTCCGCTTGCCAGAGATTTCGATGTTTTTTCCAGATCGGGGCGGGCCCTTGCGAACCTCCACTTGAACTACGAGTCGGCTGAACCCTGGGCAGATATCATCGAGGAGGGGGATTCTGAAAACCCTGGACGCACCATCAAGATGCGTTTCGGCAAATGCAAGAAAACCGAGGAGAATCCCAAGGGCGTCGACAGAACGATTATCCATGTATCCGAAAAATTGACTCTGAAGAACATTCCCGAGCGCGCTTACGACTATGTCGTGAATGGTCGTTCCGCCATCGAATGGCTGATTGACAGGTATCAGGTGAGAACCGACAAGGCGTCTGGCATCGTGAACGACCCGAACGATTATTCCGACGATTCGAGATACATCGTCGATCTCGTCAAACGCGTCGTGACTGTCTCGATGGAAACACTGGAGATAGTGAAGATGCTTCCTCCTTTGCATGAGAAGCCCCAGCCTACTGACTGGCCCTTCGAATGGAAGTGTTCGCAAGACTGAGCCAATGGAGGGGCGAAGGACAGAAGGATGAAGCATCGAAGCCTGGTCAAGAAATGATCGATCTGGAGAATTAGATGTCGGAAATAGCCGAGAAGATTCGCAAGATATACGAGATCACGCGAGAGCTGGAGGAGATGTACCCCGGGCGGCACTTCACGCCCGACGGCCACATGGTGGGCAGCATCGGCGAGGTCATCGCCGCAGAGGAGTACGGCCTCGAGCTCTTCGAGGCGTCCCACCCCGTCCACGATGCGAGAGCGCAGGACGGGAAGCTTGTCCAGATAAAGGCGACGCAGGGCGACAGGATCGCGATAGGCGAACGCCCGGAATACCTGATCGTGCTCAAGATCAACCGCGACGGCAGCTTCGAGGAGGTCTACAACGGCCCCGGCGACATCGCATGGAGTCTGGTGGGCAAGCGCCAGAAGACGGGCCAGTGCCATGTTTCGCTCGCCAAGCTGCGCGCCGCGATGGCGGAAGTCCCGGAATGCGGCAGGCTCCCTCGCAAGGGATGAGAGGCGCTGATTCGAGCTGTCTTCGGTCCAGCAACCCAGCGACCGTACGGTTCTGTCGGGATGGATAACGCAATGTTTTCCCAGCTCGCATGCTTGGTCCGACCATATTGAGGGCCTTCGTCTCTTTGCTTTTGGGCAAATTTTGGGCAAATAATTGGAAAACCGCCGAAGACAAGGGTATCCACATGATGCTTTTCGGGCGGGAGGGGCTATGCTTCAGAGTCGTGTTCTGGCGCCGGATTCTGTCTTTCGTCAATAACAATTGTTGCTGATCCGACAGACGCGGATTTGGTGATGCTTTCGACGCAGCAGTTCCGGGAACTCGTCGAACCCCAAAACGACGGATGGATGCAGGGGTTAATCGATTCGGGGACAGGATTTAGGAAAATCGTTTGAGGTGCAAGACCACACGACGCTTTCAGCAAGGACTCTGAAGCATAGCCGGTTTTCATTGGTTTGTTAGGAGACGGTTTGAACTTCGATAGTACACGCATTGAACAGGTAGGCAATAATGCCGTAAGGGACAAATTGATCCAAGTCGAAGACATTAAATATGAGGTCTACGAAAACGACAAGACGACAGCAATAGATGGGTATATCGAGGTTTATCCTGCTGGCGCAAAAAAGAAAAAGCCGTATTTGGGGCGTATCTCACTTCAGGTGAAGGCTTCTGCGGCTAGCAAAGGATCTAGCTACCGTCATTCGAGGAAAGACATCGAATGCTACCTCAGCGAGGGAGGCATTTTGTTCTTCTTCTGCGAGGTGTCAGAGGACTACCGAGAGAAAAATCTATATTACGACTGCCTTCTTCCCGTTGATCTTCGGGAGATGCTTCGAGCAATGAAGGAGAAAGGGACGGACAGTATCTCAAGACCCCTCAGGCTTTTGCCGGATGATTCGATTGAGCTACGAAGGATCATTGAGGAGTTTCTGGAGAATAAGTTCGCGCAAGCGCCTTTCGTTCTAAAAGGGCCAGGAGACCTTCTGAAATTGACGGCTGCCGGTCTTAAAATCAAAAGTCTAAAGATGCCAAAAGTGCCCAGACGAGGAAACGCCGGCTTAACTTTTGGCGATTTTTCGAATGGGGGCTATCTTTACGCAACAATGCAGGACGGGCGCAAGGCCGTTGCGATTTTCGAGTCGCTCGCTTCGTTGTCAATCTCCCGAACCGAACATGTGACCTCTGGAGATTTTGCCTCCGAAATGCCCGTTTCTACTACCATGACGGCAGAATTCAACACTCTGAATATTGGAAAGGTTTCGATCAGCTTTGCCGTCAAAGAGTCTAATGGGCAGCGACTCATCCGCTTCGACTATACGGGCGGTTTTCGCGAGCGAGTCCTTTCCGGTCGATTTGTGCTTGCCTTAATCAGAACCGGGACGATGAAGGTTGGCAATAGAGCGTTTTCGTTCGGTAGCTTTGAGTTCGAACCTTCAGACGTGGATAGGATTGCGAAGATTACGGACCATGCGGAGCGCATCTCGAGGATCCTCGACGTTCTCCATGTCGAGCAGGATTGGGATCCTTCAACTCTGTCTGATAAGGAATTGTCCGACCTCAGCTCGCTAGCGCTTGCGTTACTCGATGGAGAGCCTGTTTCGCTCTCGACCGTGGGGGATTCTACGCTAGAAGCGGGACTCGTCGATGTAAATATACAAGGGGCAACCATCCGACTTCTGGCAATTAAAGAGTCAAGGGGCCGGTATCGCTTGTACGATCTCTTCTCCGATTCTGTTCCCTTCATGTTCTGCTTCAGTAAAAAAGAAACGGGTGAAGGCGCGATCGAGATGCCGCCACTTCTTTTCTCTTCTGTAGAAGACTATATGAGCATTGTCAATTTCGATGTGAGGTCTTTTGAAAAGAAGCTTGCTGGCATCCATCCAACTGAACATTTCGACGAAGCAATGGCCGACGGAATCGTTAGCATGCTCCAAGCATACGACGCTGGAGCTCGGGCTGGGAAGAAACTTCTATCAGTCGCTATCCTCGCGGCAAAAGCAGCTCTTGAATTCAACGACAGTGCGGATAACCGAATTAATTACTGGCAAGCTGTTGCGCGCGAACGCAAATTGACCGAAAGCGAGAAGGATGAGTTGGCCGAACTGGGGGAACGCTTTCGTGATGATGCGGCCGTATCGGCTGCCTGCAGTGCCCTCATAGGCGAAAGGAGAAACGCAAGGCTTGCGTTAAAACGAATGGACCCTAAGTCACGATCTTTATTCGAGTCTTGGCCAATTGCTCGGTTTTTGAAATGCCCAGATGAAGAGTTGTAGAGCGCTTGCCATTTGATGCCTTCGGATATTTGCGATTTGAAAAAGACACGGCAGGAAAGAGTGCCTATTGTCTGGTTCGCAAGGTGCTTCAATGATGAGCGAAGCTCATTTATCTAAGCAACGCGTCTTGCGGCAACTGAAATCCACAACCGATCCGATTGCTGTTGTGAGGTATCGCATTCGTTGCAACCGTTTCGGGACCCGTCTAATCCCGAAACGGCGGATGGGTGCAGGGGGGCTTGCCTCCTGCCGCGGGACCGGGGCGCGTAGCCCCGGCGCGATCGCGATAGGGATAACGATGGGAAGGGAGCCGCCGGAGGGGTGGCTCCCTTCGCGTTTACGCCTACTCCCTCGGGACGATGAGGGCGGTTTCGGATTCGATCCTGTTGTTCGGGTTCCAATTCCAGTCGCCGTCGTGATCGTATCGGGCGACGAGCGGCGTGCCTTTTTCGGAGCGGGCAACCATGGGGTAGTGCTCCCAGCGTCCGTCGAAGTCGCTCACCCAGACCTCGTCTCCGATTTCGAGCTCCGAGGCGGGAACCTCTTCGGCGTCGAGGAGGTCTCCGAGCCGCTCGCCTTCGGGCATCGCCTCGTCGAAGGCCCGGAGCATGCCGTCGAAGTCGTGCGAGCTCTGCTCGACGAATCCTTCGTAAGGGAGGATTCGGTCGGCGATCCTCCACCCTTCGATGACGTAGATCCCGTTGTCCCCGGGATCCATGCGCCCGTCGTCGGAGTAGGGCATGATGCCCACGCTCAGCGTGCCTCCGAAGAAGTTGCCGACGACCTGGCAGAGCCTCGCCCACCCGTAGTCGTCGCTGCTCGGCGCGCGGTAGCCCTTGAGCTCGCAGTACCGAAGCAGCGGCTCAACGGTGTCGCGCCCTCCGTTCCAGTGCAGGTACAGCCCGATCTTCCTCTCGGCGGTGGTGATGACGGCTCGGTTTCCCATGACGACCCCTTTCGGCTTTCGGCCCGCCCCTTTGGCTGGCCTCGTGGCTTGGGGCGCGCCCCGGTTCCCGGGGGCGTCAGCGGAGGGAAGCGAAAACCCGCGAGGGCCCTGAGCTTCCGAGCGTTTGGTCGACGGGTCTTTCGCGCGGAAGGTTTTTCGCGCCGTTGACGCGCGCGGGGTTCGGGGCGATCTTCGGGCCTCGAGGACCGCGGCGGGCCGGATCGGTCGAAGGGCGGATGGAACGGGCGGAAGGCCGACGGGGTCGGGTCCTACTGGTCTATCCGCGTCACCCTGAGCTCGATCTCCTGGAGGCTCTGGGATTCGACGAGGTTGCCGTACTCCGGGTCGAAGGAGAACGAGATCTCCGTGTTGGGCTCGACGTTCTGGGAGACGACGCGGTACTGCTTCATGACCTCGATGTCGCCCGTGTCGATGAACGAGCCGTCGTCGGCGACGGGAACGAGCTCGACGTTGCCCTTGCCGTACGCGTCGCGCAGGTCTCCGCCCAGGGAGATGTAGCCGGCGGCGGCGAGGTTGCGCCCCACGTAGTCCTGCACGTGGCGGACCTCGGGTCCGGGGCATGGGCTTATCTCGGTCAGCGGGATGTCGAAGGATGCCGTGTCGGATCCTCCGATTCTCTTGACGAGCAGCACTATGGAGTCGATGCTCGAGGAGCTCACGAGGTTGTCGTACTCCTCCCCGTTCTCGTCGAGCTCGAACGCGAGCCTGATCTCCGTGTTGGGCTCCAAGTTCTGACCGATGACGACGTAGTCCTCGAGCGCCTCCTCGCTCGAGACGTCCACGTAGGAGCCGTCGACGCACACGGGGACCAGCTTGACGTTCGAGGCGCCGTACGCGTCCCGAAGGTCCCCGCCGAGGGATACGTAGCCGACGTTGGCGAGGTTGGAGCCGGTATAGCTCTTCACGTACCAGGTGTACTTGTCGGGAGACTGGTTGATAGCGATCTGTTGTGGGGCGCTTTGCTCGGCAGCGGGAGCCTGCCCCTCCTGCTGCCCGGCGCAGCCCGTCGCGCACGCGAGCATCGCGCACAGGACGCAGGCTGCGGCGACGGACGGAATAAGTTTCATTTTTCTCTTCATGGCGGTTCCTTTCTGGCGGGGTGTTCGGATGGGCGTCTTCCTATCCGAAGAGACGGACGATCATGACGATTTCCCCAACTGAGTGGAGGGCGCAGACGGCCGCCAGGCAGCACATCGCGGCGACCATGGCCCTTGCGAACCATCTATCCGCCTTGTCGCCTTCGCGCCGCCTGCTCTCTCTGGCCGACCGGCGGGTCGCGACGGGATTGGCCGAGTAGACGTCGGCGTACTCGTCGAACCGATCCGCCTCCCTGCCGATGAGGGCGATCGCTGCCTCCAGATTCCTCACCAGCCCCTCGCCGTCGACGCCCACCTCGAAGTGGTGCGTCCTGTCGAAATCGCCGAGCTCCTCGGGGCTCTCCATGAGGGGGAACCGCTCCCCGTTCGACCCGTTGGCGAGCGAGGTCTTCTCGCAGACGAAGCCCCGCAGCGAGCCGCGTGCCCTCGTCATCTCCTCGGTGCCGGAGAGGCCGTACTTCTCGGCGACCCCCTCGATTGTCTGCAGGAGGTCGTACGCGCCGGCGCTCTGCGCGAAGCCCGGTTCGAACACGAGTCTCAGAATGCGCTCCTCGAGCCCGTCGTAGGCCTCGAACGCCTCGCGGTATGTGATCCTAGTTCCCGGCTCGGGGAACGTGCGTGCTGTCTTGCCCATATGGGCCTCCTTTCGTGGAATGGACGGTATGCGCGGCGCCTCCGCGCATAAGAGGGCTTGCGTTTTTCGCGGGGAAAGAAGAGACGGCTAGAGGTCTATCGCCGGCATGGAAATTTGGATCGGGAACGCCTTTCCTAAGCTTGCGACCTGCTCGGGGGTCCATCCCTTGTTGATAGCCGCCTTCGCGAGAGAGCAGAAGGCTCCCAATGCAAAGCAGCAGACGCATGTCTTCGGGTGGGATTCCATGAATCCTATGGCCCTGTTTCCTAGACGGACGAGTTGCTCGACGGCGGTCTTGTCGAGGATGACCCTCGCTTCCCTTACTGCGCTTTCCTTCTGCATGGTGTGCCCTTTCTTCTTGGGGTCTATGCGATGAGTATCCGTCGGAAGAGTGCTTTTAGCTCGCGAGGATGGCGTTTATGACCTAAAATAATTCAGGTCATTATGATTGCGAGGTAAGAATGTCCAGAAGCGTCTCGGATAAGGAAATGGAATCGCTTCTCCCTTCCCATGTGGGCGTCGATCCGTCGGCAAGGGCGAGGCTTCTGTCAGTTCTCGAGATTCTCAGGGTCTTTTCCGACGAGAAAGACGGCCTGACCGCCAAGGAGATAGCGCGGATAATCGGGTTGCGCTGCGGCAAGGAGCCCTCCGAGAACACGGTCCTCGACGACCTGAGGGCTCTCTCGGAGAATCCGCCGTTCGGGATGGAGATCGAACCCGCCTCAAAGGGGGACAAGAGGGGCTTTCGCTGCGTGCGGAGGTTGATAAGCGCGGACGAGGCCGCTGTGCTGGTAAACCTGGTGAAAACCTGCAAATACTTGAGCCCCGACCAGCGGGATTCGTTGAGCGCCAAGCTGATGGAGGCCGTACCCCTGGACAAGCAGGACGAGATCGTTGAGGCCGTCTACGTCGATGAGCGCCAGACGAACAGCTCGATAGACGTCTTCCGGGCGGCGAACACCGCATCGAAGGCGATAAGGGAAAAGCGATCCTTGAGCTTCAAGTATGCCAGCAAGCGCATGAACGGCACGGTCTCCGAATACGAAATCGACGACGAGGACCCCGTCGCGCTCATATACAGCTTCGGCCACTACTACCTCGAAACGCTTCCTTCCGGAGGAGCGGGCTCCAAGCAAGAACCGCGATTCAGGCGCCTCGACCATATGAAGGATGTGTCGATCGGCGGGCGGATGCGCGACCGCCAAAAAGCGGAGGAGCTGTCCCGCTTGGTCGTCAGGGAGACCTCAGAGAAGATCGACATGTTCGGCGACGGCGTGTGCCGAACCCTGTTTCTCAAGGTCGAGGGGTCGCATGCGAAGTACGTCTACGACGCTTTCGGCTATGATACTAGATTCGAGCATATAGATGAGAAGCTTGCGGTCGGATATGTTTGCTTGAGGATTCAGCTCTCGCCGACGTTTTTCAGGTGGCTGTTCGGAATGGCGCCGAACGTCACCTTGGTTCGTCCCCGAGGGCTTACTTGGGCCAGAAGGTTTTCCGGGTTGTCTTCTTGCGACGAGAAAAAGCTTATAGAGATTCAAGACGATTACGATAAGGCAATTGCCCGCATCGATGAGCAGATTAAGGCTTTCGGAGAGGCTCATGGCGTCTTTGGGCGCGATCCTAATAAAGCAACTGCGGACCTCTCTGAATCTTGATAGGAGGTGGAGACATGGAAAGCAATGCGATTTACGAGAAGAATTTTCTGGAAGACTGCCTTGGCGAACTAAAGCAGCTTAGATTGCAGTGGAGCTCTGGTCAGTGGTACGAAGGGCGGCACTCTAGGAGATTGGACAATCCGACGAGCATGTGCAGCCTGGGCGGAGCCGACTATGAACATTATTCGTTCATCATGCGGGAAAGCTCGGAGTGCGTGTACCAGGCTATTTGCAAAACCATCCTTGATCTCGCTTCAGAATACGGGCTAGAGTGCAAGCATCTTGTATGCCAAAGGCGAGAGGCCTACCAATACGTCGACGATAACGACGACGGTCCGGTAGCCGGACTTGATCGCAAAAGGGCGGTTCATATTCTCTGCATAGAGAACGATGGAGGCAAGTCGGTCTTCGTCATCAAGGAGTTCGGCATCGGCGAGCAGCTTCCGCCTGACTTCGAGAAGTACCTAAAAGGCTCTTGCCGGGCCTCTTCCCTCACCTATGTCTCCCTTGTGGAGGGGGATGCCGATAAAGAGGATCTTGGTCATAGGGGGAATATCATAGATGTTGGAAAGTTCCTTCGCGACCAGTTCGGCGCCGAGGAAGAAGCCTGCTTTTTCGATTACTTCGAACAGCTGAAGGCTCGGGCGAACGATGTTTTCGGATTGAAGGTCACCAAAACGCTTCAGTACATGGAGCTAGGGGGATTCAGGGCTGACCTCTTGAAAAACGTACGCGAGCGATCGTATCCGATAAACGTGATGGGAAAGGCTCTGACCGATGGGCAGCGTGCGGTCATAGAGAAGCATTATCTGGAAGAAAGGCGTTGCCGAGCGACTGTCGGAGGGACCGATTTCGCAACGAGCTTCATCACGGCCGAATGGCTCTACTCGTCTCTGAGGGGAGCGGCCAACGTGGACCTTACCCCTGTTGCGCTCGGCTATTTCAAGGCATTGGAGCAATTCCTAGCTAAATTGATTGAGGCTCTAACGTTCTCCGAAGCTGATGGAGCAAGGAGCATTTCTCTTGATTCGAAGAATAAGAAAAATAAAAAGCTGTATTGGAAAGTCGACGGGATTACTGACTACAGCAGGTGGATTCCCGTCGAAGATGGAGCCGTCGCCGTCTCTCCGAAGCTCTTTGCCGAAGGCTTTCGGTATGCCCTCAATCTGGGAAGGTTGGCGGGATTCTTTGGGAGCTGGGATAAGCGGGAAAATACTCTTGTCCCCGAAAACAAAGATCTCCTAAATTCGGGGATTGAAGATGGAACATACGAAGCGATTATCTTGACGCTTCAAAGCTTGAGGGAGATGAGAAACGGCTATCTCCACAAAGACAATCTGTACGAATGGGCGGAGGTCGACAAGGTGAGGGACGAGCTATATACCGTCTTCTACCTCATGCTCGGCTCGTATCGGCTCGATGAGCGTGCCATAGCGCATCTTGATGTTCTTGGGCCGAAATGCTCGAAGGGCTTCGACAGGCTTTGCGTCTATATCGATCAGGCCTCTCGAGAAAAGCTCGATCCCCCAGGCATTCCGGTGTTCTATTTCGGCCAAGATGCCCATCCAGGGGATTTCTACCTTGCGTGCCCGGCTGATGGCGATCCTGTAATCGACAGGTTCGGACGGGTGGTGTCGCATCCGGGCGCATGCTTCAGGAGAGCCTGGTCGAAAACTAGCTATGATTTCAAAATCACGGTCGAAAATGCCCCTTCGATCATTCGCGAGGGCAGATTACTTTTCGGGAAGGATGATTCAGGCGTTATCAAGTTCGATTTGACGGGTGCAGAAAAGACTATTTTCGAAAAACTTGAATTGCCGCTTCGTAAAGCAGCCGAAAATCTTGGGGTATCTTTAAATACTGTAGAAAAGAGGAAGGAAATAATAAATGGCTAAAATGAGAATATCACCGGAATTGAAAAAACTGATCGAAAAATACCGCTGCGTAAAAGATACGGAAGGAATGTCTCCTG
>JAEXCG010000037.1 GCA_023402355.1 Bacillota bacterium | reverse complement strand
TGACGGGCAACATCAAGCTGCCGGACGGCGTGGAGATGGTGATGCCCGGCGACAACGTGACGATGGAGTGCACGCTGATCACCCCGATCGCGATCGAGGAGAAGCTGCGTTTCGCTATCCGCGAGGGCGGCCGCACGGTTGGCTCCGGCGTCGTCACCAAGGTCATCGAGTAATTTCACAGCTTAGGAACCGGAAAGCGGCATGCCGCTTTCCGGTTCTTTCTTTTTTGCCCGAAAACCGTCATGCGCGGGCCTGCGCGCCGACGCGCCATGAAGATGCCGGTAAAGCGAGGAGGCGGGAACGGGCGGTTTTCATCAACGGCTCCGCGGTTTTTCGACGGCGCACGGGACGCACAAAAAAGCGCGCGTGAACGTTTACGCGTACAGGCTGCACAAAGAATTAAGCTGAGGTTGGAGAAAGAGACTAAAAACGGCTGTGCGCGGAGCGCAAACAGAGAGGATACACCCGGTGTCGTGTGCAGGTCAAAGGACACATGACACACCCGGACGCGTGTGAATGCTATGCTGCCGGGACGACGCGCGGGCGGAGCGGGAAAAGCGAGGCGGGGCAAGCATTACGGCGTTTCTACATGAGGAAGAAAAAACCTGAAATAATCGAAAAAAGTTTATTTAAACCCCTTGTCAAACAGGGGTTTATCCGCTATAATGTAGCAGTTGTCTACGATTCGGGATGAAGTGATAGATTGCCACTGGCCTGTGGGGAACTATCATGGACCATGTCCGGCTATCGGGCGACGGGCTCAAGCACCGCCGCGTCAGACACACGTAAGCGACGTTTGAGTACGAACAAGGAGGATTGAAAATGGCCAATCAGAAAATTCGCATCAAGCTCAAGGCCTATGAGCACAACCTCATCGATCAGTCCGCTGAGCGCATCGTGGAGACCGCAAAGCGCACGGGCGCGAAGGTTTCCGGTCCGATTCCGCTGCCGACCGAGAAGGAAGTTGTGACCATCCTGCGCGCGCCCCACAAGTACAAGGATTCGCGCGAGCAGTTCGAACAGCGCACGCATAAGCGCCTCATCGACATCCACAACCCCACCCCCCGCACGGTGGACGCGATGATGAAGCTTGATCTGCCGGCTGGCGTCGAAATTGAAATCAAACTGTAACAAGGATCAGGAGGTGCAAAACAATGAAAAAAGCTATCGTCGGTAAAAAGATCGGCATGACGCAGGTCTTCACCCCGGACGGCCGCCTGCTTCCGGTTACGGTCATCGAGGCTGGCCCCTGCACGGTCGTTCAGAAGAAGACCGCAGAAAAGGACGGCTATGAGGCGGTTCAGGTTGGCTTCGACGAGTATCCCGAAGCGCGCGCCAAGAAGCTGGTCAACAAGCCTGAGACCGGCCACTTCAAGAAGGCGGGCGTCGCCCCGACCCGCAAGCTGAAGGAGCTGCGCCTGGAGGACTGCTCCGCCCTGGAAGTGGGCGCTCAGATCAAGGCCGATGTCTTCGCCGAGGGCGACAAGGTCGACATCACGGGCACGAGCAAGGGCCACGGCTACACCGGCGCGATCTACCGCTGGTCGCAGCACACCGGCCCCATGGCGCACGGCTCCAAGTACCATCGCGGCGTGGGCTCGCTGGGTGCCAACTCCACCCCGTCCCGCGTGTTCAAGAACAAGCATATGGCCGGCCATTACGGCGTGGAAAAGGTGACGATTCAGAATCTGTCCGTGGTTCGCGTCGACGCCGAGCGCAACCTGCTGCTGGTCCGCGGCGCAGTGCCCGGCCCGAATGGCGGTTACCTCGTGATCCGCGATTCCGTCAAGGCCTAAACCGGGAGAAGGAGGAAACCGTTCATGCCTAAGATTGCTCTCATGAATCAGGAAGGCGCTTCCGTCGGCGAAATCGAGCTGAGCGAAGAAATCTTCGCGGCCGACGTCAACGAAGCGGCCATTCACCTGGTCGTGCGCAGCCAGCTGGCTGCCAAGCGCCAGGGAACCCAGTCGGCCAAGACCCGCGGCGAGGTCCGTGGCGGCGGCCGCAAGATCTACCGTCAGAAGGGCACCGGCAACGCGCGCCATCATTCCAACCGTGCTCCCCAGTTCACGCACGGCGGCGTGGTGTTCGCGCCCAAGCCCCGCGATTACGTCATCAGCGTGCCGCGCAAGGTGAAGCGCCTGGCGCTCAAGGGCGCGCTGACCTCGAAGGTGAACGAGGGCGAGATGATCGTCCTGGACAAGATCGCCCTCGACGCCCCGAAGACCAAGCTCGTCGCCGCGATGCTCAAAAAGCTCGGCTGCGAGAAGAAGACGCTGCTGGTGCTGCCCGGCAAGGATGACTCCGTCACCCGCGCCGCCCGCAACATTCCGGGCGTCACGTGCGCCTACGTCAACACGATCAACGTGCTGGACATCCTCGCGCACGACAAGTTCGTCATCACGCAGGACGCTGTGAAGCTCGTCGAGGAGGTGTACGCGTAATGAAGAATCCCCACGATATCATCCTGCGCCCCGTACTGACTGAAAAGGCGTACGACGGCTTCGAGGACAAGCGTTATGTGTTTGAAGTGGCGATCAGCGCCAACAAGACCGAGATCAAGCAGGCGATCGAGGCCGTCTTCGACGGCGTCAAGGTCGACACGGTCAACACCCTGCGCACGCTCGGCAAGGTAAAGCGTCAGGGCCGTACGTCCGGGCGCACCCCCGAAATCAAGAAGGCCTATGTGACGCTCAAGAAAGACTCCAAGACCATCGAGTTCTTCGAAGGCATGGCCCAGTAAGAGGGAGGAACAGCAAATGGGAATCAGAGTTTATAAGCCGACTTCCCCGGCCCGCCGCTTCATGTCG
Source organism: Bacillota bacterium (assembly GCA_023402355.1). Classification (GTDB taxonomy): domain Bacteria; phylum Bacillota; class Clostridia; order Christensenellales; family Aristaeellaceae; genus Beduinella. The sequence goes on along the minus strand of JAEXCG010000037.1, from coordinate 28,777 downwards.
GTGCTGACGTACGAAGAGCTCACCAAGAAGGCGCCCGAGCGCTCCCTGGTCGAGTACCTCAAGAAGAACGCCGGCCGCAACAAGCAGGGCAAGATCACCGTCCGTCATCAGGGCGGCGGCAACAAGATCAAGTACCGCGTGATCGACTTCAAGCGCAACAAGGACAACATCCCCGCGAAGGTTGCGTCCATCGAGTACGATCCGAACCGCACCGCGTTTATCGCGCTGCTGAACTACGCGGACGGCGAAAAGCGCTACATCCTGGCCCCGGTCGGCCTGAAGGTGGGCGACACCGTGTCGAGCGGCGACGAAGCCGACATCAAGCCGGGCAACGCCCTTCCCATCAAGCACATCCCGGTCGGCACGCTGATCCACAACATCGAGCTGAAGCCCGGCAAGGGCGGCCAGCTCGTGCGCAGCGCGGGCAACGCGGCGCAGCTGATGGCGAAGGAAGGCGCTTACGCGCAGGTCCGCCTGCCCTCCGGCGAGGTCCGCATGATCTCGATGGAGGCGAAGGCCACCATCGGCTCCGTGGGCAACAGCGACCACAGCAACGTCCGCGTCGGCAAGGCCGGCAAGTCCCGCCACATGGGCATTCGCCCCTCCGTCCGCGGCGTCGTCATGAACCCGAACGATCACCCGCACGGCGGCGGCGAAGGCAAATCCCCGGTCGGCATGCCCGCGCCTGTCACCCCGTGGGGCAAGCCTGCGCTGGGCCTGAAGACCCGCAAGCACAAGAAGTATTCCGACAAGTTCATCGTCAAGCGTGCGGGCAAGAAGTAAGACCCAAACGCCCTATGGAAGGAGGCTAAAAGCTCTATGAGCAGATCGGTCAAGAAGGGACCTTTCGTCAGCGAACGACTCCTGGCGAAGATCGTCGAAATGAACAATACCGGCAAGAAGAGCGTGCTCAAGACCTGGTCGCGCGCGTCCACCATCTTCCCGGAGATGGTCGGCCACACGATCGCCGTGCATGACGGCCGCAAGCACGTCCCGGTTTACATTGTCGAAGAGATGGTTGGACACAAGCTCGGCGAATTCGCCCCCACGCGTACCTTCAGGGGTCACGCCGGCGAGAAGGCGTCCGCGCGCAAGTAAAAGGAGTGAAACCGCATGGCCACCAGAACCCGTGAAAAGGCTGCTGCGCGCAAGGCGAACTGCGACAAGCGGCCCCGTGCCATCGCTCGTTACGTCCGTATTTCTTCCCGCAAGGTTCAGATCGTCATCGATCTGATCCGCGGCAAGAAGGTCGACGAGGCCCTGGCGATCCTGATGTATACCCCCAAGGCGGCTGCTCCCATCGTGGAAAAGCTGCTGCTTTCTGCCATTGCCAACGCCGAGAACAACCTCAGCATGGACCGCGGCTCGCTGTATGTGGCGGAGGTTTACGCCAACCCCGGCCCGACGCTCAAGCGTTACGTCGCCCGCTCCCGCGGCAGCGCGTCGCCGATGCTCAAGCGGACCAGCCACATCACGGTCGTGCTCGATCAGAAGTAAGGAGGGAATCGGATGGGTCAGAAAGTTAATCCCCATGGCGCCCGCGTGGGCGTAATCATGGACTGGAGCACTCGCTGGTATGCGAATAAGAAGGATTTCGCCTCCAACCTTGAAGAGGACTTCAAGCTGCGCGAAATGCTCAAGACGCGCCTCAATGGGGCCGGTATTTCCAAGGTCGACATCGAGCGCAGCGCCAATAAGGTTACCGTGAACATCTTCACCGCCAAGCCCGGCGTGGTCATCGGCCGCGGCGGCGCGGGCGTGGAGCAGCTCAAGAAGGACATCGAAGCTTTCGTCGGCAAGGCGGTCTCCCTGAACATCATGGAGATCAAGAACCCCGATGCGGACGCGCAGCTGGTCGCCGAGAACATCGCCCAGCAGCTCGAAAAGCGCATCAGCTTCCGCCGCGCGATGAAGCAGTGCCTGGGCCGTGCGATGAAGGCCGGCGCCAAGGGCATCAAGACCTCCGTGTCCGGCCGTCTGGGCGGCGCGGATATCGCCCGCAGCGAGGGCTATCACGAAGGCTCCATCCCGCTGCAGACCCTGCGCGCGAACATCGACTACGGCTTCGCCGAGGCCCGCACCACGTACGGCCGCATCGGCGTGAAGGTTTGGATCTACAAGGGTCAGATCCTGCCTAAGGCGAAGAAAGCGCCTGCTGCCAAGACCGAAGGAGGCAAGTAAACCATGTTGATGCCCAAGAGAGTAAAGCGCCGCCGCGTCTTCCGCGGCCGCATGAAGGGTAAGGCCACGCGCGGCAACTTCCTCGCGTACGGCGACTACGGCATTCAGGCCGTAGAGCCGGGCTGGATCACGTCCAACCAGATCGAGGCGGCCCGTGTTGCGCTGACCCGTTACACCAAGCGCGGCGGTCAGGTCTGGATCAAGATCTTCCCGGACAAGCCGATCACCGAAAAGCCGGCCGAGACCCGCATGGGCTCCGGCAAGGGCTCTCCCGAATACTGGGTAGCCGTCGTCAAGCCCGGCCGCGTGCTCTTTGAGATCAAGGGCGTGCCGGAAGAAGCGGCGCGCGAAGCCCTGCGTCTGGCGCAGCACAAGCTGCCCATCAAGACCAAGTTCCTCATGCGTGAGGCTCAGAACAATGAAGTGGGTGGTGAGGGTTAATGAAGGCGAATCAGTTCAGTGAAATGACAGCCGAGCAGCTGAGCGACAAGGTGAAGGAACTGAAAGCTGAGCTCTTCACCCTTCGTTTCCAGCTTGCTACGGGTCAGCTTCAAAACACGATGGCGATCAAGAACGTCAAGCGCGACATCGCCCGTGCCAAGACCGTCCTCCGTAGCCTGGAGCTCAAGGCTCAGGCGTAACTGTAAATGAGAAGGGAGGCTACCGCTTCAATGTCTGAAAGCAGAAACCTGCGCAAGACCCGCGTTGGCGTGGTCGTTAGCGATAAGATGGATAAGACTGTTGTCGTGGCGGTGAAGAACCGTGTTCGTCATCCGCTCTACGGCAAGATCATGAATCAGACCACCAAGTTCAAGGTGCATGACGAGAAGAACGAGTGCGGCATTGGCGACACCGTCCGCGTCATGGAGACCCGCCCGATTAGCCGCGACAAGCGCTGGCGCCTTGTCGAGATCGTCGAGAAGGCGAAGTAAGATTGTAAGGCCTGCCGGCGCAGGCCGGGGGCGGCGCCATGTCGCAGCCCCGAAGTTCTGCATCCACTGATGCAGAGCCGCAAAAGGAGGAAAAAATCTCAATGATTCAGCCGCAAACGCGTCTTAAGGTCGCCGACAATACCGGCGCCAAGGAAATCATGTGCATCCGCGTGCTCGGCGGTTCCTTCCGTCAGTCCGGCTCTATCGGCGATATCATCGTGGCTTCTGTCAAGAGCGCAACGCCCGGCGGCGTTGTGAAGAAGGGCGATGTCGTGAAAGCCGTGATCGTGCGCACGCACAAGGAACGCCGCCGTCCCGACGGTTCCTACATTCGTTTCGACGATAACGCTGCCGTTATCATCAACGACCAGAAACAGCCCCGTGGCACCCGTATCTTTGGGCCTGTGGCCCGCGAGCTTCGCGAGAAGGACTTCATGAAGATCGTCTCGCTCGCTCCCGAAGTTCTGTAAGGAGGTGGCAAGATCATGCATGTTCGTTCTAACGATACCGTCGTTGTGATCAGCGGCAAGGACAAGGGCAAGAAGGGCAAGGTGATTTCCGCCTCTCCGAAGGCCGGAAAGGTCATCGTCGAAGGCGTCGCCATGGCGACGAAGCACCAGAAGCCCCGCCAGCAGGGCGCCCCGGGTGGAATCATCCACAAGGAAGCGGCCATCGACGCGTCCAATGTGATGCTCGTGTGCGGGAAGTGCGGCAAGGCGACCCGCAGCGCCCACAAGGTGCTCGAGGATGGCAGCAAGGTCCGCGTCTGCAAGAAGTGCGGCGCGGCGTTTGAGAACTGAGTAGGGAGGAAGAAAAATGGAAGCACGTCTGAAGGACAAGTACGTGACCGAAGTTATTCCTGCCCTGCAGCAGAAGTTCGGTTACAAGAACGTCAACGAGATCCCCAGGCTCGAAAAGGTTGTCATCAACATGGGCCTGGGCGATTGCAAGGATAACCCCAAGGCGATGGACGCGGCGGTTGCCGAGCTGGAAACCATCGCCGGCCAGAAGGCGATGGTCACCAAGGCGAAGAAGTCCGTCGCGAACTTCAAGGTTCGCGAGGGCATGAACATCGGCGCCAAGGTGACGCTGCGCGGCGAGCGCATGTATCACTTCGTCGATAAGCTGGTCAACATCGCGCTGCCGCGCGTTCGCGACTTCCACGGCGTTTCCACCAAGGCCTTCGACGGCCGCGGCAACTACGCGCTGGGCATTCGCGAGCAGCTGCTTTTCCCCGAAATCGAGTACGACAAGGTGGATAAGATCCGCGGCATGGAGATGATCTTCGTCACGACCGCGAAGACCGACGAAGAGTCCCGCGAGCTGCTGCGCCTGCTTGGCATGCCGTTCGCGCAGCAGTAAGAAGGAGGAACAAATCGCATGGCGAAGACTAGCATGATTTTAAAGCAGCAGAAGACGCCGAAGTTCTCGACGCGCGCGTATACCCGCTGCCGTCTGTGCGGCCGTCCGCACTCCGTTCTGCGCAAGTACGGAATCTGCCGCATTTGTTTCCGTGAACTGGCTTATAAGGGCCAAATCCCCGGTGTCCGCAAGGCCAGTTGGTAAGCGGGAAGAACGCAAGGAGGTGCTACAATGCTCGTAAACGATCCCATTGCCGATATGCTGACCCGCATTCGCAATGCTCAAGTCGCCAAGCATGACACCGTGATGATCCCGGCTTCTAATATGAAGAAGTCCATCGCGAAGATTCTGCTGAGCGAAGGTTACATCAAGAGCGTCGATTTCATCGACGACGGCCTGGCCGGTAAGATCAAGATCGGCCTGAAGTACTCCCAGAACAAGCAGAGCGTGATCGTCGGTCTCAAGCGCATCAGCAAGCCCGGCCTGCGCGTATACGCTCGCTGCGGCGAGATCCCGAAGGTCCTCGGCGGCCTCGGCATCGCCATCATCTCGACGTCCAGGGGCGTCATGACGGATAAGGAAGCCCGCAAGAATGAAGTGGGCGGCGAAGTCCTGGCCTACATCTGGTAACGGACACTCGCAAAATGGAGGTGTGAACATGTCTCGAATCGGAAAGCTTCCGATCACCATCCCTGCGGGCGTCACGGTCGACATTGCGGCCGACAATACCGTTACGGTAAAGGGCCCCAAGGGTACGCTGTCTCAGCAGGTTAACAAGGACATCACCGTGAAGCAGGAGGGCAACCAGCTTGTCCTGACCCGCCCCACGGACGACAAGCCGCACAAGTCCATGCACGGCCTGTACCGTTCGCTCGTGAACAACATGGTCGTCGGCGTGACCGAAGGCTACGCCAAGCATCTGGAGCTGGTGGGCACCGGCTACCGCGCGCAGGCGCAGGGCAAGACGCTCACGATCAACATCGGCTTCAGCCATCCGGTCGTCCTCGAAGCGCCGGAAAACATCACCTTTGAGACGCCCGCTCCCACGAAGATCGTCGTGAAGGGCATCTCCAAGCAGCAGGTCGGCAACCTCGCGGCCGACATCCGTGCCATCCGCAAGCCGGAGCCGTACCTCGGCAAGGGCATCAAGTATGAATCGGAAGTCATCCGCCGCAAGGAAGGCAAGACCGGTAAGAAGTAAGGAAGGGAGTGACCGCGAATGTTCAATAAGAGAGATCGCAATGAAATCCGCAGGATTCGCCATGAGCGCGTCCGCAAAAAGATCAGCGGCACTGCCGAAATGCCGCGTCTGTGCGTATATCGCAGCCTGAACAACATGTATGCGCAGGTGATTGACGACGAAGCCGGCCGTACCCTGGTGTCCGCTTCTACCCTGGATCCGATGATCAAGGGCCAGCTCACGGAGCTGGACAAGAAGGGCGCTTCCAAGCTGGTGGGCAAGGTCGTCGCTGAGCGTGCGATCCAGGCTGGCATCAAGCAGGTAATCTTCGACCGCGGCGGCTACGTGTACACCGGCCGTGTGGCAGAGGTGGCCGCAGGCGCCCGCGAAGCCGGACTGGACTTCTGATATGAGGGAGGAAAAACGCATGCAGCGTAACGAACAGGTCAGCGAGTTCAAAGAAAAACTCGTCTCTGTCAACCGCGTTACCAAGGTCGTCAAGGGTGGCCGCAACTTCCGCTTTGCAGCGCTGGTTGTCATCGGCGACGAGAACGGCCGCGTGGGCTGCGGACTTGGCAAGGCGACTGAAATTCCTGAAGCGATTCGCAAGGCGGTCGAGGATGCCAAGAAGCATCTGGTCACGGTCGCCCGCGTGAATACCACGATTCCGCACGAGGCGACCGGCTACTTCGGAACCGGCAAGGTGGTTCTGCTGCCCGCCCCCGAAGGTACCGGCGTTATCGCCGGCGGCCCGGCGCGTGCGGTGCTCGAACTGTGCGGCATCAAGGACATCCGCACGAAGAGCTACGGCACCAACAACCCCATCAACATGGTGAAGGCCACAATCGCGGGTCTTGCTCAGCTTCGCACGGCGGAGGACGTCGCCAAGATGCGCGGCAAGACCGTCGAAGAACTGCTGGGTTAAGGAGGGGAATGAGATGAAACTGCAAGTAACGCTCGTGAAATCCCCGATCTCCAGCAAGCCGAATCACATCAAGGTCGTCGAGGCGCTGGGCCTGCACAAGATCCGTCAGGTGAAGGTATTCGAAGATAACCCCGCCATCCGCGGCATGATCTTCAAGGTGAAGCACCTGGTTGACGTTGTAGAGATTAAGGACTGAGGAGGTTCACCATGAAGCTGAATGAGTTGAAACCGGCCCTCGGCTCCGTGACCGCGCCCAAGCGTTTGGGCCGCGGCATCGGCTCCGGTTTGGGCAAAACCTCCGGCAAGGGCCACAAGGGCTCCAAGGCCCGCAGCGGCGGCGGCAAGGGCCCGGGATTTGAAGGCGGCCAGATGCCTCTGGTGCGCCGTCTGCCCAAGCGCGGCTTTACCAACATTTTTGCTACGGAATACGCGATCGTGAACGTCAGCAAGCTCGACCTCTTTGAGGACGGCGCTGTCGTCGGACCGCAGGAGATGATCGACGCGGGCCTCATCAAGAAGGAGCTCGACGGCGTGAAGATCCTGGGCAACGGCGAGCTGACCAAGAAGCTGACGGTTAAGGCTGCGAAGTTCACGGGTTCGGCAAAGGAGAAGATCGAGGCTCTCGGCGGGAAAGCTGAGGTGATCTGACATGCTGGAAACGCTTCGCAACGCATGGAGGATCCCGGATCTTCGCAAGAAGATCCTCTACACCCTGCTGATGCTCCTGATCTACCGCCTCGTCGGCGTCATCCCGGTTCCGGGCATCGACCTGACGAAGGTTTCCGATACGATCGAACAGTTCAGCCTGCTGGGCTTCATGAACATGATGACCGGCGGCAGTCTGTCTCAGATGTCCGTCATGGCGATGGGCATCACCCCGTACATCAACGCGTCGATCATCCTGCAGCTGCTCACCGTGGCCATTCCGGCCCTGGAGCGGCTGAGCAAGGAAGGCCCTGAAGGCCGCAAGAAGATCACCGAGTATACCCGTTATACGACGGTCATCCTCGCCTTCATTCAGGCTGTCGGCCTGGTGTACGCGATGCATGCCTCCGCGAAGAGCGGCTTCGTTTCTTACGTCGTCATCGGCCTGTCCATGGCGGCCGGCACCTCGCTGGCCATGTGGATCGGCGAGCGCATCACGGAGAACGGCATCGGCAACGGCATTTCGCTGCTGATCTTCGCCGGCATCGTCTCCAACCTGTTCAACTGGTCGGTTTCGGGCGTCAACGGTCTGTTCCAGGGCACCGTCAGCTGGTTCGTGTTCATCGCGATCATCCTGGGCGCGCTCGTCATGATCGTCGCCGTGACCTTCGTGGACATGGGCGAGCGCCGCGTGCCGGTTCAGTACGCGAAGCGCATGGTCGGCCGCAAGATGTACGGCGGCCAGTCCACCCACATCCCGATGAAGGTGAACTCCACCGGCGTTCTGCCGCTGATCTTCGCCTTCTCGATGATGCAGTTCCCCGGAACCATCTTCGCCTTCTTCCCGAAGTCGGGCATCTCCATCTGGTGGAATAACTTCACGGGCGGCTGGGTGTATCAGATTGTTCTGGCGCTGCTGATCGTGGGCTTCACCTTCTTCTACACGAGCATCACCTTTAACCCGGTGGATATCAGCAAGAACATGCAGCAGTACGGCGGCACGATCCCGGGCATTCGCCAGGGCAAGCCCACGAGCGATTACCTCTCCCGTGTCTCCAACCGTCTGACGCTGTTCGGCGCGATCTTCCTGGCCGTCCTCGCGACGCTGCCGACCCTGATGACGACTTTGGCGGGCATGCGGGTGCCGTTCGCGGCCTCTTCCATGCTGATCGCCGTATCCGTCGCCATCGAGACGATGCGCCAGCTTGAGAGCCAGATGCTGATGCGTCACTACAAGGGCTTCCTCTAAGATGTATCCGGAAGGAGGAACCGCAATGAATGTGGTATTTCTCGGCCCGCCCGGCGCGGGCAAGGGGACGCAGGCTGTGCGCGTGTGCGAACGGCTGAACATCCCGCAGATTTCCACGGGCGATATTCTCCGTAAAGCGATCAAAGAGCAGACCGATACCGGTCTGAAGGCGAAGGCTTTCATCGACCAGGGACAGCTCGTGCCCGACGAAGTCGTCATCGACATCGTCCGCGAGCGCCTGGCGATGCCGGATTGCCAAAACGGATATATTCTGGACGGCTTCCCGCGCACCGTTCCCCAGGCGCAGGCGCTGAGCGGCTTCGCCCGGATCGACGCGGTGGTCGACATCGAAGTCAGCGACGACAAGCTGGTCGCCCGCCTTTCAGGGCGGCGCGTATGCCCGGCCTGCGGCGCGACGTTCCACGAAAGCCGCTTGGGCGGCAAGACGGACTGCGACAAGTGCGGAGCTGCGCTGATCCAGCGCGACGACGACCGGGCGGAGACCGTCCTCAATCGCCTGAAGGTCTATCACGATCAGACGGCGCCGCTGATCGATTTCTACGGTAAACAGGGTCTGCTGAAGACCGTGGATGGTTCGCAGCCGCTGGATGACTGCTTCGCGGACATCCTCAAAGCGCTGGGAGTGTAATATGATCAGCATCAAAAATCCTTCGCAAATCGCAAAAATGCGTGAGGCCGGCGCGCTTTTGCACGAGGTGCTCACACAGGTCAAGGCCCGGATTGAGCCCGGCATCACGACGAAAGAGCTGGACCACTTTGCGGAACAGCTCATCCGCAAACACGGCGCGGTTCCGTCCTTCCTGCACTACGAGGGGTATCCCGCGAGCCTGTGCACGTCGATCGACGAGCAGGTGGTGCACGGCATCCCCGGAAACACCGTGCTGCGTGAGGGGTCGATCGTCTCGATCGACGGCGGGCTGGTCCTGGACGGCTGGCAGGCGGACAGCGCCTTTACGGCGGGCGTCGGCCAGATCAGCCCGGAGGCGCAGCGCCTGATCGACGTGACGGAGCGAAGCTTCTTTGAAGGCATCGCGCAGGCACGCGAGGGCAACCGCATCAGCGATATCGGACACGCGGTTCAGACCTTTGTGGAAGCACACGGCTATTCGGCGGTGCGGGCTCTATGCGGGCACGGCATCGGCCGGGAAATGCACGAAGACCCCGAGGTGCCCAATTACGGCATCCCCGGGCACGGCCCGAGGCTCCGCGCAGGCATGACGATTGCCGTGGAGCCGATGATCGCGGCCGGTCACTGGGCGGTCAAGACGCTGAAAGACGGCTGGACGGTCGTGACCAGTGACGGGAGCCTCTGCGCTCACTATGAACACACCATCGCCATTACCGGTGGGGAGCCTGAAATCTTGACGCTTCCCGGGTACGGCAAGGAGGGAAACCGATGACCTCTTTCCCGATGGAAATCGGTCGCGTGGTTTACTCCAAGGCCGGGCGCGACGCAGGGAGTCACTACGTCGTCGTCGGCATCATCGACGGCGAGCATGTGGCCATTGCAAACGGCTGTCTGCGTAAAGTAGACAATCCAAAGAAGAAAAAGATCAAGCATTTAACGGCAAGACCGGAATGTATTGCCAGCGTTCAGGCAAAGCTCCAGGAGGGAAAGATCGTCTTTGACTCCGAGCTGCGCAATTGTCTGGAAGCGGCCGGTTACGCCGACACGCTACCGCCGCGTAAGGAGGGCTGAGGGTTGGCTAAGAGCGATAACATCGAAGTAGAAGGCACCGTCATCGAAGCGCTGCCCAACGCAGTATTCCAAGTGGAGCTGCCGGGCGGGCACCGCATCATGGCCCATATCTCGGGCAAAATGCGCATGAACTTCATCCGCATCTACCCGGGCGATAAGGTAACCATTGAGCTCTCTCCCTATGATCTGACCAGGGGACGCATCACCTGGCGCAGCAAGGGCTGAGGCTGACACATTGGATTAGGAGGATCTTGGCATGAAAGTCAGACCGTCGGTCAAACCCATTTGCGAAAAGTGCAAGATCATCAAGCGCAAGGGCCGCGTGATGGTCATCTGCGAGAACCCCAAGCACAAGCAGAAGCAGGGCTGATTTCCGCGGCGGACGCCAAGGGAGCTGCTTTGCGGCGTACATGATGCACTCGCCGTCACGCGGCGGGCGCATGGTCATGACAGGAAGGATCGCCTGGGCGGCTGCGCAAGCATGAGCTTGTGTTCCATGCGACTTTTCATACATTTCACTGTATTATGAAGCGAACTATCTGGAGGTGCATGTAGAACATGGCACGTATTTCGGGTGTAGACCTGCCGCGCGACAAGCGCGTTGAAGTTGGCCTTACCTACATCTTCGGTATCGGACTGAAGACCGCCCAGGCCACGCTGAAGGCCACGGGCGTGAACCCCGATACCCGCGTGAAGGACCTCACGGAGCAGGAAGTCGGCAAGCTGCGTGAGTATATCGAGCACAACCTCAAGGTGGAGGGCGACCTTCGCCGCGATGTGTCTCTGAACATCAAGCGCCTTGTGGAAATCGGTTGCTATCGTGGCGTTCGTCATCGCCGCGGCCTGCCGGTACGCGGACAGAACACCAAGCAGAACGCGCGTACCCGGAAGGGCCCGAAGAAGACGATTGCTGGCAAGAAGAAGGCCACGAAGTAATAGGAGGGATTCACAATGGCACCTAAGCAGAAGCTGAAGAAGACGGCCCGCAAGCGCCGCGAGCGCAAGCTCGTGGAGCGCGGCGCCGCCCACATCCGCTCCTCTTTCAATAACACCATCGTCACGCTGACCGACACGCAGGGCAACGCCCTGTCCTGGGCGTCCGCTGGCGGCCTGGGCTTCCGCGGCTCCAAGAAGTCGACGCCCTTCGCCGCGCAGACGGCTGCCGAGACGGCCGCGAAGGCCGCGATGGAGTACGGTCTGAAGACCGTTGAAGTCTACGTCAAGGGCCCGGGCTCCGGACGCGAGGCGGCGATTCGTTCGCTGCAGGCGGCGGGTCTGGAGGTCAACATGATCAAGGACGTGACGCCGATTCCGCACAACGGCTGCCGTCCGCCCAAGCGCAGAAGAGTGTAATTTAGGAGGTATAGACAAAATGGCTAGATATACAGGTTCCGTTTGCCGTCTGTGCCGCCGCGAGGGTACGAAGCTCTTCTTGAAGGGCGAGCGCTGCTTCTCCGCGAAGTGCGCTGTGAGCGCGCGTCCCACCCCTCCCGGCCAGCATGGTCAGGCTCGTCAGAAGAAGATGAGCGAGTATGGCACGCAGCTTCGTGAGAAGCAGAAGGCCCGCCGCGCGTACGGCGTGCTGGAAGGCCAGTTCGTCCGTTATTACGAAAAGGCGGCCAGCATGAAGGGCGTCACCGGCGACAACCTCCTGCAGCTGCTGGAGCGCCGCCTGGACAACGTCGTGTACCGCCTGGGCCTGGGCGCGTCCCGCCCGCAGGCCCGCCAGCTTGTCCGTCACGGCCACATCCTGGTCAACGGCAAGAAGGTGGATATTCCTTCCTATCTGGTGTCCGCGAATGACGTGATTACCGTTCGTGCCCGCAGCAAGGAGCAGGTGCATTTCAAGAACCTGCGCGAAGGCACTGGCCGCATCGTCCCGAAGTGGCTGACCCTCGATGCCGAGAACCTGACGGCTACCGTCACTGCTCTGCCGACGCGTGAAGATGTCGATCTCTCCATCGAAGAGCACCTCATCGTCGAGCTTTACTCTCGTTAATGAGAGTTACCTTTCTCCCTCGACGACGGCTATATTGAGGAGGGTTTGTTGAATGATCGAAATCGAAAAGCCCCGGATCGAACGGCTGGAAACCGGTGAGAACAATTGCTACGGTAAATTCGTCATCGAGCCCCTGGAACGTGGTTTCGGCCACACGCTGGGCAACTCGCTGCGCCGCGTGCTGCTCTCTTCGCTTCCGGGCGTCGCGGTCTCCAGCATCCGCATCGAAGGGATTCAGCACGAGTTTTCGGCTGTGCCCGGCGTGAAGGAAGACGTGACCGAGATCATCCTCAACCTCAAAGAACTCTCTGCTCGGCTGTATAGCGAAGGCACGAAGCTAATCAGCATCGACGTGAAAGGACCGTGCGAGCTCACCGCCGCCGCGCTTGAGGTGGACGACGAGGTGGAGGTCATCAATAAGGACCTGCACATCGCCACCCTGAACGAGGATGCGCATCTGGTGATGCACGTGACGCTTGAAAAGGGCCGCGGATACGTTTCCGCGGATCGCAACAAGCAGCCCAATACGCCCATCGGCGTCATTCCGGTGGATTCCATCTTCACCCCCATTCGCAAGGTGAACTACGTGGTGGAAGACACGCGTGTGGGTCAGATCACGGACTTTGACAAGCTGACGCTGGAAGTATGGACGGACGGTAGCATTCTGCCGGACGAAGCCATCAGCCTGGCGGCGAAGATCCTTTCCGGCCATCTGACGCTGTTCGTAAACCTCACGGAGCACGTGATGCCCGTCGACTTTAACGAGCCGGAAGATGACAAGAAGGAAAAAGTTCTTGAGATGACCATTGAGGAGCTGGATCTTTCGGTCCGTGCCTACAATTGTCTGAAGCGTGCGGGCATCAACACCGTGGCTGAGCTGGTTCAGCGCAACCAGGAAGACATGATGAAGGTCCGCAATCTGGGCAAGAAGTCCCTGGAAGAGGTCGAGCAGAAGCTGGCCGCGCTGGGATTGGCCTTGCGTGCCAACGACGAATAAGCACTGTGATTTGAAGGAGGTTTCCACTCATGGCATATCAACGCAAACTGGGCCGGACCGCCGACCAGCGTAAGGCGCTGCTGCGCAACCAGGTCACCAACCTGATCTGGTACGGCCGCATCGAGACCACGCTGGCCCGCGCGAAGGAGGTTCGCTCCGCCGCCGAGCGCCTGATCACGCTGGCCGTGCGCGAGTGCGACAACAATATCGAAGCTACCAAGACCTTCAACAACGACAAGGGTCAGACCGTCACCGTCACGGTGCGCAACGACAGCCCCTCGAAGCTGCATGCCCGCCGCCTGATCATGGCTTACCTGTACAACATTCAGGAGCAGAAGAAGGCGGACGAGAGCAAGTCGGAGTACAGGGAGCGCACGAAGGACGTGAAGTATCCCTGCGTGGAGAAGCTCTTCACCGAGATCGGCCCCAAGTACAAGAAGCGCAACGAAGAGAAGAACTGCGCCGGCGGCTACACCCGCATCGTGAAGAAAGGCCCGCGCCGTGGCGACGCGGCCGAGATGGTCATTCTGGAGCTGGTGTGATATATCAAGCGTCCTTCCGCTGGGGGGACGCTTTTTGTATGGAATCCGGCATTCAAGAATCGTATACATCACCCGGTAAACCGCTATGGAGGAACCCTCCGTGGCGGCCTTTTTTTTGTTTGCCGCCATGAGGCGGACGACATACACGGCTTTACCCAAATCGCAGATGAAAGAGTTATGAGGCTAAGCGCTCAAGCGGGGAGCGTTGGATAGATGATTGCGTTTGGGGGAGGGCGTCATCAGCGCTTCTCAGTGAAATTTGGACTATAAGTCTGTTTGAGCGGGCTTTACAATGGATAACGGCAAACGAGGTCGGTTTAATAAGGGCATAGATAGGGAAAAGGGCAGAGAAATGAGCTACATTTTTTGTATAGACTTTGGGTCTGTTTGGTGCTGAAAGCGGACGCGAAAGACCTCAAACGTGAAGTATTAAGTAAAAATTAATACCCCTGCGGAGCTGCCAAGCATTGACATGCAAGGAAGCGTTGGGATAGAATAAGATTAGATTGAAATCAATCAATCTCTTGCTACAAAACAGATGCGCTGCGGCGGGACTTGACAATAAAAGTATAAGTTTTGTGATGGGGCCAAAAAGAAATAACCGGAATCATGTGAAGCGAATTTGCTTCTCACAATTCCGGATTGGGAAATAACATGATACGTATGCTTTTTCTGCGGGAAGAGAACATCAAGCATGGATGAATGCGGGAAAGCTGAGAAGGGGGATGCGACGATGTCCGAGACGAGAAAACGATATGGACAACAGGAAGCCCATTCACTTGCCGCCTCGCGGGTATGCCGAAGAGACATCGGCGGCATCCATCCGAGGGGTAGGGTTCAGATGAGACGCTGGGCGGCAGAGCCAGTGCGAATCGGCTGTTCAGGTCACAGCCCCGGCCCTTGGCCTATCCCGCCGGATACGTGGCGGAAAGCTTTACAGGCGCTGCAATGCGATACACACGAGGGAAAAAGAACCACGAAGTACAGACGACAACGGCGCATCCACCTCAGATTTGCCGATGTCTGCCATAGCCTCAAGGAGGATCAGGCGGGGCCGGGCTTCAAGGGAAACCGGCCAGCCTTCAATATAAAGGAAGCAACGCACGGACAGACGCCACGCAAAAGGCCAGGGGCAATAAGTGAACGTCCCCAGGCAGGCGCGTCCGGAAGGATAAGAACAGATCAGACGTAAATTCGTTTTATGACAGACATAGCGATCACGTGGAAGGATGGTCAGAGATATTATGAAGAACAAGAAGTTTTACGAGACCAAGGCGTTCAGATGGATCCTCGCGGGCCTGCTCGCGTTCATCCTGATTTCAAACGACGCCATCGACAAGATGATTCACATCTACGCCAACGAAGATGGTCAGGTGGAAGAGGTGGACAACAGCGCGGCGGAGGAAGCGGCGCGCGAGGCCGAGGAAGCCGCGCGCAGAGAAGCTGAAGAAGCTGCTCGCCGGGCCGAGGAAGAAGCCGCGCGTAAAGCGCAGGAAGAGGCCGAGCGCAAGGCTGCCGAAGAGGCTGCCAGAAAGGCCGAGGAAGAAGCTGCAAGGAAGGCCGAAGAAGAGGCCGCCAGAAAAGCGGAAGAAGAAGCGGCAAGAAAAGCAGAAGAGGAAGCGGCGAGGAAAGCCGCCGAGGAAGAAGCGGCCAGGAAGGCTGCGGAAGAGGAAGCGGCGAAGAAGGCTGCGGAGGAAGAGGCGGCGAAGAAGGCCGCCGAGGAAGAGGCGGCGAAGAAGGCCGCGGAAGAAGAAGCGGCGAAGCAGAAGGCGGAAGAAGAAGCAAAACCGACCGAAGTTCCGGCGACAGAGGCGCCTGTGGTAGAGCCGACGCAGGCACCGGTGGAGACCGCCACGGCAGCGCCCACCGAAGCGCCAGTGGAGAATCCGACCGAGGCGCCCACCGCGGAGCCCACACCGGAAATCACCGCGACGCCGGTTCCCACCGAAACGCCGCTGGCCGAACCGGACGAGCAGCCCGAGCTGCCGACCGGACAGGCGATCTTCCTGCTGATGATCGACGGCGAATACGAAGAGATTGAGAAGCTGGACATCGAGCGCGACGGCGACGCCTGCTATGTGAGCCGGGACGACATGCGCGCGATGCTGAAGGAATACGACCTGAAGGAAAGCGATCTGCGCAATGCCTGGAAGTGGTGCGTGGAGAAGGACGACGTGAAGCCCTCCGACGCGAAGGAAGCTGTGAAGCTGCAAAACGACCGCTATGAGATCCTCGGCTATGACGGGATCGCCCAGGGCGCGGACATCGTGCTCTTCGCGGACAAAGCGTTTCAGGTAAAGACGGAAGAAGAAAAGGACGATACGCCGGCCGCGCCGGAAGCGACGGACGAACCCGAGATGACGCCGGAGCCCGAAGCGACGATGGAGCCGGAGACCACGGAGGAGCCCGAAGCGACCGCCACGCCGGAGACGACGATGGAGCCGGAGACGACGACCATGCCCGAGACGACGGCCATGCCCGAGACGACGGCGGACCCCGAAGCGACGATGGAGCCGGAGACGACGCCTGAGCCCGAAGCGACGGAAGTGCCGGAGACGGTGCTTTACAGCGCGAAGCTCTCCATGAAGGGTAAGTCCGTGAACGTGCGGGCGGAGGCGAATTCTGAATCCGAGCTGGTGGGTCGCATCTACAACGGCGAGACGGTGGACGTTCTTGCCGAGACGGACGGCTGGTACCTCGTGAAGGGGCAGAGCATCGATCGCACCGAGATTGCGGGCTATGTGAGCGCGAAGGTCGTCACGCTGGTGGCGAAGGACGCGGAGATCGCGCAGGAGCCGGAAGCGACGCCGGAACCCGAGGCGACGATGGAGCCGACCGCTACCCCGGAACCGGAAGCGACGGCGGAACCGCAGGAAGAAATTGAATATCTGCGCGACGAGAACGGCGAGCTGATTCTCGACGAGAACGGAAACCCGATCCCGGTCGTGGAGCCGGAAGCGACGCCGGAACCCGTGCAGCAGGCGATGACGATCCTGAGCGAGGGCGAGACGGAGCTTGTGATGTACGCACAGGCTGGCGCCGAGGGCGAGACGGTCGCCGCGATTCCCGCGGGCGCGACGCTGATCGTGAAGGAAGTCGGCGCGGAGTGGACGCTGGTGCAGTACGGCGATTTCGTCGGCTACGTGCCGACGGGCAAGATCGCGCTGCTCAACCCGGAGAGGCCGGAGACGCCGGACGCGGAAGCGCCGGTGGTGCGGAGCATTACGCTGACGTCGAGCATCGCGGGCATGACCGAAGTGAAGGCGGGCACCGAGGTGACGTTGAGCGCAAATTTGGTAGGCTTTGAAAATGACAACGTTATTCTTCAATGGCAGTACACGCCGGACGGCGGCGCGACAGTATTGGATGCAGAGGGCGAAAACGGCACGGAGCTGACCTACACGATCGATACGGAGAACGATTCGTATCTGTGGCGGCTGAGCGTGACCGTGCTGGGGGAAACGGAAGAAGCGCCGACGGACGACAACGCCGTGTCTTCTGAACCGCAGGCATAATGATAAGCGAGAGTCGGGCGGAGGCCGGAATAGACAGCCCCGCCCCAATCCCCGTTACGCAAAGAAGTAATTTGGAGGGTTAACCGATGAAAGAAAAGTTTAACAGGCTGCTTTCGCTTGTCATGACATGCATGATGCTTTTTAGTATGCTTCCTACACAGGCACTTGCGGACGCGAATACCGTTCATGTGGTGGGCGACTGGTACAACGGCGCGGGCGAAACCGGCGCAAATGCACGGGCGCTTACGGCAATCAGCGACAAGACAAAGATAACCTTGGATGACGGAAAATTTAGTGTGCCAATCTACTATTATAAGTTGGACACGGGTACGGTTACGCACTCTGAAAAGAAAACTCTGACAAAGAGTAACTCTACGTTAAGAGCTTCGGAGATTACGCCTGCGCCCGTCGGGCAAGACGTCGACTTGGGTACGCCGAAACTTGCGACCTCAGTAGACGGATACAGCAGTGGCACCATCTTTGATTCGGTTAGCTGGACAAAGCAAAATAAAAATTATTATTTTAAGTATACGCAATCAAGAAGCGAGTACACACTATGGCTGTATAATGCTTACGCCATTTATGTTCCTTATACGGTAAAGGCAATAACGGCGTCGTTTGATTTGAACGGCGGCAGCGGCGTGGACGTCAAGAATATGACCGCAACCCCCGGAGCGACCAGCCTGACCGTCACGATGCCGACGGAAACGCCGACGCGCGAGGGGTACAAGTTCCTCGGCTGGGCGTCCAAGCCTTCCGCGACAGCCGCCGAATATGACGCGGGCGCGGAGGCCATCCTCACGCAGTCCACCGTCTTCTACGCGGTGTGGAGAAAACTGTTTGCCATCACGTTTAACGCGAATGGTGGATGGGGAACGCCCCCGGCCAAGATGTACGGCGAGGCAGGCCAAGAGATCACGTTGCCCGGAAGCGATGGGCTGGCGAGGTACGACGGCTATGTCTTCAGCGGGTGGAGCACGAATAGCAACGCGAATGGCGATGGCCAGTATAAGCCGGAAAATAAGGGCACGATTTACCCCGAAGGCGACTCTTTCACAATGCCGGAAAGGGATATTACCCTGTACGCGACGTGGAGCGCGCAGAACGTCAATGCGCAGTTCTTCATCCGAACGGATGGAACGATTCCTACAGAACCGCAAGGACACGAGGTGAGTGAGTATACAAAAGCTATTAATATTAATGGTGCTATCAGGGTGGCTACGTTCTATACGAACAGCACTGACCCCGGCGTTGTTGATCGCCTGAATAAGGTTCCTACGGTCAACCAAATCAAAAATGTTTATTCTAAGTACGATCCCGATACCCAGTATGTGCTTTGGTATGTCATCAAGCGCGAATCTACTTGGCACGTCGATGGCGTGCTGTTGGATAAAGCCAAGGTCAATCTGAGCTACAATGCCAATGCTCCTGCGGGCACATGGAGCAACATGCCCGACGGACAACAGTATACGTCGGGTGCTATCGCGACTGTGAGCAATAAGGTGCCGGTGCGAACGGGCTATGAGTTCCTCGGATGGAACACGTGGGCAGATGGGAGTGGGATCTCCTATAAAGGCAATGATAAATTCATTATCAACGAGAAAACAACGCTTTTCGCGCAGTGGAAGGCAAACTCGTCGACCCCCTATACGGTTGAGCATTATCTTTCCAATGCAGAAGGGGTATACCCCTCCGAACCTCAGGAGTTCGTATTAAAGTACGGCGTGACGGACGGCAAGATTACGAGCAGCACGCTGAAGAAAACGTATCTTGGATACACCTATGATCACGCCAATCCGGAAATCGCAACCATCAATGCGGACGGAAGAACGGTGATTAGGCTCTATTATAAGGAAAACCCAGAAGTTACGATTTCTTATCGGACGGAAGATAATATGAAGGGCGCCGTCACGCCTACCGACGAGTCCGTGCGCCCCGTGACCGGAAATCCCAAAGGCTCTACGGCTACGCCGGGCGCCGATTATGCATTCGTGAACTGGACGACGACGGTTGACGGAGAAGAGCAGGAAGTCAGCACCGACGCGACGCTGACGAAGGACGTGATTGACCGATTTGCCAAGGGCGCAGACGGCCTGTATAAGGCGACCACGTTCACCGCGCACTTCGCGCGCAAGACGCAAGAAGTGACCGTGAAGAAGGTGTGGAACGAGAGCGGCCTTGTTGACGTTGCGCATGATGCTATAACGTTGACGTTTACGCCTAATGTGGAGAGCGTACCTGTTGTTGAGGTACCGTTAAGCCTCGAAAGCGGCGACTGGACTGCTAAGGCTATCCTATGCCGGAACGTGACCTACACCGTGACGGAATCAGACGTCGGCACGGCGTATGACATGACCTTGGCAGCCGAACCTGCGAGCGCGGTTAACGGCACGACGGTCACCGCGGTTGAGGGGCTCAAGACGATCACCGTCACCAATACCCGCAAGACGGGGCACCTGGACATCAGCAAACGCGTGCACACGGCGAACGGGAACCCGGTCGATGGAGATGGCGATACGTTCTGGTTCACCGTGGAAGCAGTTGGCGATACGCCGGCGCTGAAGGACGGGGCGGTATTTGAACTTAAAAATGTGAACAATTCTGGAAGGCAGACAGTTAAAGATGGGAAACTGACTGTTGGATTGATGAATGGTATCGGTGCGCCGATGAGCGGCAATCATACAATAAGCAATCTGCCGGTAGGAACATATAAGATCACGGAATATCAATACGGTACAACGCCTATTGTTAACGATCCTAAATACCAGGAACCCAAGTGGTGGCTTGGCGGAGAGCCAGAGAAGAGTTCGTCCACTGGATTAAAAATTGATCCCGATACGGGGTACAAACTTGGCTATTCCTACGAAGTGGAAGTTACGGGTACGGAAAATGTGCCTTATGTTTGCGTGCTCAATAAGTGGAACAACGCTTCGTCGCTGACGATCCAAAAGAAGGCAGAACCTGATACAGGCGCGACTTTCGATTTCGAAGTCACGGTAGGAAACGTTAATAATAAGCAAGACTCTGACAAGATTGGATTTGAAAAATCATCAGAAGAGGAGATTAAAACGGAATGGAGCGGAACTTGGCCTCGTAAATTGATAATCCGCAATGTGCCGAACAATGGTTGGATAAAAATTACCAACATTGATGGCTCGGTTACGGTCAAAGAAACAAACGGCGATGAGTATAGTACGGCGTATAGTTGGACAGCCGGAGCGACATCCGGTAATGCTACAGGCAAGGAAGCGACGATTAATTTAAGCCCTAGTGCCCATGGCAATATCGGCGTCGACGCCACCCTGACCTTTACCAACACGCTTGCTCTCGGCGGTTTGACCATCGACAAGACCGTTCAGACGTCCGACGGCACAATGGATACCGCGAACAGCGAGTCGTTCACGTTCACGGTGACGCCGAGTGCGGGCATCACGATCCCGGCGGACTATGTCAATGCGAACAATCTTGCCGGCGTGGAGCTGGCGAACAACAAACTGATCGTGACGTTGACCACCACTGCGGGTAAAGGGAGCATCACGCTGCCCAACCTGCCGGCCGGCAGTTATGCCGTCGCCGAAGCCGCGAAGCCGCAGTATGCCACTACGGTTGACGGGGAACAGGGCAACGAGAAGAAGGTTGTGGTACCCGAAGGCGGTCAGGCGGTTCAGGTGAGCTTTGTAAACAAGCTGTCCACAGCCAAGCTCACGATCAGAAAGACGACGGATGTATCGCAAGACGCCACGCAGTTCACCATGACGGTCTACAGCGACGAGGCGTGCGAGAATCCGGTCGGGTCTGTCACCGTTACCGCCAACGACGGAAAGGGTGCGACCGTTTCGGATCTAGTCATCGGCCAAACCTACTACGTCCAGGAGACGCAGCAGAGCGGCTGGTACGGCCAGAAACTCGTGCGGCCGGTTACAATCAAGGCCACGGACAACGTTGTAACCTTTGAAAACAAGGCGCAGACGGGCTCCTTCACCATCCGGAAGACGTACGACGGCGACGCACCGGCTCTGGAGGCGACGCAGCCGCGGTTCACTCTCTACACGGACGCGGACTGCACGACTCTGTATTCGGATGAGTACAAGGATATGGCCGTCGACACAAAGCTGACCGGCCTGCCGCTCGGCACGTACTACCTCAAGGAGACGACCGTGCCGGAGGGCTACGCGGAAGCGCCCGTCGTCAAGATCACGGTGGAGGGCAATACCGGCAACACCGCCGACGCGACGGTTGAGGCGACGAATCTTCAGGCGGATGGATCGATCCTGATCCTGAATACCCTGAAGACCGACGGCAGCCTGAAGATCACCAAGACGGTGCTGCCTGCTTCGGAGGATACGTTCAACTTTACCGTGGAGCTTACATCCGCGAAGCAGAGCTTCGACGTGAAGATCGGGGAGACGACGTATACCGCGAAGAACGGATCGCCGATCATCGCGAACATTTCGCTTAAGAACGACGAAGAAATTGTGATTACCGGCATCCCGTACGGCACGGCTTATACGGTCACCGAGGCGGAGTACACGGGCTATACCAGCTATCCGAAGGACGGCGCCAACGGAACCGTGACGGATGGGGAGGTGACGGCCGCGTTCACCAACGCGATCGTCGATCCGATGAACCTTTCCATCTCCGGCCAGAAGACCTGGAACGACGCGGACAACTACGCGGGCGAGCGTCCGGACAGCGTTACGGTGACGCTGCAGCGCAGCACGGACGGCGGCGAGAGCTGGACCGACGTGCAGACTGCTACGTTGGCGGCGGATAATTGGACGTACAAGTTCACGAATCTGCCCAAGTACGCGTATACCCCGGAAAACGGCACGCCGACCGAGGTGAAGGAATACGCCTATCGCGTGGTCGAGACGCAGGTCGCGGGCTATCAGGCGCCCGTCTACAGCACGAAGGACGGCGTGGCGGCGTTTGACAAGGACGGCGCCGCGGTGGTGAACGTCACCAACACCCTTTCTCCCGTAACGATTGGGTCTGTTTCCGCGACGAAGGAATGGAGGCAGTCCACGGTTGTGAAGGGCACGCCCGGCGCGACGCTGACGCTGCAGCGCAAGACGGATGCTAAAGACGCACCTTGGGTGGACGTCGCCACGGCGACCCTGCCCGTGCAGGAGGACGGAAGCGCATCGCAGACGGCGAACGACTGGACGTTTGCGAATGGCAAACAGCTCAACCTGTTCTATACGGATAACGGTACGGTCAAGGCTTACGCCTACCGCGTAATGGAGATGATAGTGCCCACGGGCTATATCGCGTCCCCGTTTGTGACGGCCATGAAGTATGACGCGGAGACGGGCGACCTGACCGGCGAGAAAAACATCGTCAACAGCCGCCTGGAGGGCAGCGCCATCACCGTCACCAAGACGTGGACGGACGGTGGCGGCTTGGATGAGCAGGGAAGCAGCACGCGGCCCGAGACGATCACCATCACGGTGATGGATCCCACGGGCAAGGATACGCTGGCGACCTACGAACTGAATGCGACGGAGGACTGGAAGTACAGGTTTGAGAACCTGCCGACCTACGAGGAGCCCTACGTGGTGCTCGAATCCGACGTGAAGGGCTATACCTACACGACCGGCACGACGAGCGGCGTGATCACGCATGCGAACGTGAACGTGGCCGGCAGCGACTATACCATCAACAACCGCCGCGACACGGGCAAGACCAGCCTGACCCTGACGAAGACCTGGGCGGGCGAGGTCGAGGGCATCGACACGCGGCCGCAGAGCCTGACTGTGAAGGTTCAGGGAAGCAACGGCGAGATCGAGTATAAGCTCGTGAAGAAACTCTCCACCCCGGCGGTTCAAAATGAGATTCAGGTGACGGAAGCGGGTAACACCTGGACCGCGACGATCGAAAACCTGCCCAAGCACGACAAGGAAACCGGCGCGCTGATCACCTACGCGGTGACCGAGATGTGCCCGGCGAACTACGTCACCCCGGAAGACGGTAAATTTACGCAGGACAGCGGCGAGAACTTCTATTCTTACAGCCTGACCAACACGCTGGCAACCCAGAGCGTGACGGTTGAAAAGCTGTGGGAGGACGAAGGAAACGCCTACGGCCTGCGTCCGCAGAGCGTGACGGTCGACGTCATGAGCGGAGGCACAAAGGTTCGGACCGTCGAACTGACCGATGAGGCGTGGACGCAGGAGATCACCCTGCCGACGCACGACGCGGACGGCAAGCCGATCGCCTATCGACTGACCGAAACCGCGCCGAAGGGCTACAGGGCGAGCACGACGGCCGACGCCGAAATCACCGGCGAAAACGCCAAGCTCTCCATCACGAACACGCTGAACACGCGCGGCATCGAGCTGGCGAAGACCTGGCAGACGAAGTACGACGAGGAGGGCAATATCATTGCGAGCGCCCCGACCGCGACTTTCGGCCTGTACTACGGTGCGGACGCCGAGAAACTGACGCCCATTTTGAAGAACGGAGTGGCCGTTACCGCGACGAGCGGCGAGGACGGCGCGGTGAAATTTACCGGCGTGCCGGAGGTCTGGTTTGAGGACGGTACGGAGTACAAGTACTTCCTGAAGGAAGAGCGCGTGTCCGACGACCATTACACCGTCAGCCAGGCGCCGATCGAGGTCGGGGATGTCGGGGATGAGACGCCTGAGCTCAAAAACGACCTGAAGACCGGCAGCCTCACCATCGAAAAGACGGTGGACTGGAAGAACACGGCGGTCGAAGCGATGGACTTTGTGATCGGCTACGCCTACTTTGTGGATGAGGCCGGCGTGCCGACAGAGGTGACGGGCGAGATCACCGCGAAGGTCGCGAACGGCACGGTCACCTACGCACGCGAAGGCGTGAGCGAAAACGCGAACACGATCACCGGCATCCCGTACGGCACGAAGGTGGACGTGAAGGAGCTGCGCGCCGTCGTGGGCGGCACGACAGCCCACAGCCTTGCGGCCTGGACGGTGACGGGCGATACGGTGAAGGAGATCACGGCGGAGAATAATTCCGTCACGATCACCAACACCCGCGACGTGACGAATACGGCCATCACGGTCACCAAGCAGTGGCAGACCTCCGAGGCGGGCACGTCGGGCGCGACGCTCTACCTGGAGCGCAGCACCGACGGAACGAATTGGGAACGCGTCACGAGCGCGATGGCAGCGGGCTACGCGGATCAGGTGCTTGAGCCGCAGTCCAACACCACCGCAAATCAGACCGCGACATTTGCCGCGGGTCTGCCGACGCACGACGCGGCGGGCAAAGCATACACCTACCGCGTGAACGAGGAAGCGGTCGAAGGGTACGTTACGAACGCGCCGCAAACGATCATAAACGCGGCGGCGACGATCACCAATACCCGAAACGAGGACACCAAGGTCGAGGTCACCAAGCAGTGGATCACCACCGAGGCGGCCGACGACCTGCCCGGCGTCACGTTCACCGTGAAGCGCAGGGTCGGCGAGACGGTGGATGCGAGCTACAGCGAGGCGGTTGCACTCGCGTACGACGAGGCGACGAACAGCGGCTACACCTGGAAGGCGACGCTGAAGGACGTGCCGGGCTTTGACGAAAACGGCAGGGCCTACACCTACTACGTCGATTCCGAGGCAGCGACGAGCGAGGCCGACGAGGCGGAGCTGGCGCTCTACACGGCGAGCGGCCTGAAAACGCCGACGGTGATGAACCAGCTGATGCAGGTAAGCAACCTGTCGGTCAGCGGCCAAAAGACCTGGATCGACACGAACGCCGAGGCGCGCACGGCCATCACGGTCACATTGCAGCGCCGCCACAGCGAGATGGCGGAGGGCGCATGGGAAACCGTGGGTCAGCCGCAGACGGTTTTGCTCAGCGATGACATGACCTATCTCTTTGAGGACCTCGACAAGTACGACTACGTCGAGGTTGACGGCGTAGCGGTCGCGCGGGCCTACACCTACCGCGTGGTCGAGACGCCGGTCGCAGGCTATCAGGCGCCCGTCTACAGCACGGAGGGCGGCGTGGCTGCGTTTGACGAAAACAACGCCGCGGTGGTGAACATCACCAACGTCATCGAGCAGACGAATGACGTCAGCGTCAGGGCGCGCAAGGAATGGGTCGATTCGACGGAGAACGCGATCCGTGTACCCGTCAACGCGCAGCTGCGCAGCGACGAGGCGGCGGCGAACACGCAGGCGGACGTGACGGGCAAGACGTTCACGCTGGCCGCGGGCAATGATCCCGCCTGGACGGCGGCGATCGCGGACCTGCCGCGCTACGCCTACACGGAGGAGAACGGCAAGATCACCGGCGTGCGCGAGATCGCGTACACGGTGAAGGAGATCGAGGTGCCCGCCGGCTATACCGCGGACAACGAAGGTGTGGGCGTCGTGGACGAAAGCGACGTGCACGTGATCACCAACCGCATCGCGGCGGGCGAGATGACGCCGAGCATTACAAAGACCTGGAATGTACCGGCATACGTGACGGTGCCCGCGACGGCGACGTTTGAGCTCTGGCGCAAGCTGGGCGCGGATGGCACCTATGAACGGTTCGGCACGGAAACCGCGACCCTCACGTACCCGGATACCACGGTCGTGATTCCGGGAAGCTGGAAGAAACTGCCACTCAACGACACGGATAGTGGTAAGCAGTACACCTACAAGGTCGTGGAGAAGGCGCCCGCGAACTATACGGCCTCTCCGGAGGAGGTCGTGCTGACGGCGGAAAACGAGTATCAGGCCGAGTTCTCCAACAGCATCGACCGCAACGCCCAGGGCCTGACGGTCAGCAAGACCGTCGTCTACGATGCGGCGCTGGCGGATGAAGCGGGCGAGACCCTGAATCCCGACTTCACATTCACCCTTTACTATGTGGAGGGCGAGAAGCTGACCCCGGTCGCGGGCGTCACGGGCACGAAGGGGCAGAAGAGCATCACCACGACCGATACGGGCATCTTCACCCTGAAGGGCGGCGAGAGCGTCACATTTGACCAACTCGCGGTCGGCATGTACAGGATCGTGGAAACCGGGCTTCCCGGCTGGAAGGCTAAGGATTCCTTCATCGACGTCACGCTGACGAAGGGCGACGCGGGAAGCGCGGCGTTTACGAACACCCGCGAGGTCGCGGAGGCCATCACGGTCGAGAAGGTCTGGCTGGACGGCGGCAATACCTTGAACACCCGCCCGGATTCTTTGAAGCTGGTCCTGAAGGGCTTCGCCGGAGAAACGAAGGAAGAAGTCTACACCGCGCCCGTCGCCCTGACGGTGGAGGGCGGCTGGAAGATGGAGATTTCCGGCCTGCCCAAGACCCATACCGACGGTTCGGCCATCCGTTACGAGCTGGTGGAAGAACAGGTACCGGCGGTGGCGAACGCCGAACTGAAAAAAGTCGCAAGCTACGAGCAGTTGAAGGATACGAACCCGCTGACGGTGACGAACCGCCTGACGGGCGCGCAGAAGGCCACCTTTACAAAGAACTGGGTGGATGGCGATAACGTCACCGGCGTGCGCCCGGACTGGGAGACCTTCAAGGGCAAGCTGAAGGTATGGGCGAACGGCACGGAGATGGAGGAACAGCCGGAGCTGGTGCCTACGGATACAGCAGCCTCGCTCTGGACTTTCCAGACGGCGCAGGAGCTGCCCCTGTTTGACAGCAACGGCAAGAAGATCCCCTATACCCTGAGCGAGGCGGAAATCGACGGTTACACCTGCACGCAGAACGATAGCGCCGCGCTTGAGAACACGCTGAAGACCGTGAGCCTGACGATCGACAAGGTCGTCGTGGATGAAACGGCGGACAACAGCGATTCGCAGAACAAGGCGTTTACGATCTCGTACAGCTACAAGAAGTCCGACAATGAGACGGCGACGGAGAGCGTAGAGCTCACCGGTGCGGGCGAGCCGGTGACGGTGACCGTGCCTTACGGCGCGAACGTCACGGTCGAGGAGACCGCCGTGTCCGGCTGGACGACGACCTACACCGGCGGCACGGGTCCGAAGAATAACGAGCTCGGCAGTCTGACGGCGGACGCTTCGATCACCGTGGTGAACACCCGCGATACGGCGAGCGTCACGGCGGCGAAGGCCTGGGCGAGCAACGTGCCCGAGGACGACCGCGTGGACGTCACGATGAAGCTGGAGCGCAAGACTGGTACGGCGGAAAACTGGACCGAAGTCGGCACGCAGACCATCGCGAAGGACGCGAATCCGGCAACCAGCACCTGGAGCGGCCTGCCCACGCACGACGTGGACGGCAACGCATACACCTACCGCGTCGTGGAGAAGGCGCTCGATTCGAACTTTAAAACTCCGGCCTACAAGGTGGGAGAGGCTCAGACCAACGAGGTTACCCTGACCCGGGGCGGCAACGAGACCGTCACCGTCACCAACGCAAAGCTCGGCGACGGCAAGGTCACCGTCACCAAGACGTGGAACGAGACGAACGTACCGCAGAGCCTGATCAGCCGCCCGGCGATCACGGGCGACAAGGTCGATCCTGAACTGATGGAGATCACGCTGTACTCCGGTTCGGGCGTGGAGCTTGCGACCAGCGAGAACGCGACCGTCACGGACAACGGCAACGGCACCTGGACGTTCACATTCGAGAATGTGACGCGGTATAACGCTTACTACGCAAAGGAAACGCTTGTGCCCGAGGGCTACACGAACGACAACCCCAATGACACGACGCTTGAAATCGTCAACACGATGAACACCGAAGATGTGACGATGCAAAAGGTCTGGAGCGACTACGGCGACGCCTACGGCCTGCGTCCGAAAACCCTTGACATCGACGTACAGGGCAAGCCCTTCACCGTCTACATCGGCGAAACCGCTCCGGCGGGTGTCAACGCCGTGAAGGCGAAGGTAGAGGGCGATATCTGGACGTGGCAGATGACGCTGCCAAAGGCGGATGGGTATACCGTCACGGAAACCGTGCCCACGGGCTACGAGGCGCAGGGCGGCGCGACGTTCACGCTGAGCGAGGGCGTCTACACGCTGACCAACGCGCTTTCCACAAAGCAGGTCACGCTTGAAAAGACCTGGCTGGACGGCGGCAACCCGCGGAACACCCGCCCGGAGACGGCGGCGGAGTGGATCATGACGCTCACGATCGCCCTGGACGACGAGGGCGCGCTGAGCGGGCAGAGCCTGACGGTCGATGCGACGACGGCGACGAGCGGAGCGCTGACGGTCGATAAGACCGTGGAGAACGTCTGGAAGTACACCTTTGCGGTGCCTTCCGGCGCGACGTTTGACGAAGACAGCGCGTCCGAAACGATCGCGGCTGGGTATAACCCGGTGGCGCCGCGCATGAGCTACGACGCCGACAACGCGGTTTACAGCATTTCCAACCGCCTCACCGGCACCTACACGGGCGGCCTGAGCCTGACGAAGGTCTGGGACGACCAGAAGAACGTCACGGGACAGCGCCCGGCGATGGAGACCTTCGCGGCTAATTACCTTACGCTTCAGGCCAAGAGCGGCGCGGCCGACTGGACTGACGTGAAGGGCGCGACCGCGAAGGTTACGGCCAATCAGACGGCGGCAAACGAGATGGA
>JAEXCG010000015.1 GCA_023402355.1 Bacillota bacterium | reverse complement strand
CCGGTACTTACAGGCATTTCTGCCTGGTGGCAGAACAGCTGGACGAGGTGTACGGCACCTGCAGGGAGAAGGGGGTATATGTGAGGAAGGCCCCGTCCTATGTGGAACAGCTGGGATGCAGCACCATGCTGGTTACGGATCCCAACGGTGTTGAGATTGAAATCATACAAAGGTGATGGATATGGGATATTTAGCTGGAATTGATTTGGGTACGTCAAGCGTCAAGGTACTGATCATGGACCCGGACGGCAGGACATTGGCGGTAAGCAGCAGGGGATATGATGTGATGACCCCGAAGATGTCCTACGCGGAGCAGGAGCCGCAGGTGTGGTGGGACTGCACGGTAATGGCCATCCGGGAAGCCATGGAAAAGTCCGGGATAAAGCCGGAAGAACTGGACGGCATCGGGCTTTCCGGCCAGATGCACGGACTGGTGGCATTTGACAGGGATAATGAACCGGTCATGCCTGCCATCATATGGATGGACCAGCGCTCGGCAGAAGAGACGGCCCGGATAAAAGAACTGGCAGGCGGGCTTCTGGACACGGAACTTCTTAACCAGCCAGGGGCCGGCATGATGATATGCTCCCTTCTCTGGCTGAAGAGGCACCGGCCGGATACCTATGACCGGATAGAACATGTGATGCTTCCCAAGGATTACATACGGTACAGGCTGACGGGAACCATTGGTTCCGACTATTCGGACGCATGCGCCACGCTGGCATTTTCCGTCAAGGGCAGAAGCTGGTGCATGGAACTGATTAAACGGGCAGGGCTTAAGGAGGATATCTGGCCCGCGGTGGGGGAAAGCTTCCAGGTGGCGGGCCATGTATGGGCAGAAGCGGCTGCACGGACCGGACTGTCAGAACATACCAGGGTGGTATACGGGGCAGGCGACTCCTCTGCCCAGCTTACTGGGAACGGAGTGATAGAAGAAGGAATCATGGCCTGCAACATCGGCACGGCGTCACAGCTTGCGGCTGTGGTGGACCGTCCTTTATATGATACGCAGATGCGCCTGCAGACATGGTGCCATACCGTGGCGGACCGCTGGTATGTCCAGGGCGGGGCGCTGAATGGCGGAAGCACCTTGAGCTGGCTTAAGAAGAAGGTGCTGAGGGATGACCGTCCCTATCGGGAACTGGACGCAGAGGCAGGACAGGTGCCTGCCGGGGCAGAGGGACTTTTATTCATCCCGTATCTGGCAGGCGAGCGCACGCCGTTCATGGACCCATATGCCAAAGGGGTTTACTTTGGGATGGGCATGAAACATGAACAGGCCCACATGATCCGGGCAACCATGGAAGGCGTGATATTCAACCTGAAGGAATGCGCGCTGGTGCTGGATGAGATGGGAATCCAAAGGAGGAAGATGATTGCCTCCGGCGGGGCGGCCAAAGGGGTTACATGGAAGCAGATACAGGCGGATATCCTGGAGATGCCTGTATATACCACAAAGACAGAAGAAGAGGCCTGCCAGGGGGCTGCCATACTCGCAGCTGTGGGCTGCGGCATGTACCGGGATATCAAGGAGGCGTGCAGCCGGATTGTAAAAATCAATGACTGCCCCGTGGAACCGGTGATGGAGCATGTGAAGCGCTACAGGGAGCAGCAGGAGCTGTTCCGGGAGCTTTACCTGAAGGTGAAGGATCTGTATCCAAGGCTTAAGACAGAGTAAGGCGCAGGATGCATAAGATCCACGCAGTAAGGGTTTTGCACGGCACAGGTTATCACAGGACAGTAATTGGACAGAGGGAAAACGACATCGCAGAGGGGACAGATAAATGGAAAAAGTGGCAAATGCATTATATATCCAATCAGGAGGACCCACGGCAGTCATCAATACATCTGCCTACGGTGTGATTGATGAATGCAGGAGGCATCCGGAAATAAACAGGATTTACGCATCCGAACACGGGGTCGTGGGATTGATTGAGCGGAGGTTATTTGATATTACAGATGAGATGGCGGGCGAGAAGCTGCTGCCCTCCACCCCATCCATGATATTTGGCTCCTGCAGGTATGAGATTGACGAGGATGACCCGCTGCAGACGGATTACAGGAAGATACTGAAAAACCTTAAATCCCTGGATATCCGGTATATATTCATAAACGGGGGCAATGGCTCGGTAAGGGCCGGGCTGAGGCTGGGCCGTTTTCTGGAATCACAGGATTATGATTTCCGGCTGATGGTCGTGCCTAAGACAGTGGACAATGACATTTCCTGCATTGACCACGCGCCTGGATTTCCTTCGGCGGCAAGGCATGTGGCGGTTACGGTTTCGGAACTGGCCAGGGACATGATGACATATGACACGGAGCTTATCATGTTCACGGAGGTCATGGGACGCAATACCGGTTTTCTGGCAGCAGCATCCATGGCAGCCAAAAGGATTGATCTGGGGCCGGATCTGATTTATGTTCCGGAAGTGGTGTTCGACCAGAAGAAGTTCATAGGGGATATAAGGCGTGTCCTGGAGAAGAAAGGGAAATGCTTTGCAGTGGTTGCGGAAGGCGTGAAGACGGCGGACGGCAAATTCCTGTTCGAAGACATTTCCGTGAACCGGGGCATGGACATGCAGAAGAATATGGGCGGGATCACCCCGTACCTGAACCAATTGTTAAGGGATAATTTTGAATGTAAGATCAGGGGCATTGACCTGGGGCTGATGCAGAGATGCGGCGCCCATGATGCGTCGGATATAGACAGGGAAGAGGCGGAAGAACTGGGAAGAAGGGCCGTAAGGGCGGCTGTGGCGGGGGAGTCCCTTAAGATGGTGACGCTCAGGCGGGTTCCCAGCCCGCAGTACCAGGCAGAATATGACCTGGCTGCCCTTGAAGAGGTGGCAAAGGAAGACAACTGCCTCCCCATGTCCTATGTGAATGAAGAAAAGGATTACATCAGGGAAGGCTTTTATGATTATATCATGCCGCTTATCGGGGAACTCCCAAGGTACACGGTATTGAACAGACGTTATATCTAACAGGCTATTACAACATGGAGGTGGCAGATATGTATCATTATTCAGAACTTGGACAGGTAAACACGAAGCTGATGTTCCAAAAGGCTTATGAAGGAGGTTATGCAATACCGGCATTTAACTTCGTATCCATTGAGCAGTTCAATGGAATCATGGACGCTGTGATTGAGAAACGTTCCCCTGTCATCCTGCTGGCATCCCCCAACCTGCATAAGCAGCTGGGATATGAGATGCTTGCAAGGATCGTGCAGTCCGGGACGGACCGTATCAGGAACCAGGGGCTTGACATTCCCGTGGCCCTGCACCTGGATCACGGCATGACATTTGCGCAGTGCGTGGATGCGGTGGAATTTGGATTTTCTTCTATTATGATAGATGGCAGCGCCCTTCCATTTAAGGAAAATGCTGCCCTTACCAAAAAGACCGTGGAATATGCCCATCGGCATGGGGTGACGGTGGAAGCTGAACTGGG
>JAEXCG010000002.1 GCA_023402355.1 Bacillota bacterium | reverse complement strand
AGGCGGCGGTGGACGCGTGCGCACGCTGACGTTCACCGTGGAGGCGGCGGACGACGGGCGCACGCTCAAGCGGCTGCTGCTCTCGCGCGTTCGCCTGTCGGAGGGCGCGATGCGCCGCCTGAAATTTCAGGACGGCATCCTGCTCGACGGCGCGCCCGCGCACGTCACGCGGTGCGTGCGCGCCGGGCAGACCGTCACCCTGCTGCTGCCCGGGGACGATCCGGGTTGGATCGCCTCCCGGCCGGACGCCCTCTGCGTGCGCTACGAGGACGCGCACCTGCTCGTCGTGGACAAGCCCGCGCCCCTGCCCACGCTGCCCTCCGCCCGCCAAACCGGCGAGACGCTGGAGGGCCGCGCGCGCGCCTATTACGGCGACCCGCCGGGCTTTCTCTTTCGGCCCGTCAGCCGCCTGGACAAGGGCACCAGCGGCCTGCTCGTCTGCGCGCGCGGCGCGCACGAACAGAAGCTGCTTTCGGAGCGGCTGCACACGGACGCGTTCGTGCGCGAATACCTCGCCGTCGTCGCGGGCAGGCCCCCGCAAGAGCGCGGCGTGGTGGACGCGCCCATCGCGCACGCGCCGGGCGAGACGGTGCGGCGCTGCGTCGCGGCGGAGGGGAAGCCCGCGCGGACGCATTACGCGCTCCTCGCGGCGCACGGGGACTTTTCGCTGCTGCGCCTGCGGCTGGAGACGGGCCGCACGCACCAGATCCGCGTGCACATGGCGTCCCTCGGCTGCCCGGTGGCGGGGGATTTCCTCTACGGCCGCGAGGACGCCCGCCTGCCGGGCCGGTTCGCGCTGCACAGCGCGCGCGTCTCGCTCCTGCATCCCCTGACGGGCGCGCGCATCGAAGTCAGCTCCCCGCTGCCAGAGGCGCTGGCGGCGCTGCTGCATTAAAGGAGGCGTTTTATGGCCGTTCAATTCAGACGCTATGCCGATCCGGCGGGCATCACCCCGGACTATTTCCGCGTGCGGCGCTTCTTCGTCGAGCGCGGCTACGCGGAATTTACCTACGCTCGCTGGGACTGGATGGCGACGCACGGCTGCCTGGACCGTGCGGCAATCCCAAACATCGGCCTGTGGGAGGAGGACGGCCGCGTCGTCGCGCTCGCCACGTTCGACTGTAAGTCAGGCGAAGTCTTCTGCCTCGCGCTGCCCGGTTATGAGGACCTGCGCGTGGAGGTGCTGCGCTACGCCCAGGATCACCTCGCCGAAGACGGGCGCTTCGGGGTCTACATTTCCGACGCCGACGCCGCCTTTCAGGCCGTCGCCGCGAATCTCGGATACGTCGCCACGACGCAAAAGGAGAGCGACGCCGTCCTCTTCACGGATCAGACGCCGCTGGAAACCCGCCTGCCCGACGGCTTTTCCCTCACCAGCCTCAAGGACACGCCCAGCGCCCTCGAATACGGGCGCGTCCTGTGGAAGGGCTTCAACCACGAAGCGGGCGGCGAAGGTCCCTTCCGCTACGGCCCCCAGCACGACGAAACGCTCCGGCTGGAGCTCTCCAATCCCCACGTGGACGCCTCTCTTCGCATCGCCGTCGTCGCGCCGGACGGCCACTTCGCCTCCTATTGCGGCCTGTGGTACGACCCGGAGGCAGGCTACGGCGTGGTGGAGCCGATGGCGACCGACCCGGCCTACCGCAGGCTGGGGCTGGGTAAGGCCGCCCTCTACGAAGGCGCCCGCCGCGTCCGCGCGCGCGGCTGCACGCGGGTCTTTGTGGGCTCGTCGCAGCAATTCTATTACAGCGTGGGCTTTCGCCCCTGCGCGACGGCGACGCTGTGGCGGAAGCGATAAATTTCCCGTTCCGTAAACGCGTTTGGAGGTTCACATGACGCATCGCCTCAACCTCTTTATCGAGGGCATTCCCGGCAGCGGGAAGAGCACCCTGCTCTCCTCGCTGCACGCGCTTTTGCCCGATTACGCCGCCTACGCGGAGGGCGACCTCTCGCCGGTCGATCTGGCGTGGTGCGCTCGCATGCCGGAGGACGCCTACCAAAAAACGCTCCGCGACTGGCCGGACCTTGCCGGCGCCATCGCGGAAAGGACGACGTGGGAGGACGGCCTCCGCATCGTCGCCTACACGAAGGTCCGCGCCGAGGATCTTCGGTTTTACGAAGACATGGAGCGCTGGGAAGTCTACGGCGGGCGTATGGACATTCAGGCGTTCTCAGAAATCACGCTCCGCCGGTTCCGCGCGTTTCAGGGAACGGGCAATCTCTTTGAGTGCGCCTTTTTTCAAAACCTCCTCGAAGAGCTGATGCTCTTTGGGCAATACGAAGACGGCGACATTCTGCGCTTTTACGCGGAGCTAATCGGCACGCTCGACCTGTCCGCGTTTCGCCTGCTGCGCCTGCGCACACCAAACGTCGCGGAAAGCATCCGCTCCGTCCGGCGAGAGCGCGTAAACGCGCAGGGCGAGGAGGTCTGGTATTCCCTGATGCTCGGCTACCTCGCGCGGTCACCCTATGGCCGTGCACACGGCTGCAGAGATTTTGAAGGCGTCGTCGCCCACTTTGAGCGGCGCATCGCCCTGGAGGACCGCGTCTGCGCCCTGCTGCCCGCCGGGCACTGCGTTGAGCTTCCCAGCAAGGGATACGACCTGCGGGAGCTTCCCGGGCTCCTGCAATAAGCTTCCATATCCTAAATGAGGGCGGCGGCACGAATGTGCCGCCGCCCTCGCCGTCAGACCGCCCCCTGCATCTGCCGCACGCAGAAGTCCACGTAATCCTCGTCCACCTCCGTGCCCATGCCGGGCGCATCCGGCAGCAGCAGGTCGCCCTTCTCCATGCGCATCTGATGGCGCAGGAAGTGGTTCTCGCCCTTAAGGCTGCCCGATTCCAGAAAGATCGCGTTGGGCAGCGTGCAGAGCATGTTGACGTTGGCGGGCCCTCCGCCGTGGCTGGCGATCTTCAGGCCCGCCGCGTCGGCGATCGCGCCGATTTCCAGCCACTCCGTAAAGCCGCCCGCGCGCCGGTTGTCGGGCTGCACGACGTCCATCATGCCCTGGCGGATCGCCTCGTAGAACTGATAGCGCGTGTAGTGGTTTTCCCCGATGGCGACCGGGATGTCCAGCGCCCTGCACAGGCGCGCGTGGTTTTCGACCATGCAGGGCGGCATGGGCTCCTCAAACCAGAACATGCCCGCCTCCTCATAGGCGCGGCCCCGGCGCACCGCCTCCGGGAAGTCCAGCGCCTGGTTGGCGTCCACCATCAGGCAGATGTCCTGCCCCACGGCCCTGCGCACGAGGCGGATGCGCTCCAGGTCGTCCTGAAGGCTGTAGCGCCCCACCTTGATCTTGAGCGCCTTAAAGCCCTCCTCGACCGCGTCCTCGCAGTTTTTGACGAAGGTGCGCTCGTCGTCGTAATACCAGCCGACCATCGCGTAGGCCGGAATGCGGTCCCGGCAGGCGCCCGCGACCTTCGCGCAGGGCAGGCCCAGGCGCTTGCCCACGATGTCCCAGATCGCGATGTCCAGCGCGGCGATGCCGAACTGCGACAGGCCCGTGACGTCGTGATAGTGCGCCGCGTCCCACAGCTTCTTTCGCGCCTCGCGGCAGAAAAACGGGTCCTGCCCCGCAAGCGCGGGGGCGAGCTCCCCCTCGATGAACGCCTGCAGCGTGTAGACGCCCCGCTTGATCCTGCCGAAGTTCGTCGTCGCGTAGCCGGTGACGCCCTCGTCCGTGTGCACGCGCACGACCAGCAGCCCGCCCGCGTCGTAGGTCCACATGCCGTCCATCGCGGGGTTTTTGACCTCCCGCACGATGGGCGTCGTCGTCACATGCGTGATTTTCACCTGTTCCTCAACCCCTGTCCGATCTCCGCGCCCTGCTCGACCAGCAGGCGCTGCACCTCTGAAACGTCCACCCGGCGCACGCTCGTGCCGTCCCTCGCGCCGACGGCCGCGGCCACGCCCGCCGCCTCGCCCAGCGCCAGCACGTGCGCCATCGCGCGCCAGGATTCAAAGGCGATCTGGTCGCTCGACATGCAGCGCCCCACGACGAGCAGGTTTTCCGCCTTCTTGGGCACGAGGCAGCGGTAGGGAATCTGGTAGCCCTCGTGCGTCAGGAAGCGGCGGTAGCCATAGTAGTTGATGACGGGGTTGGCGGCCATGGCGATGGCGTCCTCAAAGCGCCGCCCCTCCAGCACGTCGTCCCCGGTCAGCTTGTACTCGCCCTCGAAGAAGCGCGTCTGCCGGACGCCGATGAGCGTGCCCGTATCCACGATTTCCGCGCCCGCGAGGTCCGCGTGCTCCGCCTTCTTCTTTTCCAGGTCTTCGTAAACGCGCAGGCGCACGTCGATCTCGCTGTCCGTGAGTTCCCGGCCGTCCGCGCAGTTCATCGGCCCGGGCGACGGCCCCCAGACGACCATCGTGTCCTCAAACAAGCAGCCGGGCGCCTTCGTCTCCGGCGGGAAGCCCTTGATCTTGTACATCAGGCAGTCGTTCAGGCGCTTTGCCTCGTCCTTCTTCGTCTGCCAGTAGGGCACGCCCGCGCGCAGGGCCACGTCGCCGTCGCCGGAGGCGTCGATGACGGTCTTTGAAAGCGCCGCCTGTCGGCCCGACTTGTTTTCAAACACGATGCCGCGCACCGCGTCGCCCTCCAGGATCGCGTCGCAGAAGTAGGTGTGAAAGAGAATGTCCACGCCCGCCTCCTTCACCATCCTTAGGACGACGTACTTGAACTTCTCCGTGTCGAACGCATAGTTATATGAAAGGTCGCCCTTCTCGTCCGAACGGATGGCCGAAGGGTAGGCGTTGCGCGAGTGCACCGCGCCGCCCTCCGCGAGCAGGCGCAGCATCAGCTCCTCGCCGATGCCCTTGGTCGTCTGCAGGTAATCCGGCTCCACCTGATTGCGAAAGCCGACGATGTTGGCCATCAGCGACGCCGTCGCCGTGCCGCCGAAGAATGGGAACCTCTCCACGATCAAGGTGCGCGCGCCGTTTCGCGCCGCCGCGATCGCCGCGGGGAAGCCCGCGCAGCCGCCGCCCACGACGATGACGTCGTACTCGCCGTACACGGGAATCTCCCGCGCCTTTTCCAGAATTGTCCGCATGTTCATGCCTCCCTTAGCCTTTGATGGCGCCGATCATGACGCCCTTGACGAAGTACTTTTGAATGAACGGGTACACGCACAGAATCGGCAGCGTCGCCACCACGATGGTCGCGTACTTGATCGTCTCGCCCACCGGAATCTGATCCCCCTGGGTGACGGCCGAGGCGGCGAGCATGCTGTCCGTGCTGTTGAGGATCAGGATTTCCCTGAGCAGCAGCTGCAAGGGGAACATGCCGCGCTTGTTGATGAACAGCATCGCGTCGAACCACGAGTTCCACTTGCTCACCATGTAAAAGAGCGTCACGACGGCGATGTTGGCCATGCACAGCGGCACGAAGATGCGAAAGAGGATCGTAAAATCCTTCGCTCCGTCGATGCGCGCCGACTCCTCCAGGCTCTCGGGCACCGAGGCAAAGCCCGTGCGCAGCACGATCAGGTTGTAGGTGACGATCGCCCGCGGCAGCACCATCGCCCAGAACGTGTTCTTCATGTGCATGTCCATGCCGACCGTCAGGAAGAACGGGATCATGCTGGGCTTGAACCACATTGTAAAGGCCGCGAAGAACATGATGTATTTGACAAGCATCGCGTGCGTCCGGGACAGGGCGTACGCGCCCATGATCGTCAGCACCATGCTGATCGCCGTGCCCACGCCCATGTAGAGCAGCGTGTTGAGATAACCGCTGCCGATGTCGGGGTTTTGAAAGACGATCTTGTACGCCCCCAGCTCAAAGCCCAGCGGCCCCATCAGCATGCCGCTATGGCGCACGAGCTGGTTGGGATCCGAGACGGAGGCGAAGACCACGTAGAGAATCGGATACAGCGTGATGAGCGCGATGAGGCCGAGCAGCACCACATTGGCGACCTGAAACGTTCTTTCTCCCTTGCTTTCGCGAATCATGCTCTCTTCCTCCTCACCACAGGCCGTATTCCGTCTTGCGCTTGCTTAAGTAGTTGGTCAGCATCACCAAGCCAAAGGAGATGAAGGCGTTGAAGAAGTCCACCGCCGTGGTGTAGCTGAAGTTCGCCTCGAGGATGCCGCGCCTGTACACGAAGGACGAAATCACGTCCGCCGTCTCCGCGTTGGAGGCGTTGTAGAGCAGGATGATCTTCTCGTAGCCGACGTTGAGCACCGCGCCCACGCGCATGATGAGCAGGATCATGATCGTCGGCAGCAGCCCCGGCAGCGTCACGTGCCAGGTCTGGCGCAGGCGGTTCGCGCCGTCGATGCGGGCCGCCTCGTACAGCTCCTGGTCGATCGAGCTGAGCGCGGCCAGGTAGATGATCGAGTTCCAGCCGCAGTTCTGCCAGATGTCGGAGGCGACGTAGATCGTACGGAACGCCTCCGGCTTCATCAGGTAGTTTTCGTTGGGCAGCCCCATCGCCGCGAGCAGCGAGGTGATGACGCCGTCCTTTTTGAGGAAGTCCATCAGCATGCCGCAGATGACGATCATCGAGATGAAGTAGGGCATGTAGGTGATGGTCTGAACGGTTCGCTTGTAGCGCGGCGCGCGCAGCTCATTGATGAGCAGCGCCAGCAGGATGGGGGCCGGGAACGAGAAGACGATGCCGTACAGGCTGATGAGCAGGGTATTGCGCAGCAGTCTTAAAAAGTAATAGCTGGAAAAAAAGGCTTCAAAGTGCTTGAGACCGACCCAGGGGCTGCCCCAGATGCCCTTCATCGGCTTAAAGTCCTTGAAGGCGATGACGTTTCCCAGCAGCGGCCAGTAGCAGAACAGCAGATACCAGACGACCAGCGGAAGCGCCATGAGGTATACGTACTTATACCGCTTAAAATCTTTGACGACGCGCTGCCCCAGACTCTTCGTGCTCCTTATCGCGCGCTTTCCGGATGCGGACACCATCTTGCTTTCCCTCCCTCAGCGGCCCTGTTTCGGGTACAAAAATCCGGGACGCCGGACCTGACGTCCCGGATTTGGGTTGTTTTCTCGCCTTACGGGCGGGCCAGGTAGCGCTCAAGCTGCGCCTGCGTCAGCTCTGTCGCGCGGTCGATGCCCATGCCCTTGAGGGTGGCGACCATGACGTCGAAGCCCTCGTCCAGATCGACCTCGCCCATGATGATCTTCGTCGCCTGCTCCTTCATGTAGGTGGTGCAGTCGTTCATGATGGTCGCGTATTCGCTGGCCTCTTCGGCGGTCGGGGTGACCGGCGGCATGATGATGGCGTTCGTGCACTTCATCCAGTTCTTGCGGCCCTCGATCTGCTCGGGCAGGCAGTCGCGCTGCTCCAGCACGTCCTTGAGCTTGTAGACCGGGGACTGGGACTGCCAGATCGTGTACTTGGCCATCGCCTGCTCGCGGCTGAGTCCGTCGGGGTTTTCCGCGACGAGCGGCAGGAAGTAGGGGTTCCCCTGCGCGTCCAGGTCGTAGGTCACGCCCTTCACGCCCCAGTTGGAGAGCACATGGCCTTCCTCGCTGTAGAAGTAGTCGTAGAATTTGATGATGAGCTCCGGGTTCTCACAGGCGCTGGTGATCGCAAGGCCCGCGCCGGTGTAGTTCCAGCCCTGCTGGCCGACGATGGGCGTCTCCCCCTCCTCCAGCGTCGGATAGGGCATCGGCAGCAGCTTGAAGTCCGGGTTCGCGTCGCGGCACATGGCCGTGTAGCGGGTGATGCTGTTGCCCATGGAGCCGATGAAGGCGAAGACGCGGTCGCTGGTGACCTTTTCGTCGCGCAGCTTGGCGGTGTTGGCGGCAAACTCCGGGTCCAGCAGGCCCATTTCGTACCAGCGGCGCAGGGTCTTCAGGAACTCCTTGTACTCGGGCTGGATCGCGCCGTACTTCACGGTGCCGCCGTCGTTGTAAAACTCCTGCTTGATGCCGTACGCACCCAGGATGAGCGGGCAGTCGGTGATGTTCTGCATGGTCTCAAAGAAGTAGGGGATCACGCCCTCCAGCTCCTTGCAGTCGCGCACCTTGACGAGCATTTCCTCCCAGCCCGCGACGGTGGTGGGGAACTCCTCGGGCGTCATGCCGATCTTGTCCAGGAAGTCCGCGCGGACGACCGGCCCCTGATGGGTGGCAAGCTCCATGTCCGCGTAGATGGAGGGCAGGACGTAATAGGTGCCGTCGTCCAGCTTGATCTGGCGGTCGAACTCCGGGTGCTCCGCCAGGTACGCCTTCAGGTTC
Source organism: Bacillota bacterium (assembly GCA_023402355.1). Classification (GTDB taxonomy): domain Bacteria; phylum Bacillota; class Clostridia; order Christensenellales; family Aristaeellaceae; genus Beduinella. The sequence goes on along the minus strand of JAEXCG010000002.1, from coordinate 8,551 downwards.
GGGGCGTACTGGTCGATCAGGTCGTTGAGCGGGATGATGACGCCGTCGGAAATGTAGTTGGCCGGGCCGCCCGGCACCGTCAGCCAGCCGTACTGAATCGCGTCCGGGTAGTCGCCGGAGGCGCACATCAGGTTAAAGGCGTCCTTTTCGCCGCCGACCGGCGGGTGCAGAAACTCGACGGACACGTTCGTCAGGTCCTTCATGGTCTGGTAGACGAGGTTTTCGGACCAGTCCTTCACCGCGCCCGCCGCCTTGTCCATCGAGCACCACAGGGTGAACGACTGCGGCGTGTCGTAGACGGTGGGGCCCTCGGCCATCGCCGCCGCGGCGCCCGCCGTCATCAGCACGGCGAGGAGCAGGGCAACGATCTTTTGCACGCTTTGTTTCATGGTTCTTCCTCCTTCATGTTCGGCTTGTCGCCCATCGGGCTTTCTGATGAAGCCATTGTAACAAAGCATGTTGAACGAATCCATGTCGCGCTTTCGGTTCCGTTTGTCAAACCATCGGATGTTGCGCCGTCTTTTTTGTGCAGGTCATCAAGGACGGCGCCTGCCCGAAGTAGTGCTTGAAGCGCTTGCTGAACGTGAAGTAATCGCCGTAGCCGAGCTCCAGCGCGAGCGCCTGCAGGTTGCATTCCCCGCCCAGGATCGCGCCGCGCGCGTGCTCCATGCGAAGCCGCGTCACGTAATCGGTGAACGTCGCGCCCGCCGTCCGGCGGAACACCTCGCTGCAATACGCGGTGTTCAGGTGAAAGCGCGCCGCCAGATCGCTCAGCCGAAGCTTTTCCGTGTAATGCCCGCCCACGTACTCGACCATTTCCACAAAGCAGGGATTGGCCGGCGCCGGGCCCTCCTGCGCGCCGTCTCCCAGGGAAAGGCGCATGAGCGTGTCCAGGTAGGAGGCCATCTCCTCCGGCCCGCTCAGGAAGGCGCGCATGCCCTCCGGGTCCATGACCCATTCCAGCTCGCCCCGCAGGCGCTCTCCTCCCCCCTCATTGAACGCGTCCATCAGCCGATTCCAGTAGCGGCAGAGGCTGTGCATCTGGACGCCTTCGCGCGCGATCATGGCCGCGTAGTCTCCGATCTGCGCCTCCCACAGCGAAAGGTCCTTGCGGCGGATCGCGTCCTCCATGGCGCTGATGCGCGCCTCCACCGCCGGGCTCTCCTGCGCGTGGTAGATCACCTTGCGCAGGCTTGGGTTGGCAAAGTCCGTGTAGGCGCAGCTCTGCGCCTCGCGCACCCGCCGGGACAGGTGGTGCTGGTGGCAGCTTGCGCGGCTCAGGCCGATGACGAGGCGCTCGCGCGCACCCAGGCTGTCCATCGCCCGCTCCAGCGCGCCGCCCACCCCCTCGTCCCCGTTCGCCACGACCATCGCTTTGGTCGCCCCCAGCCAGATGAGGCGGGCATTCAGCCCGCGCAGGGCGGGCGCCAGGGCCTCCGCCGTCTCCTCGCTCACGAAGCGCAGCACCGCGACGCGCCACCACGCCCCCGTGGGCCTGCGCCCCGCCTGCCGAAACAGCTCCTCCGCGCTCATGCCGCCCTGAATCGCCTCCAGCAGCGCCGCGCTCTTGCGCGTGTCCCGCCGCTCCAGTTCGCCCCTGATCTTGACCAGCAGCGCCTGCGCGTCCTCGCGCTCCACGGGCTTGAGGCAATAGTCGAACACGCCCAGCCGCAGCGCCTGCTGCGCGTAGCCGAAGCTGCTGTAGCCGCTCACCACCACGAAGAGCGGCGGCTGCGGGAGCGACTGCGCGCGGGCCGCCATCTCCAGCCCGCTCAGCACGGGCATGCGAATGTCGATGAAGACCACGTCCGGCAGCTCCCCCGCGATGGCCTCCCAGCCGACGAGCGGGTCCGTGAAGCGTCCCGTGACCGCAAAGCCGTTCCGCTCCCATTGAAAGACGCGGGTCAGGCTTTCCAGCGCCCACGGTTCGTCGTCCAGCAGCATGACCGTATACATGCTTTCCCTCCTGACTTCATCGTTCGTCCGACGCCTGCCGCTCCAGCGGCCGCGTGCGCATGCGCAGCGTCACGGTCGTCCCCCGCCCGGGCTGCGAATCCACCGTCACGCCGCACTCCGCCCCGTAGAGCAGACGGATCCTGCGGTGGATGTTCACCAGGCCGATGTGGCTGGCGCGGTCCGCCGTGTCGGCGCGCGCCAGCGCCAGCTCCTCGCGCAGCCGCAAAAGCGTCGCTTCGTCCATTCCGCTGCCGTCGTCGCCGACGGTCAGGAGCAGGTCGTCCCCCTCCCGCCAGGCGCGAATGCAAAGCGTGCCCCGGCGGTTCACCGTCTCCAGGCCGTGCGACACGGCGTTTTCCGCGACGGGCTGCAGGATCATCTTCGGTATCTTGAGCTCCGTCGTGTCCTCCGCGATCTCGTATCGGGCCTCGATGCGCCCGCCGTGGCGGATGCGCACGATGTTCATGTAGCGGGAAATGCTCCGGATCTCCTCCTCCACGCGCACGTAGGCGCTCGCGCGCGTGGCGTAACGAAAGATGTAAGCCATGGAGGAGATGATCTCCTCCAGGTCGTCCATGCCCCCCGCGAGCGCCATGCCGTGCATGCAGTCGAGCGTGTTGTACAAAAAGTGCGGGTTGATCTGGTGCGTAAGCGCGGCGATTTCCGATTGTTTTTGGGAAAGCTCCGTCTCGTAGAGGTGCTCCTTGTTGCGCAGGTTTTCCTGCGTCATCAGCCGCTGCTTTCTGAGCATTTCGTTGAGCCCCTGCGCGATCTGGTCGAGCTCGTTTTGGGTCGCGAGCTCGAGCTGCTCCTTCGAGGGCGCGCGCGCCTGCCGGCGCATGAAGTCCAGAATCTGGCCGATGGGCTCGTTGACCTGCTTGCGCAGCACCACGAAGAAGACGCTCAGCAGCACAAAGGCGCTGCCCGCCATCACGTAGGCGAAGCGCACCGCCATCGCCATGCGCTGCTGCAGGGCGTCCTCCTGCACGAACGCGATCAGCCGCCAGCGCAGGAGGGAAAAGCTGCGCGTCTGCAAAAAGAGGCTGCCCTGCGGCGTATCGCCCGCGCAGACCGCTTCGATCGCCTGCGCGCGCTTTGGCGCGCTCAGCGTCAGGCTTTCCATCAGGGGCACGTCGTTCCCGTCGAGCAGCAGCAGGTTCGTGCCGTAGTTCTCGTCCGTCACCGCCTCCAGCTTCTGGCGCAGCCCGTCGATGTTGTACACGATGATCGTGTACAGCAGCGAACCGTCCACACGCTCGTCCGTGCAGTTGACGCAGTACATGCGGGCCGAATCCCCGGCTCCGAGCTGTAAATGGACGGGGTTTTTGACGACCAGCCCGTTGTCCATCGCGCTCTTGGCGCTCCTCAGCACGTGCGCGTCCGTCTCGCCGTAGGCGAAGAGCTCCAAGTCCTCAAAGTCCGTCACGATGATCGAGTCGATGTTGCTGGCCGCAAGCTGCGTCAGGTAGACCGCGGAGCGAAGCGCCTGGCGAAGCTGCGTGTCGTCGCGCTCCGAGCGCACGTATGCCCGCATCGCGTCGCTGCGCGAAAACGTGCCCGAGATCAGGTTGAGCTGATACCACATCTCGTTGATGTCCGCGAACAGCTCGTCCGCGCGCGCGTTCGTGAGCGCGCGGGCGCTGTCCTCGACCGACTCGCGGTAATACAGCAGAAATATGCGCTCCACCGCCAGCAGCGCGATGAACACCAGCAGCATCACGAGCAGGAGCAGCCGCTGAATGCCTCCGCGCCGAAACCTTCGCTGCATGCCGTCTCCCCTCCCATTTCCACTCAAATTGTACAATAAAAACGAACAATGCACAAGGAAAAGAGGCTTTTCCTCCTTTCCCTGCGCATGCTGAAAGGCCCTATGGAACGCCCGTCGGCGGTCGTTTATGGATTTACGACGTTTTCCGGCTTCCCGGCGACGAATGTGCGCAGGTTGCTCACCGCGATGTCCATCAGCCGCTGGCGCGATTCGCGCGGGGCCCAGGCGATGTGCGGCGTGATCAGGCAGTTGGGCAGGCCCAAGAGCGGGTTGTCCGGGCGCACCGGCTCCGTGGATACCACGTCCACCGCCGCGGCGTAGACCTTCCCCGACACCAGCGCCTCCCGGAGGTCCGCCTCGCGAATCAGCGGCCCGCGCGACGTGTTGATGAGGATGACGCCGTCCTTCATGGCGGCGATCGTCTCCCGGTTGATCATCCCCTCCGTCTGCGGGAAGAGCGGGCAGTGCAGCGATATGACGTCGCTCGACGCGAGCAGCTCCTCCAGCGGCACGCACTCGGGCGCCTTCACGTGCGCGTCGTACGCCAGCACTCGCATGCCAAAGCCCCGGGCGACCTGCGCCGTCGCCTGGCCGATGCGGCCGTAGCCGATGATGCCGATCGTCTTGCCGGAGAGCTCCATCAGCGGGTAATCCCAGAAGCAGAAGTCGCGGCAGGCCGTCCACCGCCCCTCCTGCACCGCCTGCGCGTGGTGGGCGACGTGGTGGCAGATTTCCAGCAGCAGCGCGAACACGTACTGGGCGACGGCGCTGGTGCCGTAGGTGGGGACGTTGCACACCGGGATGCCGCGCTCCCGCGCCGCCGCGACGTCCACGACGTTGTACCCCGTCGCCAGCACGCCGATGAAGCGCAGGGCCTGCGCGCCCTCGATCGTCTCCCGCGTCAGCGGCGTCTTGTTCGTGTAGACCGCCTGCGCGCCCCGCACGCGCTCCGCGATCTGTTCCGGGGCCGTGGTATCGTAGACCGTGAGCTCGCCGAATGCCTCCAGCCCCGCCCAGCTCAGGTCGCCGGGGTTTTCCGTGTAGCCGTCCAGGACGACGATTTTCATTTTGCAATCCCCTTTCGATTCAGCTTGTCTTTTGGTTTTGAAGATGGTACGATGTTGGCAGTGAGCACAAAACAGGAGGCCCGCATGGAAAAGCAGACCCGTTTGAATCAATCGGTCGAAAAGACCCTGCAAATCATCGAGGCGATGGCCAGCGCGCGCGAGCCCGTCCGCCTGGGCGACCTGGCGCGCGAGGTGGGCATGCCCACCAGCACGACGCTGCGCATGGTCAACACGCTCGTCGAGCACCGGTACGCCTATCAGGATTCCACGACGCTTCGCTACGCCCTCACGCTGAAATTCGCCCAGATCGGCGCGCTGGTGAGCGCGCGCTTCAGCATCCGCGACGTCGCGCGTCCGTACCTGACCGAGCTCTCCCGCGCCTGTGACGAATCCACCTGTCTGGCCATCGAGGAGGACATGGAGGTCATCTATCTGGACGTCGTGGACGGGCCGGACGGCATGCTCAAGATCACGCAGCGCATCGGCAAGCGCGCGCCCATGCATTCCACAGGCGTGGGCAAGCTGCTGCTGACAGAGTATGCGCCCGCGGAGCTTCAGGCGCTGGTTCAAAAGAAGGGGCTCCTGCGCCTGACCCCGCACACCAAGTCCACCCTCGACGAGCTCCAGGCAGAGCTCGACGCCGTGCGCGCGCAGGGCTACGCGCTGGACGACGAGGAATGCGAGCTCGGCGCCCGCTGCATCGCCGCGCCCATCCGCAATTACGAGGGGCGGATCGTCGCCGCCGTGAGCGTCTCCGGCCCCGTATCCCGCATGACGCATGCGCGCATCAAGGCGCTCGTCCCCCTCGTCACCGGCGCCGCGCGCAAGATCAGCGCGGCGCTCGCCTGCCCCGAATAAGCTGCAAACGAAGAAGGGCCTCCGCCCTGCGCGCCGGGATGCCCGGCCGCGATGCGGACGGCCCGCTTTTTATACCATCGCCCAGGCCTCGTTCAGGAAGCGCTTGGCGTTTGCGAGCACCATCTCGCTGTCCTCGTCGCCCCAGGGCTTGACCTCGAAGGCCACCACAGGCCGCTTGCCCGCGCCCAGATAGCCCACGTCGAAGAGCTTGCGCAGGAAGCGGACGAGCAGCTGCACGTCCACCTCGCTGCCCGGAAACCCAAAGCGCGGGTGCTGGTCGCCGTAGGCGGGCGCGCCCGGCACCAGCACGGCGTTGGCGATGTGCACGTGGCGGATGAAGCGCGCGACCGGATCGACGCTCTCGTCCATCGTCTCGTGAAGCTGGGTCATGTGGCTCAAGTCGAGCATCAGGCCGAAATGGTCGAACTCGGCCGTGATTTCCTTGGCGAAGCGCGCCGCCAGCGGCGCGGGGCCGATCAGCGAGCACTTTTCCACGTCGTAGTCGAAGACCTCCAGGTTGACCTGCAGGTTTCCCCGCTCCCGCGCGTACGCGCAGATTTCGCGGGTGCTCCTGACCAGCGCCTGGTAGTGCTCCTCCCGGCGCGCGGCGTCGTACTTGCCCGCAAGGAAGGCGATGCCCTGCGCGCCCATCTCGCAGGCCTCGTCCACGCAGGCCTTCAGGCGCGAAAGCGCGCGCAGGCGCAGGGATTCGTCGAGGCTGTTGAGGTTCTCCCCGCCTCGCATGAGCTGCGGCTGCGCGCCGTAACCCAGCGCCGCGCCGCTCTGGCAAACCAGCGAGGCGACCTCGCGGCGCACGGCGGGGTCGCTGATGTGCGTGAGCTCGATTGCGTCAAAATAGTCGTCCTCGAGCACGCGGCGCACGGTCTTCAGGATCTCCCCCTCGCCTGTCATCGCGGACGGGTAGGCCATAAAGTGGACGAGGCCGACCTTCATGTACTTCTTGATCGATTCCTGCATGTCAAATCCTCTTTTCTCACGCTTCCGGCGGCGCGAAGCTCTTCACGTTCGCAAGGCTTCCGCCCATGTCGCATAGCTGTTCCTTGACGCAGACCGCGTCGATCACATACGTGCGCCCGCTGCCCTTCGCGCGGCGCAGCGCCGCCGCCAGGTCCTCCGGGGTGAACACGCGTTCCGCGACGCAGCCGTAGCCCTCCGCCACCTTGACGTAATCGATGGTGCCGTCCTGGTTGTAGGGCATGTCCACCGCATACTCGTAGCCGTACGCCCCGCGCTGGTTCTGGCGAATCAGCCCCAGGTAGGCGTTGTTCAGGATGACCACGATGATGGGCTTTTGAAAGGCCGCGCTGACGGCGATCTCCTCGCCCATGAACGTAAAGCCGAAGTCGCCGACGACCGTGACGCTGTAGTGCTCCGGGTCGGCCACCTTCGCGCCGAACGCCGCGGGCACCTCGTAGCCCAGCGTGCCCGCCCCGCCGGAGGGCAGGTAGCGGCGCGGCTTGTCGATCTTCTGGAGCTGTCCGGACCAGATCTGCGTGATGCCGCAGCCCGTGGTGAACATCGTGTCCGCGTCGAACGCCCGGTCCACCTCCTCCAGCAGGCGGTGCGGCATGATCGGGCAGGTGTCGTAATGCGTCCTGCGCGCGAGCTGCTCGCGCAGCGGGGCGACCGATTGCGCGCGCGCCGGGTTCACGGGCTTCATGCCGCGCGCCTTCGCCGTGTCGATCAGCGCGCGCACCGCCAGCCCCGCGTCCGCGACGATGGCCAGGTCCGGCGCGAACACCTTGCCGATCTGCTCCTCGCAGACGTCGATATGGATGAACTTCCTCTCCCCGCGATAGACCTTGAGGTCGCCCGTATGCCGGTCGCTGAAGCGGCAGCCGATGCCCAGCACGAGGTCCGAATCCAGGAAAACCTTGTTGCCCACCGGCTGGCCCACCTGAATGCCCGCGTGCCCCGCGTTGAGCGGATGCTCCACCGGGATGCCGCCCTTAGCCATGTAGGTCGTGATGACCGGGATCTGCAAGAGCTCCGCCAGCTCGATGACGTCCCGCTCCGACTCGGAGAGCGTCACGCCGCCGCCCATGACGATAACCGGCGCCTTCGACGCCGCGAGCAGGTCGGCCGCTTCCTCGATCCGCTCAAGGTCCGGCGCTTTCTTCTCGACCGGCAGCGGCTCATAGGCGTCGATGTCGAACTCGATCTGCGCCTGCTGCACGTCGAGCGGCAGGTCGATGAGCACGGGGCCGGGCCGCCCGCTGCGCATGAGGTAAAACGCCTCGCGCATCACCTGCGGTATCGTCTGGGGGTCGGTCACGCAATAGGTCTTCTTCGCGACCGGCGCGCAGATCGCCGCGATGTCCACGCACTGGAACGGGTCCATCTTGAGCTGCCACGTGTTGGCCTGCCCGGTGATGGCCAATAGCGGAATGGAGTCGATACAGGCCGTGTACAGGCCCGTTACGAAGTTCGTCGCGCCGGGGCCGGAGGTGCAGATTGCGAGCGCGATGCGGTGCGACGCGCGGTAATACGCGTCCGCCGCGTGCGTGCACGCCTCCTCGTGGCGCATGCAGTAGTGCGAGATGGGCGCGCCCTGCAGGTATTGATAGACCGCGTTGATGCCCGCGCCCGGAATGCCGAACGCGTCCTGTATCCCCTCTTTGACCATGATTTGAACCAATGCCTCTGCCGCTTTCATGTGTTCCTCCCGCATTTGCGATTTCATTTAATGAAATCATATTTCTATATTTGAATTATAACACGCTGCGGAGCATTCGTCAACCCAAAGGGGAGGACAGGCAGGGCAACAGCATTTGAAATCAGCCCAAAAGGATAGAGAGAAAGGTGGCGGGGTCGAGAGCAGCACGGAAACGTTTTTTCTGGAGGCTGACGCGCTTGCCCATGTCAGTACTTCTGCACAGGA
>JAEXCG010000120.1 GCA_023402355.1 Bacillota bacterium | reverse complement strand
GGTGCAGCGCCATGCCGACAACCTGCGCGAATGCGTCTGGCGCGAGGCGGAGGGCCGGGCGGTGCAGGAACCGGCCCCGGGGGCCTGGTTCAGCCTGACGACGGGGCTCTCCCCGCTGCGCCCGGCGCTCGCGGCGGGGGGCGGCGGCGAGGAAAAAAACGGGGCGCCGCAAGGGAACAAAGAAGCGCCCTCGCACGTTTAATGGATACAAAGGAAACGCCGCCCAGGCGGGCAGGGCGACCTGATGATGGGGGAAAGAACATGCGGACATGGAAATATACGCTCGCGGCGGCGCTGATGGCGGCCTGCTGCCTGCTGCCGCTGGCGGGCCTCGCCGAATCGTACGGCGTCATCCGCGGCGGGCGTCTCAACCTGCGCGCGGAGCCGCACGCGGGCTCGGACAGACTGGGGCAGTACCCGCCCGGCACGTGGGTGGAGCTGATCTCCAAGACCGGCTCCTGGTACTTTGTGGAGGTCGAGGACGGCGCCACGGGCTACATGAGCGGCAGCTACATCAGCGAGGACACGACGCCGGGCGGCAGCTACGGCACCGTCGACAACCCGGACGGCTACGTCAACCTGCGAAAGACCCCTTCGCTGAGCGCGGACGTGCTCGCCCGCTACAACAGCGGCACGCGGGTGGACATCCTCTCGCAGAACACGGGCTGGTATCAGGTGCGCGTGGACGGGCTGACGGGCTTCATGGTGTCGGACCTCGTGCGATTGGGGGACGTTTCCCCGGTCGCCTACGCGACCATCGCCACGCCGAACGGCAACAGCGTCAATCTGCGCGGCGGGCCGAGCAAGGACGCGCCCTGGCTCTCCTCGTGGCAGCCGGGCACGACGGTGGAAATCCTCGTCAAGGGCAAGAACTGGCACAAGGTGCGCATCGGCGGGACGATCGGCTTCATGTCCGCGCAGTACCTGACCCAGTCCTCCAGCTACGACAGCACGCAGAACATGACCGTCTATTACGGCGTGGTCAACAACCCGAAGTCCACCCAGGTGCTGAACCTGCGCCAGCAGCCCTCGCTGGACGCGAAGGTGCTGGGCTATTACGGCAACGGGACGCTGGTGAAGGTGCTCTCCAAGGGCACGACCTGGCACGAGGTGCTGGTGGGCTCGCAGCGGGGCTACATGATGGCCAAGTACATCCGCCTCACGGGCAACTCCGGGGTGGAGGCCATCCGCCGCACCGCGACGCTGGTGAACCCCAACGGCGGTTCGATCGTCAACTTCCGCTCCGCGCCGAGCCTGTACGCGAAGGTGCTGGGCGTGTACACCGTGGGCACGCAGGTGACGGTCGTGGAATCCGGCGTCGATTGGACGCGCGTGAACATCGGCGGGTCCACGGGCTACGTGAGCTCGTACTTCCTGCAATATTGACGCAGCGGTTTGGGCCGCTGGAACGCACGAGAAAGGACTGCCGCGCGGCAGTCCTTTTTTGCGCTCTATTCGTTTTCACGCTCCGTCAGGCGATTTTCCTTGAAATGAAAGACTTCGATCATCAGCAGGACGCCCATACAAAGGCCGTATTCAAAAAGGTCTACGTCGTCGAACGCGCCGGAGCGCTCTTTCAGGTCGTCCAATTCCTTAAGCCGTCTGTATTCGTCCGCTGACAGCGTCTCTCTGAAATGGACTTTTAAATCGCTGATTTTCCGGTTGATCGATTTGTAAGCGGGGTCCTGCGGGCAGGCGCGCTCCCATGGCGCGAGGTTGCCGAAGTAGAGGTCGTATAGGATGGATTTGCTCATAAGGCGTTTCAGACCTTCCTTTCTGTCGCTGCCGATATTGCTTGAAAGGAAAGACGGCGCATGCTATAATATTTACGCCGCTGTTGCCTTTGGCAATGCCGGTGGGGGAAGGAAGTGGCGTGTGCTTGGTAGGTTTGCGCCGCTTCCTTCTATTTTTTCATGAGGTCGTCGTGAAGCCTGTGGACACCGCGCCGGACGATCTCCGCTTTTGAAACTTCGAGCGTATGCGCGCATTCGTCCAGCTTCTTCGCGGTATCGTTATCAAGGCGGACTTTCAGGGAGATGTCCTTCGGATTGTCGGTCGGACGCCCCATTTTCTTGTTCCCCAATTTTATCACCTCACTTATAGGGGCCGCTAATATCTTGACATAATGACGTCAAAAAGTCAACCGATGGGGAGAAAACAGCGCGAACTTTTTTGTCCATCGCCGCTTTCGCTTATTTCTCCATGGCTTCGAGCGCCAGATCGATTCCTTTGCGCACAATATCCGAACGGGTAATCCCCAGTTCTCCGGCGCAATCGTCAAGCTTTTTTACGACATCTTTGTCCACACGAACCCGCAAGGTCTCGCATTTCGGGTTTTCGGCAGGGGGACGCCCCATCTTTTTTGCGGGCGGCATAGCTGCACCTCACTTTCTGTGCTACATAAATAAATCTTTGCCGCTGTGCCGCGGAAAGTCAGGAGAAAACCTGGATTCTTGATTCCCGGCGGTTTCTGAAAACTCAACAGGGCGCGCGCCCCCATTTCGGGGCCCGCCCCGGAAT
>JAEXCG010000107.1 GCA_023402355.1 Bacillota bacterium | reverse complement strand
GCGGTATCATGCTCTCGTTGTGTTTGCTTCATTAACAGTTTCAAATTACAACAAAAAGTGCGAGTTGGCTAGTACCTTCTCGCACTTTTTCTTTTTTCTCTTTTGGGGCTTAGCCTGACAGCCCCTTCGATGGTCGAGGTGACAGGATTTGAACCTGACAATATTTCGCTAAAATACGTTGATATATAAGGGAAATCTATTTTTTGTGTTGCATTTCGTGTTGCATTGCTGTGAAATAGTTGTTGACTTTGTCCGCAACGTCTCTCTGTTTTTCCCGCATCGTGTGTTGATATACGGTTTTTAGCATATTGGGCGTTGCGTGCCCCATGCGCTCCATTGCATACCGATCTGGGACGCCGAGGGCAAGCATAACCGACGCATTGTAGTGACGAAGATCGTGAAAGCGAAAGGTGAGCCCTAACTTATCCCGAAGTCGCTCAAATCGGCGCGTGATGGCGTTGGGGGTAAGCGGAACAATGGAATCCGAGGAGCGAGGGGCCTTCTCCAGATAATCAGAAAGGAAGTCCGGCAGGGTTAAGGTTCGCGTTCCTGCGTAAGACTTCGGCGCCTTGACAACCCAATCGCGCTTATCATCCACGACCATTGCTTTGTTAATCCGCAATGTCTTACGAATAGGGTCATAGTCGTTCCATGTGAGTGCTGCGATCTCGCTTCGTCGAAGCCCGAGCATGGAGGCGAGTATAAGGGCGGTTTCCATCGCTGTATTGGCGACAGCCCCCATCAAAGCTTGGATTGCCTTGTCGTCGGGCACGGCGATGTCAGGCCGGACCTTTGGGGGCAATTTAGTGCGGAGAACGAAATCAGGCATGGCTTCTGCCAAAGCCGCGGAAAGCAGCCCGTGCGCGTTCCGAGTAGACTTGGGGGAGTGGTTCATCGCATAAACGTTCATCGCGGACTGAACGGCTTCCTGCGTGATCTCAGACAGTTTATACGAAGACAAAGTTTGTAGCGCGTACGTTTTTAGCTGCTTATACTCACGGACGGTAGACGGGGAGAGGATCGCCGTCTTTGTTGTGATATACTGATCTATTGCCTCGCCCACTGTCAGCTCTGTCGGCTTTGCTCTGTGCCGCTTTTCGACGTTATACGCTGCGGCAGCGTATTCCGCTTCTTTCTTCGTGTCGGCGGTGAATGACTTGTATTGGCGTTTGCCAGCCGCGTCTTTTCCGACATACAGGTTAACCCGCCAGCTCCCGCTCGGGAGCTTTTTTGCTGTCGCCATGCTCAAAGCCTCCTCTCGTTTATCTCAGCTCGCGCAGTGTTTTAATTCCATAGACTGTCCATAAGCTTTGATATGCGTTCATGATGCTCGGAGTTATCAGAGAGGGTAAACCCACCAGCGTTTTTCTCGAACGCCGTTCCCTCCTCGACTTTAAATGGTAAGGCGTGTAACGGAAAGACAACCATATTCCGGTTTTCGTCTTCACAAACCGCTGTCATTCCTTCAATTCTGTCAACTACATACCGCATAAACCCACCTCCTCAGGGCTTGCATTTCTTGCATGGGTCGTAACCAGCGTCGATTGCTTCTTCTCGCCCATTAAAAAATACCTGATTCTTTTCGGCCGGCAACGATCCGCAAGAGGAAAGGTGGAATTTTTTACTATTTTTATTCCCGATATAGGTTATGGCCGCATCATCGTCGCGATCGAAATTGCTCAGAGATATTTTCTCACCATCTGACCGAATTGTAATAGTGCCCAGCTCGTCGGTCCGTAATATCCGGACACCGTACGCGTTGAGCTTGCTCACTGTCTCGCCGTGCGGGTGCCCGTATGAGTTATCTGCACCACAACTGACGATTGCGTAGTCGGGATCAACTGCATCAAGGAATGCGTCGGTCGTCGAGCTACTGCTGCCATGGTGACCGATTTTGAGCACGTCCGCGTGCAGATCCGCACCCGCTGCGAGCATTTCGCTTTCGCTTGCAGCTTCGGCGTCTCCCGTGAACAGGAACGATGTGCTGCCATAATCGATCCGCAGCACGATGCTGTAATCGTTTGTTTCACTATAACTGACGCTGTTCGGTGCGAGTGCTGTAATCGCTGCCCCACCGAGCACGAACGTCGTACCAGGCGTCGGCGCGGTGATTTTGAGGCCCTTGGACTGGATTGCGAGCAGAACGTCCTCAAACGTCCGCGTGTCTGCCTGCACACGAGGCATCCAGACATTTTTCACATCATACCGTTCAATGGCTTTATCTAGTCCCCCGATATGATCTTCGTGCGGGTGCGTGCCGACAACGAGGTCGATGGTTTTCACCCCGATGTCATCCAGGTAGCTCAGCAATATCTCGGTGCTTGCATTGGTGCCTGCGTCGATCAACATATTGTGGCCGTCGCACTGTATGAGCGCGGCATCGCCCTGCCCGACGTCAATACACGCCACGGTCAGATCAGCGCAGACAAAAACCGGCAGTAGCAGCACGAACAACAAGGTGACAACAGCAGATAATTTTTTCATTTGCACACCCTCCATAATTGCCATTTATTAGGATGGTGAAGGCTGGTGAAAGCTGTACACTATATCCCTATATACGAGGACTTATTATAGCTCTTATGTGGGGGATAGGGGCCAGCTTTCACCAGCCTTCACCTTGGTTGAGATAAGATGATGTCTGGATAAAGAATGAATATTACAACAGTTATGAGAAGCACTCCACCAAGAATGTTTATAATTGGAAGCTCAAAGCGTGAAGAATCATCCTTTGGAAGTCCGAGAAAATACCATAGTTTTTCAAAGATACACTGCGATAGCCAAATAGCCGCCGAGACGATAGAAGCTGCAAGATGGGCCATAAGAACAATAATGGCGAGCTCAAAAACCCCGTAGATGAGATTGATGAGATTTATTGAGATATTAGCGTTGACGGGATCAAAAGCAAAAACGTTACGTCGCATCGCAAATAGAGCGATGAGTGCTCCGACGAATAGTACACGGCGGACGTAATACCTTGTCATATGTCCTTCCCACCGATCTAAACAATATTTCCCCGGAAGGCTACCGCCTTTCCGACGATTCGTACACGGCTCCCCCTCCTGGTCTTATGTATTCAGTTAAAAAGGCTTAGGAACCCCACAGCTTTTCCAACGACGCGTACGCGCGCCATTTCCTCGCCGGTGAAAATCATAGGTTCGTATGCTGCATTTGCCGGCATGAGAACAATCTGGTTTGGGTACTTAAAAAATCGTTTAAGCGTAGCTGTCTCGTCATCGATTTGAACGGCGGCGATTTCACCATGGTCGACCTCGGGCTGGATACGAATAAAGGCCAAGTCTCCATCCGTAATGCGGGCATCAATCATCGAATCTCCCTTGCAGCGCAGGATAAAATCTGCCTTCAAACCATCGACAGGTAAAGATAAGTACTCCTCAATGTTTTGTTCTGCGAGAATCGGTACACCGCAGGCGATAGACCCAATAACCGGCAACCGCTGAAGAGGCGGCATAGGCTCGAGACCAGCAGGGGGTTCTACGATGTCTTCGCCTGAGAGATAAGACTGTGACACATTAAGTGCTTCCGCGTACCGCGCCAGTACAGAAATTTTAGGGATTCGCTGTTTGTTTTCGTACCGACTAATAACTTGCTTAGAGGTATTAAGCAGTCCGGCCAGTTCATCTTGCGATAAACCTCTTTGTGTGCGAATCTGTTTTAGAACATCGCCAAATTCCATAATTCCACCTCTTTTCAGACACGATTTACGCTATCCATTATAGCATGCCTGTCACCAAAAACAAGACAAAAAATGTTTTGTGAAAAATAAATCGCCAATTGGTTGACAAGCTTAAAAAAGAATGCTAAGCTATGCGTGTCACCGAATGAGCAACAATGCGAAAGGAGGTGGGCAAGCTGAGAAAGGTACGAGAAATAAAGGCCCTTATTCAGCTTAAGTATGATACTGAAGCTGAAGCGGCCCGTGAACTTGGTTGGTCCAGACAGCATCTTAATCGGATAACTACGGGACGGAAAGAACCTGACATTCAAGAGGTTAAGCAGTTAGCGAATTTGCTGGGAAGGACGTGGGGAGAAATCGCGACTATTTTTTTGATTGCAAAGTCACCAAACGAACAACATCACGGAGCTGGAGACACTTCGACTTGTAATCGCTAAAAGAAGAGTTGATGTTTCGCTCATTGCAAAGCACTTCGAGAGCGAAAAACCTTTCATCAAACAGCTCTTTTCAGGGGCATTGTAGCACAGGAGGAAGCTATGTGAGTATTCAGATTTATGAAAACCCGGAGTTCGGACAGTTGCGCACAGTGTTACGCGACGGAGAACCGTGGTTTGTGGCGGTGGATGTCTGCCGGGCGTTGGGTCTGGGCCAGGTAAGCCGAGCGATGGACAGACTCGACGATGACGAAGCTGGGGTATTTCAAGTAACCCACCCCCAAGCGCTTGAAAAGTCCATGGATGTGAACTGCGTCAACGAACCCGGCTTGTACACCCTCGTGCTTGGTAGCCGCAAACCAGAAGCCAAGGCATTCAAACGCTGGGTCACGCACGAAGTCCTTCCTTCGATCAGGCGGCACGGTTTGTACATCACACAAGAGTTGCTGGCAGATCACGAGCGACTGGAGAAGGCGCTGGAAGACGTCAAAACCGATTGTTTGCATTTATCCATCAAACACGACGGGATGCTCGCTAGATTAGAGTTCCTACAGCATCGGATTGCGTACCACAGGGGTCAAGAGGCAAAGCGGCTGATGACCGGTATCCGGGACACCGCACAAGTGCTAGATGTATCTGAAAGGCAGTTTGTAGATTGGCTGCTCACGAAACGTTTCCTGTACCGGAAACAGGGAACCAAAGAGCTGCGAGCCTACGCTCAATACCTTGGCCCTAGAAAAGACTACTTCCGATTGCGGGTTACAAACGACGATGAATACGAGCACGTGCAAGTGGTCGTGACACCTTTGGGGCGTGAGTATTTTGGAACCCGGAAAAAAGAGATCATGGAGGCAAAAATTGATGAAGCTGTGTAACGCATACGACGATGTGACTTTGGCAATCTGTGCGCTGAACAAGGCGCGAGTAACAATGGCTGACCTCACTATGGATATGATCATGAGGTCGGAATCTGGTCATTCGATACCGAACGACATCGCCGCGCGGATCGGAATCATCGAAGAATACCTGGACGATCTAAGCGACCTGCTTCCTGGCGTAGAGAAGAACCTGCTCGATTTGGTGCAAGGAGATGACGACGATGCCGAGAACAGCGATTACGAAATCCCAAAAGCTCGCGCAGGTATGGGCGGCGCAAGACGCTGAACTGCGCGGCGAGATCGCGCGCTTCCTCGCGGCCAAGAACCTAAAGATGGAGGAGCTCGCGGCGCTCGTACACATGACCCGTGCCACGATGTACAACCGCTATAAACGCCCAGAGACGTTTTCGCTGACCGAGCTTCGATGGTTACTGGCGGTTATTGCTCCCGAACGAGAGGTGGGTGACTATGCACGGCACACCGGCTGACGTTCTCGGGATGCTGCAGGCGATGCAGACAGGAGGGTGGACAACCGACGACATGAAGGCGGCATTTGGGCAAAAAAGAACCGCTGGCGAGGCGGCAACCTCAGACCAGCGGAAGACAAAAACAAACAGCCTTACTATAGCACAACGGAAGGAGATTTTCAATGGAAATCACTGTAAAGATTGACTGCCCCGCGCTTGAATCCTTGGCCCTAGCAGTCGCAAGTCTCGCAGCGCTGCGCCCGAGCAGCGACAGCATGACACCACCAGCGCCAGCGCCCAAGGGAAAAAAGGACGAGGAGTCCACGCCTACCGACAACCCGAACGCGATTTCTAGGGTCGAGGCCCGCGCGGCGCTCAACGACTTGCGATCGGCGAAGGGCACAAAGGCGTTGCGCGCGGTACTGGATCAGATGGGTGTCAAGAGCTTTACCGACCTGAAGAGCCCCGAGGAACTGGCGCGCGCGGTACAACTGGCCGGGGAGGCGATGGCGTGAGCGTGCTGCTGATCGCCCTGTGCATCTATTTGCTGATCGATAAAGACAACGTAGAGGCCGTGCAGGAGCGGCTGCTGGAGAGGTGGAGCAAATGAGGATTCAGATTGATTTGAACGACGAAGAGCGCGCACGCTTGACCCCGGAAGAAGTTAAGGACCAAGAAGCGCCCATCGATTGCAAGGGTTTTCTGCTGCTTGCGTTTGATGGCTCTGGCACTGAGATAAGAGGCCTCGGGGTTATGAGTATTGCGAACATGGCGACAGCACTTGCCTATTGTGATGATCGCGACGTTGAAGACGTGGTTTGCAAGGCGGCAGCAGAGATTATGGCGGTGAAATCATGCCGGCAGTAGGACATGCCCTGCTCAGCGCGAGCAGTGCGCACCGGTGGCTGGCGTGCCCACCCAGCGCCCGGCTATGCGCGGAGACACCCGAAAGCGACCCGAGCGAGGCTGCAGCCGAAGGGACACTGGCACATGCGATCTGTGAGGCAAAGATCAACGCTTACCTTAAAGGCAAGAAGCCGCGCACGCCTGCAAAGCTGCTCAAACATGAGTTGTACAAGAAGGCTATGGAGGAGCACACGGACGCCTTCCTGGACTATGTAATCGAACTGTACAGCAAGGCGCAGGAGCGCAGCGCCGACGCGCTGCTACTGACAGAGCAGCGACTGGACTTCAGCGATTGGGTGCCGGAGGGGTTTGGCACGGGCGACGTCATCATCATCGCAGATGGCATTATGGACGTGGTGGATTTCAAATACGGCAAGGGTGTGCCGGTCAGTGCGGAAAACAACCCGCAGCTACGGCTATATGGCCTGGGCGCCTTGGGGGAATTTGAGGATCTGTACAACATCGACGTCGTGCACTTGCACATCTTCCAACCAAGGCTTGACAGCGTGACGACCGAGACGCTTGCAACAAGCGAACTACGGGCCTGGGGCTACCAAATTCGGCCGGTTGCGCAGCTTGCGGCAGAGGGCAATGGCGAGTTCTGCGCTGGCGAGCACTGCCGATTCTGCCATGTGTCAGCAACGTGCCGGGCCCGCGCTGAGAAGCAACTGGAGCTCGCAGCATACGACTTTACCGACGCACCGTTGTTGACGAGCGACGAGATTGGGGACATCCTCAGTCGCGTAGACGAATTGACCTCTTGGGCGAAGACGGTCAAGGACTATGCCTCACGGCAAGCAATCGAGCACGGTGAACACTTCGACGGCTGGAAGCTCGTCGCCGGCCGATCGATCCGGAAGATCACTGACGAGGATCAAGCGGTGCTCGCGTTGATGGACGACGGATACAGGGCATCAGACGTCATGAAGATCAAGGGCCTAGGTGAGCTTGAAGAGCTGGTCGGAAAGAAGCGCCTTACGGAACTTCTTGGGGACCTGATCGTCAAGCCCGCGGGCAAGCCGACGCTCGTGCCGGATACGGACAAGCGGCCGACTTGGAACAGCGCACAACAGGACTTCAGCGAGGAGGAAATACAATAATGGAAGCTACAAAGGTTATCACCGGCAAGGTGCGTTTCTCGTATCTCAATGCCTTCAAGCCCCGGGCGAGCGCGGACGGGCAGGAGCCGAAGTATTCGGTGTGCCTGCTGATCCCCAAAACCGACAAGACGACGCTGGGCAAAATCAAGGCTGCCTGCGAGGCAGCGCGCCTTTCCAGCGGTGGACTATTCGGCGGCAAGGTACCGGCGTCTCTCAAGTCGCCGCTTCATGACGGCGACGGCGAGAAGCCTAACGGTGGCGAGTACGGACCGGAGTGCGCGGGTTGCTATGTTCTCAATGCGAGCAGCAAGCGCGCGCCGGGCGTGGTGGATCGGGACAAGACTGAAATTCTGGATCAGACAGAGCTGTACTCCGGCTGTTATGGCCGCGCGAGCCTGAACTTCTTCGCCTACAACCAGAGCGGCAACAAGGGGATTGCCTGCGGACTGAACAATCTGCAAAAGCTCGCCGACGGCGAGCCGCTGGGCGGGTTCAGCCGCGCGGAGGACGACTTTGAAGATGACTTCACGGAGGACGACGACCTTGGCCTGTAAGGACCACGAGGCGGTGCGGAATGAACCGCACCGCCTCTTTGTATAGGGGGACGATATGCAGACGCTTGGCATCGACATCGAGACATTCAGTGACGTCGATCTTACGCGCTGTGGGGTTTACCGCTACGTCGATTCGCCGAATTTCAGATTGCTGCTCATTGGCTTCGCATTTGACGATGGGCCTGTGCAGGTGGTGGACTGCACGCGGAACTGTCTGAACAGCGAGGAACTACAGGCGTTTCAAGCTGCGCTTTGGGCCCCTGGTGTGCTCAAGACGGCCTACAACGCGGCTTTTGAAATGACCTGCCTGGGGCGCTGGTTCGGCCGCCCCATGATCGAGGGGCAGTGGAACTGCACGGCAGTGCTCGCCTCGACACTGGGATTGCCGCGCAAGCTTGGCGACGCTGCAAAAGCCCTCGGTATGTCTGAAGAAAAAATGGATGAGGGCAAGCGGTTGATCGACTATTTTAGCAAGCCCTGCAAGCCCACAAAGACAAACGGCGGCCGCACGCGGAACCTGCCGGAGCACGACTTGGGAAAATGGCGAACCTTTATAGAGTACAACCGCCAAGATGTCATCGTTGAGCGCGAGTTGCGCCGGAAGCTCGCGGCCTACCCGCTGCCGGCGGTAGAACAAGCCGCATGGGAGATGGATCAGAGGATCAACGCGCGCGGCGTCGACGTCGACATGGACTTTGTACGCGCCGCGATTGCGATGAGCAGTGAGCACAGCGCTGAATTGACGGACGAGGCGCGGCAGCTCACCGGCCTCGACAACCCGAACAGCGTAGCACAGCTCAAAAAATACTTTGGCACGGACAGCCTGACGAAGAAGGACGTCGCGGAGATGCGTGAAACAGCGACCGGTGAAAAGGGCCGCGCGCTGGCGATTCGGCAAGAGTTGGGCAAGACCAGCGTAACGAAGTACGAGGCGATAGAACGGAGCGTCTGTTCGGATGGCCGAGTGCACGGGCTGTTTCAGTTTTACGGCGCGAACCGTACGGGCAGATGGGCCGGGCGGCTGGTGCAGGTTCAAAATCTCCCGCAGAATCATTTAGAAGACCTTGCGGCTGCACGCGAGATCGTGAAGAGCGGCGACCGTGAAGGGCTAGAAATGCTATACGGCAATGTGCCGTCGACGTTATCTGAGCTGATCCGCACGGCGTTCGTGGCACGGCCGGGGCATGTCTTTGCAGTAGCTGATTTCAGCGCGATAGAGGCGCGCGTCATCGCGTGGCTGGCGGGCGAACGCTGGAGGCAGGAGGTTTTCGCGCAAGGCGGGGATATCTACTGCGCGTCGGCCTCGCAGATGTTTAAGGTGCCGGTCGTAAAGCATGGCATCAACGGTCATCTACGACAGAAGGGCAAGGTCGCCGAGCTGGCACTGGGGTATGGTGGAAGCGTCGGCGCGCTCATCAACATGGGTGCGCTGGAGATGGGACTGACCGAGAACGAGCTGCAGCCGTTGGTAACAGCTTGGCGCGCAGCCAGTCCGCACATCGTGGCGCTCTGGGATCGCGTCGGCACCGCGGTGCTAGACGCTGTGAAATACGGCGGCGTCTACAGGCTGCCGCGTGGCCTCGGCGTCGAACGGACGACGAAACGGCTGTTGCACATCCACCTGCCGAGTGGCCGGAGCTTACGGTACTTCGAGCCTCAGATGACAACTAACCGGTTTGGCGGGGAGAGCGTGAGCTATCAAAGCTACGACGCCGGGAGGTGGAGCCGGGTTGAGAGCTACGGCCCGAAGTTCGTCGAGAACATCGTCCAGGCGGTCGCGCGCGACTGCCTGCGCGACGCGATGATAGCGACGGAACTGCGATACCCGGAGATCGTGATGCATGTACATGACGAGATGATCGTCGAGGTGCCGGAGACAGCGGCAGACGTAGCGCTGTCGGATATTTGCGGTATCATGGCGCGGCCTGTGCCGTGGGCGCCCGGTCTGGTGCTACGCGGGGACGGATACGTGACAAAATTCTACCGAAAGGATTGACGGTATGACCAGAGACGAGATCATTGAGAAAAACCTGCCTCTTGTAACGTATACGCTGCGAAAATATTTTGCCCCCAACGCCTGCGAGTGGGACGATCTGTTTCAGGAAGGATGCATCGGGTTGATTCAGGCCGTTGACCGCTTTAACCCGGATCTTGGCTATACATTTTCGACCTATGCGTGCCGCCTCATCTGGGGGCGAGCGACGAACTACCTGCGCGATAAAACGCACAGCATTAGGCCCCCACGCGGGGCAGCACCGATGGCCGTTTGTTCACTGGATCAAGAGAGCGCGGAGGGCTTGACGTTGGCAGCAATCGTGCCAGCCGCCAAGACGGACGATCTGGACACACTGATCGATTTCGACTTTGCCAGGCAACGTTTAAACGGCAAGGAGCGCAAGGCCATCGACCTCAAGGCCCGCCGCGATCTGTATCAGTGTGAGATAGGCGAGGCACTGGAGGTGTCACAATCTCAAGCGAGCCGAATCATAAAAAAAGCGACGGACAAGCTCAGGAGGGCTATGGCATGAATAATCTCACGATCTCGGTGGGAAAGAGCCGACACGACACAAGCTGGAGGGTACAGACGCCGACCTGGCCGGATTTTGTGATACGCCTGCGCACGCCAGTCCGCACAGCAGAGACGGTCGCAGAGTTCGCCGCCATGTCGGCCCAGCAGCGCGCGCAGATCAAGGACGTCGGCGGCTTTGTTGGCGGGGATGTCAGGGGTGGGCGGCGAAAGGCGGGCAACGTGCAAAGCCGCTGTCTTCTGGCGCTGGACGCGGACTACGGCACGCCGGAGCTTTGGGATGTATGGACGTCGATGTACGGCTACGCGGCCTGCATGTACTCCACTCACAGCCACACGCCGGAGCACCCGCGCCTTCGCCTGCTGATTCCGCTGCGCCGCGCGGTCGCGCCGGATGAGTACGAGGCTATCGCCCGCCGGGTGGCGAGCTGGCTGGACATCGAGGCCTTTGACGACACCACCTATCAGCCGGGGCGACTGATGTACTGGCCCAGCGCCTGCCGGGACGGGGAGTACCTCTTCGAGGCACAGGATGGCGACTGGCTCAACCCGGAGGATGTGCTGGCCGAATATCGGGACTGGCACGACACGGCCGAATGGCCGACGAGCAGCCGGCAGACACACGCGCTGCGGGCCCGTGCAAAGCGGCAAGGGGAACCCACGCAGAAACCCGGTATCGTCGGTGCATTTTGCCGGGTGTACGATATACCGACCGCGATTGAAAAATTTCTTTCCAATATATATGAGCCCGCGGCACAGGAGGGCAGGTACACTTACCGCGCGGGCAGCGCCTACGGTGGGGCGGTAGTCTACGACGACGGTAAGTTCCTGTATAGTCACCACGACAGCGACCCCGCGGGCGGGAGGCTGTGCAACGCCTTCGACCTTGTACGGCTGCACCTGTTCGGGGACCGGGATGTGGACAAGCCACACGACACACCGGCGGCGGAGATGGACAGCTTTAAGGCGATGCAGGAGATGTGCCAGGAGGACAAGGCGGTCTTGAGAGAGCTGGAGGAGAAGATACTGGAAAACGCGCTGGAGGACTTTGAGAATGAGGCGGCCGAGGGGCTGATTAAGAGCGAAATCGATTTTACGGACCAGGGGAACGCCGTAGCCTTTGCCGACGCCTATAAGCGCGTGCTCTGCTGGCAAGATAACCTGCGCTGGGTAGCCTGGGACGGTGTGCGCTGGGTCACGGACGCCGAAGGTGCAGCAAAGCTGCTCATGATGCGGTTTACAGACGGACTGTTGAGCGCCGCGCAGGCGTGGTTGCGTGTGACACCGGAGGGGTCAGACGACCGAAAGCGTGCTGCAGCGGCATTGAGCTGGGCGTGCAAGAGCCGCAGCGCGTCGAGAATCAAGGCGACGCTAGAGTTGGCAAAGCCGATGCTGGAGAGCCATAAACTCGAAGACTTTGACGCGGACCCTTGGGCGCTGAACACGCCCGGCGGAATTGTAGACCTGAAGACCGGCAAGCTGCGGCCGCACGACGCGGCCGCGCTATGCACGGCCTGCACGGCGGTAGCTCCGGCTGCGGGAGAGATGCCGACGTACAATGATTTCCTGCGGCGCATCACGAACGAAGACACGGACTTCGAGCGATACCTGCAGGATGTCGCGGGCATGGCGCTGGTCGGCGCGGTGTACGAGGAGGGCATGGTCATCAGTTACGGGCCCGGTGGCAACGGCAAAAGCACGCTGTTTGGGGCCTGGAAGGACGTGTTGGGCGACTACGCGGGCGGGATTAGGCAGGAGCTGCTGGTCGCAAGGAACAACGGCGCGGAGGCGTTCGGGCTGGAGCAGGTACGCGGCAAGCGTCTGGTCATCGCCGGGGAAACCGACGAAGGCGCGAACATGAGCGTCAGCATCATGAAACGCTTGACGAGTCGCGACGAGATCAACGCGAACCCCAAAGGGCGCGACCCCTTCAGCTTCAAGCCGACGCACACGCTGGTGCTGCACACCAATCACCTGTTCAGGCTACGCTCGCTCGACGGCGGTACGCGCAGGCGCATCGCCGTCGCGCCATTCGAGACGACGATTGCGCCGGAGCAGATGATTACCAATTTCGGCGAGCAACTGGTAGCGCAGGAAGGTCCACAGATTTTGGCTTGGATGATCGAGGGCGCGCAGCGGTTTGCAGAAAACCATTACAAAATCAAAAAGCCGGAGATCGTCAAGCAGTCGACCGCGGCCTACCTTGACCGTGAGGATTGGCTTAAAACCTTCTTAGACGAGTGTACGCGAAAGGGCACGAAGGTAAAAAGCGCAGAGCTGTATGGCCGATACGTCACGTGGGCGACGGGCAACGGCGAAAAACTACCACGGCGCAGCAATGATTTTGCTACAGCGCTTGAGGCCCGTGGGTACGAGCGACGGCACACCAAGGCAGGCAACGTCTGGATAGGGCTGGAGCTCGCCGAGGAGGAAATATGCTAGAATCACAAATCGAAGCCCGCATGGGCCAAATGGTGAAGAAACGCGGAGGGCTGTACTACAAGTTTGTCTCGCCGGGCAATCCGGGGGTACCAGATCGCATCATCATCACGCCGGACGGCCGCGTCGTGTGGATCGAGCTCAAGACGGTGGTGGGGCGGCTCTCGAACCTGCAGAGGTGGCAGATCGACGAAATGCGAAGGCGCGGCATGGACGTGCGCAAGATCAGCGGATGGGATGAGGCGCGGTCCTGCGTGCTGGATATATTTGGTGATAGGGTGACAGGATGAAGATTATAGAGATCACCTGCGACAACTGTGGAAAAACTATCTACCGGCAACCTTGTCATGTAAAGCCACATAATTTCTGTAGCCGAAAATGCTTGGGTGAAGCCCGACATAAAAAGACCCTTGGAATTGACACAAGAAAAAGTTCCGAGCATATGCGCAACCTGAATAAGAAGATGAATCCTACCAGAATGACTGATGAAGTCAGAAAAAAGTTGCGAGATGCCCACTTGGGGATGGGTGCGGGCCTGTCATACGCGAAGCTATACGGTAAACCGGAGCATAGGGTCGTCGCGGAGCTGACGTTAGGTAGGAGACTGCTACCAACTGAGGTGGTACATCATCTTGATGAAGACAAACGTAATAACACACCTCAGAATTTAGTGGTTTTTGTTTCTCAGGCTGAACACGCAAAGTTTCATAAAGAAGGAGGTGATGCCCATGATTTTCGAGCCACATGCTTATCAGACCTATGCGATCCAGAAAATACTCGACCAGAATGAGGTCGGCCTGCTGCTTGATATGGGTTAGGTCTCGGCAAAACGTCGATCACGCTGCACGCCATCGACGAGCTGGTGAACAATCGTTTTGAGGTGGACAAGGTACTCGTCATCGCGCCACTCCGCGTGGCGCAGACGGTTTGGGCGCAGGAGGCCGAGAAGTGGGGACTGCCTTTGCGCGTCGAGCGCGTGTTGGGCGGCGCAGCGGAGCGGCGGGCGGCGCTTGGGCGGCAGGCCGACGTGTACGTTATCAACCGAGAAAACGTCGAATGGCTGGTAGAGACTGTGGGGACGCGCTGGCCCTTCGATATGGTCGTGATCGACGAGCTGAGCAGCTTTAAATCATCGAGGGCAGGGCGCTTCCGGGCGCTGCGCCGCGTGCGGGGGAAAATCCGGCGCATCGTCGGTCTGACCGGCACGCCCGCACCGAACGGCCTGATCGACCTGTGGGCACAGATGTATCTACTAGACCGCGGCGCAGCGCTGGGACGAACGCTGGGCAGTTACCGGGATCGATACTTTGAGGCGGGCAAGCGGAGCGGCCACGTCGTCTACGAGTGGCGCCCCAAGCCCGGCGCGGAGGACGCGATCTACAAGGCACTGGACGGGCTTTGCGTCAGCATGCGCAGCATCGATTATCTGCCGATGCCGGAGCGAATCGACAATATCATCAACGTCAAACTGGACGATGCAGCGAGGGCAGCGTACAGGGAGATGGAGCGCGAAATGCTGCTGGAGCTACAGGGTGCGCAGATCGTAGCGCTCACCGCAGCGACCGTCGCGAACAAGCTGCTACAGCTCTCACAAGGGGCCGTGTACGACGCCGACGGGGCATGGCATGAGCTACACCGGATCAAGCTCGACGCGCTGGAGGACGTCATAGAGGCCGCCTGCGGGCAGAGCGCGCTGGTCTACTACACGTACAAGCACGACCTTGAACGACTGCAAAAAGCGTTTCCACAGGCGCGGGTGCTGCGGCGAGCGGAGGACGTCGAGGCCTGGAACCGCGGCGAGGTGCCGCTGCTGCTCGCACACCCCGACAGCGCTGGGCACGGCCTCAACCTACAGGCGGGCGGACACATACTGGTGTGGTTTGGGCTGACCTGGAGCCTTGAAAAGTATCAGCAAGCCAACGCGAGGCTGTACAGGCAGGGGCAGCGGCACGGCGTGGTCGTGCACCACATCGTCGCAGCAGGGACGATCGACGAGCGCGTCATGCGCGTGTTGGCCGGTAAGGCACGACTGCAGGACGAGCTGATGGAGGCGGTGAAAGCGGTTGTCGGATGAAGACAGGGAGCAGCTGGTGCTGAGCAACACGAAGCTCGTCTGGTATGTCGTGAAGAGGCTGTACAGTCATTCCGCAGCCGACCAGCAAGAAGAGTTATACCATTACGGGCTTGAAGGCCTGGTGAAAGCTGCAAGAGACTTTGATCCAGCGCGCGGGGTTAAATTCTGTACAATGGCGTACCCGTACATACGAAACGCGCTGAGCCACGGCGCCCGGCGGGAGTTCGGGGCGGTCTACCTGCCAGTCTACAAGCGGCGGGCGTACTCGGCGCTGCTGTACGGCGACGACGTACCCGACGGTCTCGACCCGACCGACGTGCGCAGTATGCGAGCGCTGGGCGAAGGCGTGCTGTCGCTGGACACGGAGTATATGACCGACCGGATGCTCGGAAGCGAGGACGAGGAGCTACAGCGCGTCGAGCAGCGGGCGGACCTAGAGCGCCTGCTGGGGAGGCTGGAAAGCCGCGAATGGTATGTCATTGTGCACCGCCTTGCCTACGGCGAGGAACTGCGTCAGGTGGGGGATGCGCTGGGGCTGTCGCGTGAGCGCGTGCGACAGATTGAGAAACAAGCGATGAAAAAGCTCCGGGAGGGTTGACCTCTCGGAGCTTTATTTCAGACTGGGACAGGTGTCCAGCGCCCGTTGATTTGCTGTTCACGTTGGACGGACACACCTTCAATGCCCCACGTGTAGCCGTCGTGCTCCCAGCGTTCCATGATTTCCATAAGTTGACTGCAGTGGTACACGTTCAGCCCGACAACCACGTGGTAGTCGTCACCATAAGGGCTGATCGTCTGCCCGCGCTTCCAACCTGTGCACCAGATTTCTGCGCCTTCATCAGGGATTGTCCAGCTATCGCGAGTATACACACCGTCAAGGTCATACCATCTATTCAGTGCTGTCATT
The DNA here is from genome assembly GCA_023402355.1 of Bacillota bacterium. GTDB lineage: Bacteria > Bacillota > Clostridia > Christensenellales > Aristaeellaceae > Beduinella. The sequence goes on along the minus strand of JAEXCG010000107.1, from coordinate 8,481 downwards.
CAAATCAGCTCCTTCATCATGTCGGTCAGCTCGGAGTAATCAAGGCGGGTGCCGCTGTAGCTGATATTATCAGGGGTGCGGACGCCAGACAGTCCGGCATAGCGGAGGAACCCATCATAGCTTACGTGCTTTGCCTGATGCACATATTCGCGGGCTAGGCGACAGAGCCATTCGTCGTTGTTGATCCAGAGAGCCACGTTCCAGGTCTGCCGATTCTTCCAGCCATTATAAGACATAAATTGCCGTCCTTTCTTGCTTGCACAAGCGGGCGGCAGTATTGTATAATATACCTGTCCGCCTGTGCTTTCGTCACTGTTTGCACTGTGGGGGCGCGCTGCTGCATTGTTGCGAGCTTTGCAGCAGCATTTTAATGTGCATTGTCTGTGTCATTGATTAGTTCCAGAGGGTCGACATCAAGCGCTTTAGCTATTGCGAGTAGTGTTCGCGCCGCGCAGCCCCCAAGGGATCTATACCCGGACATAAAGGTATCCAGCGTCCTTTTACTAACACCCGTTTCGTCGGCCAAGCGCTGAACAGTCCAGCCTTTGGCCTTTAGGGCTTCTTTCAGGGTGATTGACAACACCACCTTTCCTGATATATAATAGAGGCACGGCAGAGGCTTTGTGTGTTTAGCCTCTGAAGGCTTTAGCGTTCACGATGGTTCAGATCGTGGGCGCTTTCTTTTATCCCTGCGAGCGTGTCAAGTGCGATTTTCACCGCGATGACAACACCAGCCAAGATCAAGAAAAGCTCGTGCATCAGCCTCACCTCCTTCCCATCGGAAATCGGTGTTGCCTCTGCCGTGGTGGCTTTTGATTGCCACGATTGCAGTATACTGCTATTGCGGTATTCTGTCAACCCCTTTTTCAAAAAAGTTTTGTGCCTTTCGACGCTCTAATGAGGTGAAGGCTAGAAACCGTCTAAAAAAGGTGAAGGCTGATGAAGGCTGTACACATAGGCGCAAAAGTGTAATAAGATTATGTTTTTATATCCAAGGTGAAGGCTGGTGAAAGCTGGCCCCTATCCCCCACATAAGAGCTATAATAAGCCTCGTATATAGGGATATAGTGTACAGCTTTCACCAGCCTTCACCGTCCTAATAAATGGAAGAATAGACTACTGCAATAGTCGAGATGACAAAGCGGCTCCACGCTTGTATTGACTATTGCAGTCGTAAGGTATCGCAAAGGCGATGGGGGCGGGGGGTTGCGCGGTTTATCGATCGATTCTCCGTAGCAGCCAGTCGACTTCATCGTATCGAGCAGCCGCAAAGGTCAGGGAAAAACAGTTCGCGAAAGGACGCTTTTGCGAATAGATTGAATACAAAACGCACTAAAATTCGGCGAGCGAGTTGTGCGTAGTGATACATTCTCCTTGCGGACGCTGGTTTACATCGCTTTTGTGCGGGAAATCGAGCAGAGAAAGCCGAAAATCCTCGCAAAAAATAGGCAGCCCCCCACGGGGGAGGGCGGAATTGACCACCCCCGCTCGACCGTAGCGCATTTTATATACCTCCAGCCCGATATGCCGGAGCCCTGCCCCTGCGGCAAGGCTCTTATTTTTTATTTTTTTGGTCCCTCTACGCCTCAAAAATTTCCTTGTGTTTCGTTTGGAAAAATGCCCTTTTGCAGGTATAATGCATTTCACAAAATTTCAGGGAAGGGAGGGCGACGCAATGAGCAGACGCAGCGCAGTCGCAGCAATGAAATTCGGTGGGCGGAATCGCCGGGTAGTCGAGATGTATTACGTCGAGGGGCTATCTCAGGCGGAGATTGCTGAGCGACTTGACATGGGCCAGCAAAACGTGAGCAAAATCCTGCGGCGGCCTGAAGCTATCGCATACGCGGACGAACTGCTGGAAGCGGCGACGAACGACGCGCTCAAGATCGTCAAGATGGCGAGCGTCAAGGCTGCTCGCCGGGAGGTTGCAGCGCTCGACCACAAGGACGTGTACGCGAACCTGCAGGCGAGCCGCGACCTGCTGGACCGCGCAGGCATCAAGGACAAGGACGCCGCCGCAATCAAGGTTGAATTGCTGGGCGGTGCTGACATCGATATGATCGGGGAGGCAGAGGATGCCGAGAGTGCAGCTGAACTACCAGCCAACGGCTAAACAGCTGCTCTTTCACGGCTCCACGGCGTTCGAGGTGCTGTACGGCGGGGCGGCGGGCGGGGGTAAGAGCTACGCGTGCGTGTGGGACGCGCTGCTGCGCTGCCTCAAGCACCCGGGGACCGAGGCCTACCTGTTCCGCAAGACCTATCAGGAGCTGGAGAAGAACCTGATCGCGACCGCGCGGCGGATCATTCCGCCGGAGCTGGGGACGTACACGTCGTCGAGCTACACGTACCGGCTGAAAAACGGATCAGTCCTCCGTTTTTGCCATTGCAACAACGAGGAGACGGACAAGCTGCGCTACCAGGGCGCGGAGATCCACTGGCTGTACATCGACGAGCTGACACACTTTCAGCTGACAACCTACGAGTACCTGCGCACCCGCGTGCGCGCCAATCGCGATCTGGGCATCCGGCCGGTTGTACGCTGCACGTCAAACCCCGGCGGTCCGGGGCATGGATGGGTGAAGCAGCGGTTTGTCGATTCCGCCCCCTACGGCGAGATCCACGCGATGCCGGTGTATTCCGAGGTACTGAACAAGACACAGCAGCGCACGGTGCAGTACATTCCGGCGCTGGCGACGGACAATCCGCACCTCACTGAGGACTACATCTTTGAACTAGAGCAAAAGCCTCCGGCCCTGCGCGACGCGCTGCTGCTGGGGCACTGGGATGCCTTCGAGGGCCAGGCATTCCCGGAGTGGGTGAACGACCCGGCGCACTACTACGACCGGCTGCGTACGCACGTCATCGAGCCGTTTGACATCCCGCTCCACTGGCCGCGCTATCTGTCATTCGACTACGGCTACAGCCGACCGTTTTCGTGCGGGGTGTGGGCGGTGGGTGAGCGGGGCGAGGTGTACCGCTACAAAGAGATTTATGGGTGCACGGGTGTCGCGAATGTGGGCGTGAAGTTCTCGCCGGGCGAGATCGCCTTGAAGATCGAGGAGGGGCTGCAGGACGAGCGGCGGGAGGGTATCCGCACGTTCGGCGTGGCGGACCCGAGCATCTGGGACGGGAGCCGGGGCACGAGCGTCTACGAACAGATTCGCTCGGCCGCGCCGGGACTGATGTTCAGCCCAGCGGTGAACGACCGAATCCCCGGTAAAGCGCAAGTGCACGAGCGGCTGAAGTTTGACGATGAGGGGCGGCCGATGCTCCAGGTGTTTACAACGTGCCGGGACTTCATCCGCACGTTTCCGGCGCTGGTGTACGACGAACGGAAAGTGGAGGACATCGACACGGACGGGGAGGATCACATCTACGACGAGACGCGGTACTTCCTGATGTCGCGGCCTATCGCACCACGGGCGCCGCAGGCGACGAGAAAACTTGCATATGATCCGCTGGGGTGAGAGAGGAGCTGAGTAGCTTGACGTTCGGGCAGATCAAGCAGCGAGTGCTGGAGCAGGCAGGCGAGGACGCCAGCGACATCGCAGAGTTCGACGCGCTGATTGACCAGTACGTGAACGAGGGGTACCACTACGTGCTGCAGCGGGCGTACAGGCCGCGCGGACAGACGGTGCTCTATCTGGACGAAGGCGAGGACAGCGTCGAGGCAAGGCGCATCCCGCGTCTGCTGGAGATCGTAGAGGTGCGCGCGGGCGGGAAGCAGGTGCCGTTTGAGATGGACGGCAGCCGGCTGCATCCGCTGCGGAGCACAAACGGAGAGCTGGAGATCACATATGTGCACGACGAGCCGAACCTTACCCAGCCCCGCGACGAGCCGCGGCTGCCCGCATGGACGCACGGGGCGCTGGCGGATTACGCGACCTGGCGGTTTTATGGGAACGGCAGCCTGACACGCCAGAGCCGCGCTGAGTTTTACCGGCAGCGGTTCATGGAGACGTTCTTCCGCATCCGGCCGGAGGGCGAATACAGCGCCGCCGTGCCCAACCTGCACGGGCTCTATGATTGCACGTAAACAAGAAAGAAGGGTGGCCGATGGAACACATCGTTGAAGAGCAGCATCTGAAGCCGGAGGAGGAGGAGCTGCTGAGCCGGGCGCTGCGGCTGTTTGAAGAGTTCCGCACGGCGCATCGGCCGCTGCACGAGCAGGCGCGCACGAGCCGTAAGCTGCGGGCCTTGCAGGATGATACGCTGCCCCGGACCGCGCCGAAGCTCAACAGCCTCAACAGCACCATCGACAACGTAGTGGCGGATCAGATGGACAACCTGCCGGAAGCGAAGATGATGCCGGAGCGCCCGGAGCTGCAGGAGAGTGCGGACATTCTGACGGACGTGGTGCGCTACGCACTGTACCAGAGCGCGTTTGACGAGCAGTACGCGGAACTTATGGAGGACTGCGCGGTAGCGGGGACGGGTGTGCTGCAGGTTTTCTGGGACAAAGAGCTGGACGACGGGCGGGGCATGGCGCGATGCGAACGCTGGGAGATGGAGAGCTTTTTCCCCGATCCGCTGTTCGAGGACATCCAGGACGGACGCGCGGTGTTTAAAACAGCCTTTTACCCTCGCGCGTGGTTTGAACAGCATTACCCGGAGAAGGCGCGATACATCGGCGGGGATACGTACTGGGAGCCGAGAACGGGGTACTCGCCGCAGGGCGAGGCACCGATCCTGCTGATCGAATACTGGTGGCGTGAATACGAGGCGGGCAGCAAGACCTATAAGGTGCACATGGCGCAGATCGCGGGCGGGGCGCTGCTGTATGAGAGCGGACGGGAGAGCGTGTACAGCCATGGCAAGTATCCGTTTGTGGTGTTCCGCTACCGCAGGCAGGCGGGCTCGCCGTTCGGTGTGAGCCTGATGGACGACTACGCGGACCAGTGGCGAGCGACGTGCCGGTACGCAAAGTACATGGACGACAACGCGCGCGCCAGCAGCCGGCAGCGGTTCATCTACCGGGAGGACAGCGGGCTGGACGGCAAAGCGCTTTCGGACTGGAGCCGGGACTTCATCGGCACGCATGGAAACATCGACGACGCGAGCCTGCGGGCGTTCCAGGCCGCGCCACTCAATCCACAGGTCATGAACTTCATGACCTACCTCGTGGACACAATGAAGCAGGACAGCGGCCAGAATCAGTTCTCTCGCGGAGAGGGCGGGCTGGGCGTGACGGCGGCGAGCGCGATCCAGGCGCTTCAGGAGGCGGGCGGGAAGATCACGCGCCTGCACACGGCCAGCTACAAGGAGTGTTTTCGTCAGACGGTAGAGCAGATGATCTACGTGCTGTCGGACAAGATCACGGAGGAGCGCGTCATCATGGTCGCGGGGCACGGAAGCTCCGGAGAGCTGACGCCGCGCAACGTAAAGCTGATGCCCGGCAAGCGCCGGGCCGTTGAACGGCCGCCGTACAACGTGCGCGTGCAGGTGCAGCGCAGGAGCCCCTTGCAGATTCAGGCGAACAACGAGTTCGTGCTGCAGGTGGCGCAAATTTGCGGTCAGGCGGGTCAGCCGCTGCCGCCGCTGGCGGTGGTGTCGCTGCTGCAGGGCATCGACAACAAGCAGGAGGTTCTGTCTGCGCTGCAAACCGCAGACCAGACCCGCACGCAGATGCAGCAGCTTCAGCAGGCTGTTCAGCAGCTTCAGGGCCAGGTCGAGCAGGAGGGGAAGCGCTCGCAGGCGCTGAGGCAGGCGCTTCTCACCGGTCAGACGACGAACGCGGATTACGCGGAGCTGCAGGACGAGGTGGCTACGGAGCCGTCGACTGAAACGGCTTAAAGCCGATCAGATAAAACGCCGAATAGGCTGACTACGCGGAAAGGCGCGATGGAGGACATATGGACGACGTGAAGACGGTCGTGACGGTGCCGGACGACGCGGCAAATGACACGGTAAACCTGTCCGCGCTTTTAAACGAGCAGGCGGAGACGGTCGAAACCTCGCAGGAGGACGCTTCTGCGCAGGAGCATGCCGACGACGGGCAGCCGCAAACTGAGGAGCCGCAGACGACGTTGGAAACGGAGCGCGAGCGATGGAAGATGGGCAAGGAGGCCGCGCTACGGGCGCAAAGCCGAAAGTACCAGCCAGACGTACAGCTCGCGAAGACCGCGCGCGACGTGTTTGCCGGGATGACCGACGAGCAGATCGCACAGGCGATGCTGGAATACCGTGCGGCCAAGATGGCCGAGGAAGACCCGGAAATTACGCCGAAAGCGGCAAAGCAAATTCTGGAGCTGAAGACATCGAAGGCTGAACCGGCCGAGTCAGACGTCAGGCGCACGCAGCTGGAAGACCAGCTGTATGCGCTGCGGGACAGCGGCGCGGACCTTCGGGGCATGTTTCAGGACGCGGAGATCGCCCGCCACATCGACGAGGGTTCATGGGACGTGAACATGGCCTATGCCTATTGGCAGGGCGCACAAAGGAGTGCACAAAAACGGGACAACCCGCCCGTGGCGACAGCCCGGAGCACTGGCGGCGGCGCGAAGACAAAGAACTTCGCGGACATGACGCCGGAGGAGTTCGCCGCGTTCAACGCGCGGATCGAGCAGCAGCTGCGCAGCGGAAAGCGGGTCGTCCTCGACTAAAAGGGCCAGCGCGAAGGGCGCGGGCCGTTAGAGGAGGATAACACATGGCGGTAACCTATAACACCAATACCACGGGCACCGGCACGCTTGCCGTGACCGCGACTAAGCAGTATTACGACAAGCGGCTGCTGGAGAACATGAAACCCCTGCTGATTCACAATCAGTTCGCGCAGAAGCGCCCGATGCCCGCGCATCACGGCAAGACCATCGAGTTCCGCAAGTGGACGCCCTTTGCGGCGCTCACCACGCCGCTGACCGAGGGCGTGCCCCCGGAAGGCCAGGCGCTGAGCATGACGAATCTGACGGCGACTATCGCCCAGTACGGCGGTTTCGTGACGGTCAGCGACCTGCTTGACCTGACGGCCATCGATAACGTCAAGACCGACGCTGTAGACCTGATGGCCCAGCAGGGCGCGCTTACGCTGGACACCCTCGCCCGCGAGGAACTGCACAAGGCGGCGAGCGTCATTTACGCTGGCGGCAAGACCGGTCGTGCCCAACTGACCCCCGCGGACAAGCTTACCAGTCTGGAGCTGCGCAAGGCCGTACGCGCGCTTAAGAAGGTCAACGCGCCCATGTTCAAGGGGAATGGCACGGGTGCGGGCTACTACGTGGCGATCATCGGGCCGGACACGGAGTTCGACCTGATGGACGACCCCACCTGGAAGGATGTTTCTAAGTATCAGGACAAGGGAAACATCTACAACGGCGAGATCGGCATGCTGTACGGCTGCAAGATCATCTGCACCAGCGAGGCGAAGGTCTTCACCGGCGCGGGCGCGGACAGCGCGGACGTCGCTTCCACGCTGGTGTTCGGCCAGAATGCCTACGGCGTGGTAGACATCGACGGCAGCGGCAACGTGCAGTCCAAAATCAAGCCCGCGGGGAGCGGAGAAGACCCGCTGGATCAGCGCGGTACCGTCGGCTGGAAGGTCATGGCGTATGTGTGTAAGATCCTACAGCCTGCGTTCATTCAACGCATCGAAAGCGGTTTCAGCGCATAACGGACAGATAGAGAACGAAGAAAGGGGGAAGCAATTTCGATTGCTTCCCCGATTTTGAAAGGATGAGAGATATGGCAGTAAGGACGAACGAGGAACTGGAAAAGGCCGCGCGCGCACAAGAGATCGGCGCAAAGACAGCGTTTGCGAAGGCGGCACGCGTGAAGGTCTATGTACCCAAGAGCGCAGACGAGAACGACACGGAGCTATACGGCTGCTGGAACGGCATTCCTGTGCGCTACAGGCGCGGCCAAGAGGTTGAGATGCCAGATGTGGTGTTGCAAATGTTCAGGGATTGCGGGGCGCTCTGAGACCTGAGCGGATAAGATGAGAGGAGGTGCAGGGGTGATTACGCGGCTTGAAGACTTTAAGGGCGTGTGGCAGGCGGCGGGCGACAGTGGAATTTCTGGCAAGTACGCCTACGATGCCTACAATGTGAGCACGAGGTGCGGGGCACTCGCGTCGGCGGCCGGCTACGAGGCATTCCTGCCCCCTATCGCGGCGGAAGGCGGGCAGGGGTATACGCAGATCGGCACGCTGGCGCGGCTTTATCGCAGGAATGCGATGGAGGACCAGCGCGAGGTCTTTGTAGCCTGCACGTTAGACGGTGTTTACACCTACACCGCCGGGGACGCGGGCTGGACCAGGCGGCTCGCCGGGCCGCTCTACGCCGACGCGTGGGACTGGGTGGCCTACGAGACGGTGGACGGAGAGGGGGAGAGCGCCGCGACCTGCGACGTTCTGATTCTGACCAACGCCAAGGACGGCATGATCGCGCTGTACGGCAGCGACCTGCGCGTGGAGCGCAAGGCGACGCCCGCCAAGTTCGGCGTGCTGGGCAGGCACGCGGAGCGCATCTGGGGCGCGGGCGTGGAGGA
>JAEXCG010000100.1 GCA_023402355.1 Bacillota bacterium | reverse complement strand
GCGGTATCATGCTCTCGTTGTGTTTGCTTCATTAACAGTTTCAAATTACAACAAAAAGTGCGAGTTGGCTAGTACCTTCTCGCACTTTTTCTTTTTTCTCTTTTGGGGCTTAGCCTGACAGCCCCTTTCGATCGGGAACTCAAAAGACGAATAGGCCGAAAGTTCTCCCCTAACCATCTAGGCTTCAGGCGGCCAAGCCACGGCTTGATCGGGCAGGACCGTGTGTGCGCGGGCCCTATCCGTCACTTTGATCCGCTCCCGTCCATATCCGCCAGCTTCTGCACGCGGCGGCGGAACTCCTCGCCGCCCGAAAAGCGGGCGTTCAGGAACAGGTCGATCAGCTCCAGCGCGACGGTGTGGCCGATGATCTGACCGCCCAGGGTGATGACCTGCACGTCGTCGTGCTCCACGCACTGGTGCGCGGTATACAGGTCGTGGCAGACGCTGGCGCGAATGCCCGGCATCTTGTTGCAGGCGATCGCGGCGCCTACGCCGGTGCCGCAGAACATGACGCCCCGCTCGCACGCCCCCTCCAGCACCGCGCCGCACACCTTGCGCGCGATATCCGGAAAGTCCACGGGCTCCGGGTCGTAGCTGCCGAAGTCTACGACCTCATGTCCCTTTTCCCGCAGGGGAGCCAGCACCTTTTGTTTCAGCTCAAAGCCGGCATGATCCGAACCGACGGCGATTCTCATCCTTCAATCCCTCCACCTATTTTTGATCGATAAACCGAACGCCAAAGGGTCCGGGCCTTCGCGTTAAATCCTCCGCCCTGATTTCCTCAATGCAGATTTCAGCCAAATACTGCACCTCGCAGCCCCGCTCCAGATGACCGGCGAACGCGCCGTCCCCTGAGCAGCACGTGATATGTAGATGCGCCTCTCCATCTATAATCAGCCCTTGCAGGGCGCTCATCTCAATCGGCGCCTCGACGGTGACGAACTCGTTTGTGGGCTCGTCCTTAAGCGTCGTGATTCGATGGTAGACCGCTTTGCGCAGCGCTCCGATTCCGCTGACCACGACGCCGTACCGAAGGCCCAGCCTCTGCGTTTCCCGCTGTATGCAGTCGAGCACATCCTCCCCCTTGTGCAGGTTTATGAGCAGAAACCGTCCGTCCGGCTTTGCATAATAGGTATTCATTCCCTTCCCCCCTTCAAAACAATCCGTCAACCAAAGGCGCAGGCAGTTGAATGCCCGCGCCTTTAAGCTGTTTATTCGACGTCCATGAGCTCTGCGTATTCGCGCTCCTTGCGCAGGCGGTTCTTAAACGCTGCGTACAGCCCGTCCGCGTGCTCCACCATGGTGCGCTTGCTGTTGGTGTGCGGGTTGAGGCGCGTCGCCTTTTCGAGCTGGTCGATCCAGCCCTGCGGGATGGACGCCGTGCCGCCGAGCGCGCCCGTGATGCCCGCGGCCACGGCCGCCACGCAGTCCGTATCCCGGCCCATGTTGACGCCCGCGAGGATCGCCTCCTTCGTGCTGCCCTTCACCATCTGGAAGATGCACAGGCCCTTGGTGACGACCTCGTTGGCGTAGCTGAAGGGATAGGGCATGCCAAAACCGTTGTACACGCCGTCGAAGTACGTCCGCATCTCGCGGATGTCCTTCATGCCCGCCGTAGCCTTGAGCTGCGCGTCCAGTTCGCGGATCACCGTATCCGGGTCGCAGTTGTCGTACACCGCGCCCAGCACGCTGTCCACCGTCGCGCCCGGCCTTGTCGCCGCCGCGATGGACACGCCCGTGACGCAGGCCCACTGCAGGCCGCGGCTGTTGGAGGTCTGATAGAGCTGCCCCACCTCCAGAATGTCCTGCCTGGCCGTCTCCACGTTGCCCGCGTTGATCAGCCCGATGGCGTGGCAGGCGCGGGAAAAGCTGTTGAGGCCGGCGTAGTCGCAGTACTTCCCCAGGTCCCGCGCCGGAATGCCCGTCTTGGCCATCGCCAGCAGGACGCCCTCAAAGGGCTCCGAGACCAGCCCGCCCGCGTTCGGGTTCGCGTGCTGGATCCAGGCGGCGCGCACGTCCTCCGCCGTCACGCGATCGCCCTTTTCCATGATCGCGGTGATCATCAGCTTCTGGCGCTCGATGCCGTCCTCCGTGGTGCCCGGCTCGCGGACCCATCCGTTGTTATAGTGCTCATACGACGTGAAGTCCTCCACGAAGCCGCACTTCTCCTCGATCTTCTGCCAGGTCCAGCCCTCCACCTGCGCGCCCATCGCGGAGCCGATGTGCGCGCCCATGATGCAGCCGCGGAACTTATCCTTTAGCGTGATAGCCATGCCAGCTCATTCTCCTTCCCTGTTTCCACATGAAGTCACTGCGCGTCCTTTTGCGCCTTCAGCTCGTTGAGCTCCTGCTCCCACGCGGCGCCGCCCTTGGCGTAGAAGTCCTCCACGAACTTATCCCAGTCCTTCAGGTCGGCTTTGCCGGTGATAAAGTTGCAATAGGAGGTGTTCACAAAGTCCTGCAGGTCGGTCTTGTAGCGCAGCTCCGCGTCCGTCAGCATGCCGTCGGCGGCGTTCGTGATCGCCGGCCACTGCAGCGCGTCGCGGCGAGACTGCACCAGGGGCGTTTCCACCATCAGCAGCGGCCACTCGCTCTCAAACGCGGAATACCACTGAATCCACTTCTGATCGGCCTCGTACTGCGGCAGGGTGACGTAGGTGCCGTCCGCCGTCTTCTCCCAATGCGTGCCCTCCACGCCGGTATAGGTGGTCATCATGCCCTCCTCGGTGTGGTACCAGTCGAGCAGGCGCAGGCAGGCATCGACGTTCTTGGCGTTCTTCAGCATGACGACGACGCCGTTCGTCAGGTTGACGCCGCGCAGGCCGGACTGCCCGTCCGGGCCGACGGGCGGCGCGATGCGGGTGAACTTTACGTTCGGGTCGACCTTCTGCATCTCCATCTCGATCTTGGGCTCGTACGTCCACCAGCGGTATACGAAGCCCCACTGGTTCTTCATCGCCTTGTCGTTGAGCTCGGAGTCGTTCTTGAGGATGACGAATTCGGGGTCGATCAGGCCCTCGTCGTACCAATCCCGAATCAGCGCGAGCGCCTTGGGCGCGTTGGGATGCAGCGCCGACGGCTTCAGCGCGCCGTTCTCGTCCTCGTACCAGTAGGAAAAGGCGACCCCGGTGAAGCCATAAGCGCCGAAGAACGGCTCCAGGCTCTCCACGCCGCAGCCCGTGTACCCATAGGTATCGTTCGCGCCGTTGCCGTCCGGGTCCTGCTCCACGAACGCCTTCATCACGTCGTGCAGCTCGTTAAGCGTCGTGGGGGCGACGAGCCCCAGCTTGTCCAGCCAGTCCTGGCGCACCACGAAGTTCATGCGCTGCGGGCTGCACCAGATCGGGATGCCGTAGAGGCGGCCATCCACCTTGCAGCGCTCAAGCGCCGCTTCGGGCACGTTTTTGAGGATGTTCGGGCACTTTTCCGCCACAAGGTCGGTCAGGTCCATCAGCGCGCCCTGATCGGCGTAGTCGAACATGTCGTTGAAGTGCGTCTGCGACAGCTTGATCATGTCCGGCAGGTCGTTGGACGAGAGGATGATATTCACCTTTTCATCGTAGTTGGCCGCGGGCGGGGCGATGTGGTTGAGCGTCACGTCGCAGGTCTCCTCGATCTTCTGCTTGATCGCGTCGTTCTCCGGGATGCCCTCAAATCCGCCCTTGGTGAACACAAACGTCACCGAGTTGTCCTCCGCGAGCGCGGAGACGAGGCTTAGGGACAGGCAAAATGCCAGCAGCAGGGACAGCAGCTTCTTCATAAATCAAATCCTCCTCTTTTATGGTGAGTACGCGGGGTTTCCGGGAAAAGGGACGCTTCACCTCCTCGTCTTCGTTTGAAGTCGTCAGCCCTTGACGGAGCCGACCATGACGCCCTTGACAAAGTGCTTCTGCAAAAACGGGTAGACGCAGACGATCGGAAGGGTGGAAATCATGATGGAGGCCGCGATGACCGCGGTGGAGGGCGGCATGCTGTCGGCCAGCAGGTTGCCCTGCTGCAGCTCGCTGATGCTGGTGGAAAGCAGGATTTCCCGCAGCAGCGTCTGCAGGGGCCACAGCTTGCGGTCGGTGATGTAGAGCACCGCGTCGAAGAACGCGTTCCAGTGCCACACCGCGTAAAACAGCCCGATGGAGGCCAGCACCGGCATGGAGAGCGGCAGCACGATCTTGAGCAGGATCTTCATCTCCGAGCAGCCGTCGATGCGCGCGGCCTCCTCCAGTTCCTCCGGGATCGAGCGGAAAAAGGTGCGCATGATGATCATGTTGTACACGCTGAGCATTTCGGGGACGATGAGCGCCCAGATCGTGTCGACCATGTTGTAGGACTTGACGACCAGAAACGTGGGGATCATGCCGCCGTAGAAGATCATCGTGAAGAAGAAGACCTTCATGATGCCGCCCACGCCCGGCAGATACCGCTTGGAGAGCGGATAGGCGGTGAGCGCCGTGATCGCCAGGCTGAGCAGCGTGCCCACGACCGTGCGGAACACCGTGACGCCCATGGCGTCGATCATCTGGCGGTTTCCGCTCAGGATGTACCGATAGTGCGAGAGCGTCGGGTGCTGCGGCACGGCGATGATCGCCTTTGCGTTCAGCACGATTTCCTCCGTCGGGGTGATGGAGGTGAAGACCACGTCCAGAAACGGAAACAGCGTCACGAACGCGACCAGCGTGAGGATGACGTAATTCACGCAGGAAAAGATGCGGTCGCCCGTGCGGGCCTTGATGCGGCGCCGCCCCGCCTTGTTTAGTGCGCTTGTCATGTACGATCCCTCCTTAAAACAGCGTTTCCTGTTCGGCCTTGCCGGAAAGCCAGTTGCACGAAACGACCATGACGCAGGCGATCACCGACTTGAAAAGGCCCACCGCCGCGGAAAAGCCGTACTTCGTCTGCACGATGCCCACGCGGTAGACGTAGGTATCGATGATGTCCGCCACGTCGTAGACGGAGGGATTGTACATCGTGAACACCTGCTCAAAGCCCGCGTTGAGGATGCCGCCCACGCGCAGCAGCAGCATGATGATGATCGTGGGCACGATGCTGGGCAGCGTGATGTAGGCGAGCTTTTGCATCTTGGACGCGCCGTCGATCGTCGCCGCCTCGTACATGTCCAGCGGGATGCCCGCCAGCGCGGCCAGGTAGATGATCGCCGACCAGCCCATCTCCTTCCAGATGTCGGATACGACGAGCACGCCGCGAAAGTACCGGCTGTCGCCCATGAAGAAGAGGGAGCTCAGCCCCATCCGCTCGCGCACCATGTTGATCGCGCCGTCGTTAGGCGAAAGCAGCGTCGAGGCGAGCGAGGCGATGACGACCCAGGAGATGAAGTGCGGCAGGTAGGCCACCGTCTGCACGGTCTTCTTAAAGGCCGCGTTGTTCACCTCGTTGATGAGCAGCGCGAGCAGGATGGGGATGGGGAAGCCGATCAAAATCTTGTAGACGCTGATGATCAGCGTGTTGCCCATGATCTGATAGAAGTTGTCGGACTGGAACAGGCGGACAAAGTTATCCAGACCGCACCAGGGGCTGCCCCAGATGCCCTTAAAGATCTTGTAGTCCTTAAACGCGATCACGTTGCCCGCGATGGGCAGGTACTTGAACAGGATCACGTAGGCAAGCCCCGGCACCAACATCAGATAGAGGTATTTGTACCGGAGGAGCGCAGCCCACAGGGAGGGCTTTCTGCGCAGGTCCCTGTCCGTTCTCATCGCCGCACGTACCATTCTTTTCGTCGCCTCCCATTTGGTTTCGCGCCCTGACTCCGGCGCCTTGGTGCATTCAGCATAATCGAAAGGCCGTCCATTTCTCAATGTTCACATCGGCGTTTTACAGCATTTTTTCTAATTGTGATTAGCACGTTTCGGCAGTTTTCGCTATTTGTATACTCCTTTTTCAAAATTGTATATCGAACTTTGCGTTATAAGAAATTACACTATAAAGAAAAGGCGCTTTCAAAACGGCATATTTCTGCGGGGCGAGGCTCTCCGCGATGGTTGACATCGCGCCGCCTTCCTGCTTCACTGTAAGGCACACCTTTTATAAGGATAGCACGCATTTTATGTCTAAAAAAATAGAGGAGGCGCCACCGTGAAGAAATGGAACGCCCTGCTGTCGCGCAGCAACAGCTATTACTTCAGGATGCTGATCGGCTTCGCGTCGATCTGCGCCTGCGTCATCATCCTCGCCTGCCTTTCGCTGGGCGCTTTCTTTTTCGACATGCTGCATCAGGTGACGATCGATTACAACACCGAGCTGCTGGGCAATTCCAGGGCGCTGATCGACCAAATGCTAGAGCACGTCAACGGCAGCGTGATCCAGCTGAGCATCAATCAGACGGCCTTAAAGTACATGAACGGCCAGATACCGGTCGATTACGAAGAGCTGACGCGCCTGCAATCCCTGCTCGCGGATATGTGCATGGCCAACGACTACACCGATTCCATCTACATCGTCTGTCCGGAGCGGGACCGCGTCGTCAGCTCCTACGGGTTTTACGCATACCAGACGTTCCACGACCGCACCTGGCAGGATAGCGCCGACGCGAGCGAGCGCAGCGTGATCTGGCTCGGCAAGCACACGATCCTCAAGGACAAGCTCACGCGCGTCACGGCGGACGTCATCACCCTGGTCTGCCGGGTGCCCTTTTATGGAAAGGAGAGCCGCGGCTACGTCGTGTACAACATCCGGGAGAGCTACATCGCCGACCTGCTCGGGCGCACGCGCCCCGGCTCGTTCGGAATCATGCTGCTCATGGAGCCGGGCGGGAACGTCGTAAGCGCCAGCGCGGACCCCGCCCAGTCCGCCGATTTTCAAAAGGTCTCGGAAATTCTTGAATCACAGGACCTCTCCGCCCTCAGCGAGACGGCCTCCCTGGGCCGCTGGACCAGCATGACGACCCTTCAGCGCTCGCAGGTCAACGACTGGCTCTTCGTCACGTACACGCCGTTTCTGGACCTCATGCGCGGCTCGCTCTCCATCGTCATCATGGTCGTGGCCATTTCGATCGTGCTGATCGCGCTCTCCTCCCAGATCATCCGGCGCTTCAGCGGAAGGCTGTATCAGCCCGTCGAGGAGCTGCTGCACTGCGCCGCCACGCCGGACGACGAGCTGGAGACGGCGGCGCTCGAGCGCTACACGGAATTTTCCCAGATTAGAAGCAGCATGCGCGGCATCATCGAGGACAAGAATCAGCTAAGCGAGATGCTCGAAAGCTTCAAGCCCACGCTGACCGCCCGCTTTTTTATCAGCCTCCTGCACGGCAACGTGCAAAAGAGCGCCGCCACGGCGCAATACATCGATTTTCTCGGCATCGACACGCTGCATGCCGGCCGGTTCGCCGTCTACGTGCTCGTGCTCAGCCCGGAGGTCGTGGAGTCGACCAGCCTGGAGCAGCAGGCGCTCTAC
>JAEXCG010000097.1 GCA_023402355.1 Bacillota bacterium | reverse complement strand
GCCGAGTTGCGCGGGCCGGCCAGGTGCGCGATTCGCCTGTGGCCGTTTTCGATCAGGTGTTGCGCGGCCAAGTAGCCGCCCCGGTAGTTGTCGATGCGCACGACGTCCAGATCGAGAGAGCGGATATATCGGTTGACGAGCACCACGGGGATTTCGGCGCTTTGCAGAAAGGATACCAGCTCCTGCGTTTCCACGGCGGTGATCATGATAATTCCCGCGTAGCCGTTTTCCTCGGCGGTCTGGATGCAGCGCATCTCGCACGCGGAGTCATAGCGGCTGTTGCAAAGCGACATCTGGTAGCCGCCCGCTTCCAGCACGTCGTAGAGGCCGAGAATGATGTGCGCGAAAAACTCCGTGGCGATGTCGCCGACCACGACGAGCACCGTCTTGGAGAGGATGCCTTTGCCCAGAAAAAGGGCGTCGCTGTCGCTGATGCCCAGCTCCTGCATGGCCTTGCGGATGCGCTGCATCGTCTCCGGGCGCACTTTTGCGCTGTGCGTCAGCGCTCTGGAGACCGTCGCGAAGGAAACGCCCGCTTTTTCCGCGATGAGCTTTTGCTTCATCATCTGCAACCTCCCTTTGCTTCCTGATCGTATTATAGAATCCGGCTTCTATGTGTGCAACAGGATTTCATGAAAAATATGAAATTCGTGAAATTGGATTGCGATGACAAGCACGAAAATTTATAATGGACACAAAACAGACGAAGAAAAATGGAGATTGTCGTCAAACCATTTGAAAAATACACACGCAATGCTCGACGCCTGAGCAAGCATGAACGCCTGAAAACACCGAGTGCAAAAATATTTCAAGGGGAGCGAATGCGATGATTCATCCTGTTGGGTGCCGGCGCGAGCTGTTCGTGGACGATGAACTGCTGGACGTCGGGCGAACGAGCGCACGCGAGACGCTGCACCATCCGCAGCGCCGGGAATGCGTCATGACCAACGACGCGCCGTGGGAGGCCGATGGCTGGGTGTATTACACCGTGCTGCAGGACGGGCGGCTATTCCGAATGTATTACCTGTGCATGCCGATGTACAACCGGGAGCATACGCGCCACGATCCCCCGTTTCACCATATCTGCTACGCGCAGAGCGAGGACGGGATTCATTGGCACAAGCCGGACCTGGGAATCTGCGCCTATGAGGGCGACACACACAACAACATCGTAGCCGTCACCGAAACGATGGATGCATTTCACGTGTTCATCGATCAAAATCCTGCGTGCTTGCCGGCGGAGCGCTACAAGGCCGTGTATACCCGCCCCGGGCGCCAGCTTTGGTGCATGACCAGCGCGGACGGGGTCCATTTCCGCGACGGCTGGATGCTCAGCGACAAAGGGTTCTACGATTCGCACAATACGGCATTTTGGGACACGAACACGGGCCGGTATGTGTGCTATGCCCGCGATTTTCACGAGGGCGCGGGGGGCGAACGGGTCCGCGACATCCGGCGGATGGAGTCCGGGGATTTCCACGCTTGGACGGAACCGGAGCGGATTTCCTATGCCGACTCGCCCTACGACTTTCACATGTATACCAACGGCGTTCAGCCCTACTTCCGCGCGCCGCATCTGTACGTCGCTTTCCCGGCGCGCTACACGGAGCGCAAGGAGTGGACGGCGAACTATGAGCGGCTGTGCGGCGCGGAGCACCGCAGATGGCGGATGCGGTTCAACCCGCGTTACGGGCTGGCGGTGACGGACGGCCTGTTCATGTCCTCGCGCGACGGAAGGCGTTTCCGGCGATGGAACGAGGCTTTTCTGCGGCCCGGGCCCGAAAGCGAGAAGCGGTGGGTTTACGGGGACAGCTATGTGGCCTACGGCCTGCTCGAGACGCAAAGCGCCGTGAGCGGCGAGGATCGGGAGCTTTCGTTTTACGCGAGCGCGAACGACTGGTCGGACACGCCCGTGCAGGTGTTCCGCTACACGCTGCGCCTAGACGGCTTCGTCAGCCGCGGCGCCGGTTACGAGGGCGGAGATGTCGTCACGCAACCTCTCGTCTTTGACGGGGAGGCGTTGTCCGTCAACTTTGCCACCTCCGCTGCCGGTTGCATGCGCGTTTGCCTGGAGGATGCGGAGGGCGGCGCCCTAAAGGGATATGACAGCGGGGAGCTGTTCGGCGACGCGACCGACCGGCGGGTCGACTTTGAAAGGCCGCTTTCCGACCTGCGGGGAAAGCCGGTACGCCTGCGCTTTCATCTGCGCGATGCGGAGGTCTACGCGTTTCAATTTTTGCCAAAGGGGATATGAGCAAATGAAAAATCAGTTTCGAGCGGCGCTCGCCTCCGGGCGGCGCCTTCTGGGCACGCATGTAAACCTCACCGATCATCGCGTGTGCGAAATGCTGGGTGCGGTGGGCTTTGACTACCTGTGGATCGATATGGAGCACGTCTCCACGAGCTTTCATGAGATGGAGACGCACCTTATCGCAGCGAAGGCGGCGGGCACGCCCAGCATGGTGCGCGTCACCTGGAACGACATCCCGAACATCAAGCGCGTGCTGGAGGCGGGGCCGGACGCTATCGTCGTGCCGATGGTCAACAGCGTCGAGGACGCCCGGCGCGCGATCGATACGTGCATCTACCCGCCGGAGGGCAAGCGGGGGTTCGGCCCCTGCCGGGCGGTCCGTTACGGTTTGGACAGCGTTCAGGATTACATCGACCACGGCAGCAAGGAGCTGTGCCGGTTTTTGCAGGTAGAAACGCTGGACGCGGTCCACGCCATGGAGGAGGTCGCCAAGATACCCTACGTGGACGGCTTCGTGATCGGCCCGATGGACCTCAGCGGCTCCCTGGGCGAGCTGGGCCACGCGCTGCGGGGGGAAAAGACCAACGCCTACATCGATTTGGCCATTCAAAAAGCGCACGACGCGGGCAAGCCCATCGGCCTTTCCACGGGCGCGGACACCGCCGCGGAGCTTGCCCATTGGATGAGCAAGGGGGTGGACTTCATTTCCGCGAGCACGGACATGTGGAGCATTTTAAAGGGCGCGCAGGACCTCTTGGCGCTCATGCAGGAGGTGTCCGGCAGGTATCCGCGCGACGAAGGAGGCAAGGCCGTATGAGGACCGGCGGAAAGGGGGCGCGCCAAGCGGCGCTCCGAAGGCTGGGCCGGGATGTCGCGCGCGACCGTCAGCTATATCTTCTCATCCTGCCGGCGATTCTGGTGGTATTTTTCTTCAACTACGTGCCGATCTACGGCCTGCAGATCGCCTTTCGGGATTTCAAGCCCTCGCGCGGCATCTGGGGGAGCCCATGGGTGGGGCTGAAGTACTTTGAACGCTTTGTAAAATCGCCCAACCTGTGGACGTACGTGCGCAACACCCTGAGCCTTTCCATCTGGGGCGTGCTGATTGCGTTTCCCTTAAAGGTGTTTCTGGCGCTGGTGCTCAACGAGATCGGTGCGCCGCGCTACAAGAAGTTCGTGCAGACCGTGACGTACGCGCCCTATTTTATCTCCGTGACCGTGCTCGTCAGCATGGTGAATCTGATGCTGAACCGGGAAACCGGCATCCTGACGCGCCTCTTTCAGGCGATGGGGCTGCACGCCGAGGAATGGCTGACGAGCCCCGGGTCCTTTCAATGGGTGTACGTCATTTCCGGCATGTGGCAGCAGACGGGCTGGGGCGCGGTGATCTTTCTGGCGGCGCTGTCCGGCGTGGATCAGCAGCTCCATGAAGCGGCGATGATCGACGGGGCGACGCGCGTGCAGCGCATCTGGCACGTGAACCTGCCGAGCATTCTGCCCACGGTGACGATCATGTTCATCCTGCAGATGGGCGGGTTGATGAGCGTCGGCCACGAGAAGGCGCTGCTGATGCAGAACGCGCTGAACCTGGAGGCCAGCGAGCTGATCTCCACCTATGTCTACAAGGTGGGCCTGCAAAAGGCGCAGTACAGCTTTTCGGCGGCGGTAGGCATGTTCAACTCGGTGGTCAACGTCGTGCTGATGCTGACGATGAACTGGATCGTCAAGAGGATGGGGCAGGTGAGCGCGCTGTGAACTTTGGACGTGTTTCCCCAAAACGCCTGGCCAGCAAGGACGACTTGATCGTCGACTTCATCGTGCTGCTGCTTACGCTCGCCGCGCTGATCGTCGTGCTGTATCCGCTCCTGTTCGTGCTTTCCTCATCGGTCAGCGAACCGATGAGCGTCGTGCGCGGGGAGGTGCGGCTGCTCCCCATCGGATTTACCCTGGAGGGCTATGGCCGGATTCTCGAGTATTCGCCCATCTGGCGCGGCTATCTGAACACGATTTTTTATACGCTCGGCAGCGTCGTCGTCACCCTTGTCACGACGATTCCCGCAGCCTACGTGCTCTCGCGCAGGGAGCTTCGCGGGCATGGATTTCTGACGGCCTACTTTGCGTTCACGATGTTCTGCAACGCGGGCCTGATTCCGACGTACCTTGCCGTCCAAAGCTACGGGATGCTGAATACGTTCTGGCCGCTGATCCTCGAGGGCGCGGTGACGATGTCCAACCTGATCGTCGTGCGCACCTATTTTACTACGTCCGTGCCGCGGGACCTTTCCGAGGCCGCCTTTATCGACGGGTGCAGCCATATGAAGCTGTTCTTGCAAATCATGCTGCCGCTGGCCAAGCCGGTGATCGCGGTGATCGCGCTGTACGCGGCGGTCGCGCAGTGGAACAGCTACTTTAATCCGCTGATCTATCTGTCCGACCCGGCCAAATACCCCCTGCAGGTTCACCTGCGCAACATCCTGATCATGGGGGAGACGACGGACTTCATGGGCTCCGATCCGGAAGAGCTGGCGGACATGGTGCGGCTGCGCCAGCTGCGAGAGTCGATGAAGTACGGCCTGATCGTCGTGTCGGCGCTGCCCATGCTCTGTGTTTATCCATTCCTGCAGCGCTTTTTTATGAAGGGAATCATGATGGGGTCGATCAAGGGGTGAGCGCAAAGCGAACCTTAAACGCGGCGAGAAAGGAGGACGCCGATTTTCCTCGGAGCACCGACGAATATAAAAAACCGATCTACCTTTGAAAGGAGCTTACGCGATGAAACGCTTTCTGGCCTTGTTTCTCTCCGCGATGCTTTGCATCTGCGCGTTTGGCGCCTGGGCTGACGACGAATTGTCCGAGTACAGCAAGCAAATCGACCTGACAGTCGATTACCCGGTCTTCATGCAGGAGGACATCTCCTTCCCGCTGGTCGAAACGCCGGTGACGGTCAGCGTCCTGTTCCCGCGCACCGCGAGCCATGCGGAGGATTTCAGCGACATTTGGTGGACGAAGTACGTCGCTGAGCTGACCGGCATTACCTTTGACTTCAAGCTGGTGGAAAACAGCGTCTGGGAAGAACGCAAGAACCTCGCGTTCATGTCCGGCGATTACCCGGAGGTCTTCTTCACGGGCATCACGGCCGCGGATGAGCTCTCCTATGGCTATGAGGGGAAGCTGCTCGACCTGAAACCGCTGATCAAGGAATACGCGCCCAACCTCTGCGCGCTCTACGAGGCGTTCCCGGACGTGGTGAAGGGAACGATGCACGAAAACGGCGCGATTTACGTGCTGCCGATGATTTCCTACGCGCCCAGGAGCGCCAACCCCGGCTGCATCACGATCAACCAAAACTGGTTGAAGGCCGTCGGCAAGGAGATGCCCACGACGACGGAGGCGCTCTACGACGTGCTGAAGGCGTTTAAGGAGGAGGACCCGAACGGCAACGGCGAGGCGGACGAGATTCCCACCACGCTGATGGCTACCGACAGCAACGGCGAGCCGAAAAACGACTACCTGCTGTACGCCTTCGGGTATACGGACATGACCGACGACATTCTTGCGGGGCAGTATGTGTTCGTGCCTGCGCAGGACAACTACCGCGCCTACGTGGCCTTCATGCACAGGCTTTACGCCGAGGGCCTGCTGGACGGCGCATACTTCACCCAGGATACCACGGAGATGGAGTCCAAGCTGTCCGCAGAGCAGGTCGGCGTCACGACGACCGGACTGACGGCGCTGCTGGAGAACTATCGGGACTATATCGCCGTCCCCGCGCTCACCAGCCCCGAGAACACCGAGGCGGTCTGGCCGATGACCAGCATCAACTATCAGCGCAACGTGGCGTGCATGGCCCTGACCGACAAATGCTCCGAAGAGACGGCGATTGCGATGATCCGCTTTGCCAATTACCTGGTGACCACGGAGGCGTCGCTCGCCGTGCGCCTCGGCCCGTCGCAGGCACAGAGCGAGGACGGTTACGGTTACACCTATGACTCCATCGAAAACAAGCACGCCTATGGCGCGACGCGCAGCTTCCCCGACGCTTATTCGAGCTACTACAACTTCCGGATGAGCAAGACGCCGATGAACCTGCCGGCCTACATCAATCCGCTGGTGGACGACGTGGTCGTGGGCAGCGACGACAAGAACAACTGGACTACGACGCTGTGGACGAACGCAGGCATCTACCCGATCAGCCGCCCGGTCTTTGACCTGCAGTGCACGTTTACGGAGGAGGAACAGACGGACCTAGCGTATTATCGGGATCTCATTTCCTACGCGACGGCCAGCCGTGCCAAGTTCATCTCCGGCGAGGTCGAACTGACGGACGAAAACTGGAACGCCTACCTCGCTGCGCTCGAATCCTACGGGCTTAGCGACTACTGCGCCCTGTGTCAGGCAGCCTACGAGCGCTACCTTGCGCTGCCGGATACGATCGACTGACGAAACCCGGCAGATCAAATAAACGCGCCCCGGGCCGAAGAGCTTTCGGCCCGGGGCGCGTTTTCCTGCCTCTATTACCGGCTCCGCCTGCGCGCGCGCTGGCGGCTTCTTACCTGCTCCTTCTGCACGGGCGCTTCCTCGCCGCGCAGCTCGAACAGGCGGTCGCGCAGCTTGGCGGCGAGCTCGAAGTCGAGGTTGGCCGCGGCCTGCAGCATCTGTTCCTCGACGTGCTCCTCCATGCGGCGCTGCTCCTCGTCGGTGAGCGGCTGCTCGCGAAGCCGCCCCTTCTTCTTTTCGCCGGGCGCGTGGCCGATCTCCAGCAGCTCGCGCACCGCCTTGCTGACGGACTGCGGCGTGATGCCGTGCGCCTCGTTGAAGGCCATCTGAAGCTGGCGGCGGCGGTTCGTCTCGAAGATGGCGGCGTTCATGCTGTCGGTCATGACGTCCGCGTACATGATGACGCGCCCGTCCACGTTGCGGGCCGCGCGGCCGACGGTCTGCACGAGCGAGACCTCCGAGCGCAGGAAGCCCTCCTTGTCCGCGTCCAGAATCGCCACCAGCGCGACCTCGGGGATGTCCAGCCCCTCGCGCAGCAGGTTGATGCCCACCAGCACGTCGAACTCGCCCAGGCGCAGCGAGCGGATGATCTCCTGGCGCTCCATGGTCTGGATGTCCGAGTGCAGGTAGCGCACGCGCACGCCCATCTCCTGCAGGTAGCTCGTCAGGCTCTCCGCCATCTTCTTGGTGAGCGTCGTCACCAGCACGCGAAAGCCCTTTTCCGTCACCAGCCGCACCTCGGAGAGCAGGTCGTCCACCTGGCCCTGCGCCGGGCGCACGATGATCTCCGGGTCGAGCAGGCCCGTCGGACGGATGATCTGCTCCACCACCTGCGAGGAGCGCTCCAGTTCGTACTGCGAGGGCGTGGCGCTGACGAAGACCGTCTGGCCGATGCGCGCCTCGAACTCGGAAAACTGAAGCGGACGGTTGTCGAACGCGGAGGGCAGGCGGAAGCCGTATTCCACCAGCGAGGTCTTGCGCGCGCGGTCGCCGTTGAACATCGCGCGGATCTGGGGGATCGTGACGTGCGATTCGTCGATGAAGCAGATGAATCCCTTGGGGAAGTAATCCAGCAGCGTGTAGGGCGCGTCGCCGGGCTTGCGCCCGTCGAAGTAGCGCGAGTAGTTCTCGATGCCCGTGCAGAAGCCGATCTCGCGCAGCATCTCGACGTCGTAGTTCGTGCGCTGCGAGAGGCGCTGGGCCTCGAGCAGGCGGTCGTCGTCCTTGAGCTCCTTCATGCGGACGGCAAGGTCCTGCTCGATGTTCTCGATCGCCCGGTCGATCGCGTCCCGTGGGGTCGCGTAGTGCGTCGCGGGGAAGACCACCGCGTGGTCGAGCACCATTTCGACGTGCCCGCTGACGACGTCCACCTGCGAGATGCGGTCGATCTCGTCGCCGAAGAACTCCACTCGAATGGCTTTATCGCTGCTGTTTGCGGGGATAATCTCCACAACGTCGCCGCGAACGCGGAAAGTTCCGCGGTCAAACTCCATATCGTTGCGCGTGTACTGAATGTCGACGAGGCTGCGCAGCAATTCCTCGCGGCGCATCTCCATGCCGGGGCGCAGGGAGACCATCATGCCCTCGTACTCGCTGGGGTCGCCCATGGAGTAGATGCACGAGACGGAGGCCACGACGATGACGTCGTTGCGCTCCCGCAGGGCGGCCGTGGCGCTGTGGCGCAGGCGCTCGATTTCGTCGTTGATCGAGGAGTCCTTTTCGATGTAGGTATCGGTCGAGGCGATGTACGCCTCCGGCTGATAGTAGTCGTAGTAGGACACGAAGTACTCCACCGCGCTGTCGGGGAAGAACTCGCGAAACTCCGCGCATAGCTGCGCGGCGAGGGTCTTGTTGTGGGCGATGACGAGCGTGGGGCGCTGCACGCGCTCGATGACGGACGCCATGGTGAACGTCTTGCCCGAGCCGGTGACGCCCAGCAGCACCTGCCCCTGATCGCCATTTTCGATGCCGCGCGTGAGCGCCTCGATGGCCTGCGGTTGATCGCCCTGCGGTTTAAAGGGGGACTTGAGGACAAAACGTCCGTTCATGGTTTCAACTCCCTGCAATCGGCGGATCGCCGTTTTTTTCTATGGGCAGGACTGTGCGGGGGCGCCGCGCCCCCATCGGCGCACGAGAGGAAGCGGCCGCCTTGGGCGGTTTGCGGGTGCGGCCTGCTTTTCTGCCTGAGCGTTTATTATACCACATATTCAGAAGAATTAGAACGCCCGTTCGCAAAAAATCGTGCGAAAAGGAACAAACTTCGCGTCAAAAAAAGGACGGCCAAAGCCGCCCCTGGGATGGCGAGAAAAACAGGAAACGGGAGGTTTGCACGGGGATAACCTCTTCCTGGGGCCGGAATCGCCCGCTTGTCCCCCCGCCCGCGATCTGATATAATAGGGGAAAACGCCGCAAGGAGAAATGCGCCTATGCAAAAGCTGCCTCCCATCATCGCCGTCGTCGGCACCAACGCCTCCGGCAAGAGCGGGCTTGGCGTCGAGCTCGCCCTGCGCTACGGGGGCGAGATCATCTCGGCCGACTCGCGCCAGGTGTTCCGCGGGCTCGACCTCGGCAGCGGCAAGATCACCCCGGAGGAGATGAAGGGGGTTCCCCATCACCTGCTCGACGTGCGCGCGCCGGGGGAATTCTTCTCCATGGCGGATTTTCAGCGCCTCGCGTATGCGGCCATCGAGGAGATCCGGGGCCGGGGCCGCCTGCCCTTCGTCGTCGGGGGCACGGGGCTGTACGTCGATTCCGTAGCGGACGGCTACGTGCTCTCCGACTGCGCGCCGGACCTCGACTACCGCGCGGAGCTGGAAAAGCTGGACACGCCGGAGCTTTACCGGCGGCTTATGCGGCAGGCGCCGGAGGCGCAGGTCGACCCCCGCAACCGCAACCGGGTCATGCGCGCGCTGGAGCGGCTGAAGGCGGGGGATTACCACCCCGGACGCAAGGAGCCCCGCTACGACGTGCTGCGCCTGGGCGTCACCTGGGACCGCGAGGCGCTCGGCGCGCGCATCGACGAGCGGCTTGCGCGAAGGATGGAGCAGGGCATGGTGGACGAGGTGCGCGGCCTGCTGGAGGCGGGCGCGAGCGCGGAATTTCTGCTGGGGCTCGGGCTCGAGTACCGCTACATCTGCCAGTACCTGCTGGGCGAGATCCCCACGCAGGAGGAGATGACGGAGCAGCTCGCGGCCGCGATCAAGAAGTTCGCCAAGCGCCAGATGACCTGGTTTCGGCGAAACCCGGACGTGGTGTGGCTCGACATGGCGGCAGATCCCCTGGCGCAGGCGTGCGGGGCGATCGACGCGTTCCTCGAAGCGCATGGACGGTAATCCGAAGGAAAATGGCGGGGCTGTCAGGCTAAGCCCCAAAAGAGAAAAAAGAAAAAAGTGCGAGAAGGTACTAGCCAACTCGCGCTTTTTGTTGTAATTTGAGACTGTAAATGAAGCAAACACAACGAGAGCATGATACCGC
>JAEXCG010000065.1 GCA_023402355.1 Bacillota bacterium | reverse complement strand
CCCTACGGAGGGCGCGGCCCCTGCGAGGGGTGCGACCCCTGCGAGGGGCGCGGCCCCTGCGGGAGGTTCCGCCCCGTCTGCCGGCGGGGCTCCCGCCGCCAGCGGGGCTCCCGCAGCCAGCGCGTCGCCCGCCGCCAGCGCGTCCGGCAGCGCGGAGAGGATCGCCTCCGCGCCCGCGAGGTAGGTGTCCCGCAGGAACACCGTCGGGGCCATCTGGTCGTCCTCCGGCACGCCGTAGCGCGCAAAGAGCGCCTGCGCCGCCGCGAGGTCCGTGGCGATGTTGACCTCGTCCAGGACGAGCCGCGTGCGCACGGTCCCGCCCGCGCCGTCCGCTGCCTCGATCTCCTCCGGCAGCGAGGAAAGCAGCTCCCTTACGCGCGCGCAGCTCTGGCAGGCCGTCACGTACAGGTAGGTGATCCGGCTCTCCGGCTCCTGCGCCGCCGCCGGGCCCGCCGGGAGCAGCAAAAGCAGCAGCGCGCAAAGCGCCGCAAGCCGCCTCATCGCCCCGCCTCCCGCGCAAGGCGCACCGTCGCCGCGCCGGGGTAGGAGCCCAGCAGCCGCTTTGCGCGATCGCCGAGCGCGGCCACGTCCCGCGCCTCCCCCGCCGTCAGCGCCGCCTCGATCTCCGCGTGCGCGCGGCAAAGCACGGCCGAGCGGTGAATCTCGCAGGGCTCGGGGTCGTCAAAGAACTCCACGCTCAGGGCGAGCACCGTCTCTTCGGGGAGCGCGAGGCGCTCCAGGCGGTCCGAAAAGAGCGTGCGGCCCGCCGCGTCCCGGATTTCGAGCGTAGCGCGTGGCCGCGCCTTTCTTCCAAACATCGCTCACCCCTCCCCCTCTTTCAGAAGCTGCGCCGCGTCCGGCGTCTGCGCGTCCGGGTGCTCCTGAATCCGGCTGGGCAGGGACAGGAAGATGGACTCCCTGCCCATCAGCCAGTCGTCCCCGTAGATCACGAGGGGCACGTAGTACTGGTCCTCCGGGATCGCGTATCGCGCGTGAACCGCGCGCTCGAGCAGCAGGCCCTCCTGCGTGCCCACGTCGATCCGCACGACCGTCACGTCCGCGGGCACCGCGCGGTCGATCCACCTGGACACCTTCTTGCAGTCCTCGCAGTAGGCGCTGTAAAAGTAGAGCACGCTGCGCGCCGGGCGGCTTTCGATCAGCGCTTCCCTTTCCGCCCGGAGCGCCTCGTAGCCCGGGTAGTCCGCGCCGCCCGAGGCGATGTACGCCGCGATCGCTCCGTCCTGCGTGCCGTCCGCCGGGAAGGCCGCGTCGCCGAGCAGCACGAGCGGCAGGTCGAAGCCCTCCGGCGCCGTCTGCGCGAGGCGCTCCTGAAGCTGTTCGTAGCGCTCCGGCGCCCGGCGCAGGTTGCACAGGTCGATCTTGCGCCCGTCACCGGCCTGCGCCAGCAGCGCGCCGTAGCGCAGGTAGAGCTCGTCCTCCACCGTGCAGTGGTCGGCGCAGGGCTTTGCCGCGCCCATGCAGTCCCCGCAGGGGTCGATGCAGTAAATCTCCAGGCTGTCCTCCGCCCGGCCCGAAAGGGCCGGGGCGAGCAGCAGGCAGCACAGCGCCGCCGCGAGCCATCGTCTCATGCAGGCCCCTCCCTTCGCCTGGTCAGCCCTGCCCGCCCGCTTCGGTCAGGGGGTGGAAGCACAGCACCCGGCGCTCGCCGTCAAGGTTTCGGCTCTCCGGCCGCCGCGCGCGGCATTCCTCCGTCGCGTAGGGGCAGCGGGGCGCGAACTTGCAGCAGGTGAGCGAGAAGTCCTGCGTCTCGCCGTCGGACATGCGGATGTTCTTCTTCCACTTGTCGCCCACGTGCGGCACCGAGTTCATCAGGAGCTCCGTGTAGGGGTGCGCGGGGTTTTCCATGATCTCCGCCGCCGTGCCGAACTCGATCAGGCTGCCGCGGTAGAGGGTGGCGATGTAATCGCTGACGTAGTAGGCGGTGGAAAGGTCGTGGGTGATGTAGATGAAGCTGATGCCGTACTGGTCGCGGATCTGCTTGAAGAGGTTGACGATGTTCATCTTCATCGAGGCGTCGATCATGGCGACCGGCTCGTCCGCGATGATGAGCCGGGGCGATGTGATGAGCGCGCGCGCGATGGAGACGCGCTGCAGCTCGCCGCCGGAAAACTGGGTGGAGTACTTGCCGCGGACGACCTCGTAGCTGAGGCCCACGGCCTTGAGCGCCTCGTCGGTCTTCTTCACGGCCTCGTCGTAGCTCTTCGCGCCGCCGAAGGCGCGGGCGGTGTCGATCAGATACTTCGCCACCTGGCGGCGGGCGGAAAACGCCTCGAAGGGGTTTTGAAAGATCGGCTGCACCAGCGTGCGAAAGCGCGGGTTGCTCACGGCCTTTTTGTCGTGGCAGTCCTTGCCGTCCAGCAGCACGGCGCCGTGCGTGGGGGCGAGCAGGCGCAGGATCATCTTGGTCAGCGTGGTCTTGCCGCAGCCGGATTCCCCGACGATGGAAAGGATCGTGGGCCTGTCCCCGGGGATCGAGAAGCTCACGTCGTCCACGGCGGTCATCTTCTTGCCCACGACGAAGCTGCCGATGCGGAATTCCTTCGTGAGGTGCTGCAGCTCAAGCAGTTTTTCAGCCATCGATTTTGCCTCCCTTCACCTCGGGGCGCAGCAGGTGGCAGGCCGCGAAGCGCCCGGGTTTGATCTCCCGCAGCTTGGGCACGGACGCGCGGCAGGCCTCCGTCGCGCGCGGGCAGCGCGGCGCGAACCGGCAGCCGGGCGGCGGGTTGCGCAGGGAGGGCGGCGCGCCGGGGATGCCCTCCTTGGGCCGCTTGTCGCCCACGCGGGGCAGAGCGCCGATCAGCATCTGCGTGTAGGGGTGGATGGGGTCCTCGAAGATGGCCTCCGTGGGGCCCAGCTCCATCATGCTGCCGGAGTACATGATGCCCATGCGGTTGGTGATCTGGTAGTGCACGCCCATGTCGTGGCTGACGATGACGAACGTGTTCTTCATCTTCTGCTGCAATTCCATCAGCATCATCAGGATCGCGCGCTGCACCACCACGTCCAGCGCCGTGGTCGGCTCGTCCGCGAGGATGAGGCTGGGCCGCAAAAAGGTCGCCATGGCGATGACCACGCGCTGGCGCATGCCGCCGGAAAGCTGGTGCGGGTAGGCCTTGAGGATGTCGGGGCTGAGCGAAAGCTCCTCCATGTAGGCGCGAAGCCGCGCGTCCATGGCCTTCCCGTCCTCGCTCGGCCGGTGGCGGCGGATGATCTCGTAGAACTGCTCCTCCACGCGGTACACGGGGTTGAGCACGCTCTGCGCCGCCTGGGGCACGTAGGAGATGGAATCCCACCACGCCTTCTTGATCTGGCCGCTTTCAAAGGTGCGCGCGGCGCCCTTGCCGTCCTTCGCCTCCAGCAGCACCCTGCCCTGCGTCAGCTCCAGCGGGAAGGAGATCAGGTCGTAGAGGATTTTGAGCAGCGTGGACTTGCCGCAGCCCGACTCGCCCGCGATGCCGAAGATTTCGTCGTCTTTGATCTGAAAGGACACGTCCTCGACCGCGAGCACGGGGCCGGTGATCGTCCGATACTGCGCGGATACGTTTTCAACCTTCATCATACGCTCAGCGCCCCCTCTTCGTGGAGGTATAGTCGTTATACCCCGTGTAGGTCAAGAACAGCCCGATGAACAGCACGATGGTCGCGATGACCGGCGAACCGATCCAGAACCACTGCTTGAGCAGGATCGCCTGGTACTGGCGCGCCCAGTAGATCATGTTGCCCAGCGTCGCCGTGGTCGTGGAGGAAAGGCCCAGCACCGCCAGGCTCGCCTCCGACCCGATGGCGACCAGGATGGTGTTGATGAAGTTCGCCATCGACCAGGAGAGCACGTGCGGCACGATCTCCACGCAGATGATCTTGAGCGTGCTCTCGCCCGAAAAGCGCGCGGTGTTGATGAACTCGCGCTCGCGGATGGTCAGCGCCATGCTGCGCGCCTGGCGCGCGGGCCAGGGCCAGTTGAAGATGATGAGGATGCCCGCGATCGCCATGATCGAGGCGCGCCCCTTGAGGATGGAGCCCATCAGAATCAGGATGGGCAGCGAGGGCACGACGATGATCGAGTCGCAGATGAACATGAGGATGCGGTCCAGCGCGCCGCCGACGAAGCCCGCCGTGAGGCCCACCAGCACGCCGATGACCGTGGCGAAGAGGGCGACCGTCATGCCCAGAATGATCGAGTTCTTGATGGATTCCACCAGCAGCCAGAAGATGTCCTGGCCCTGCTTGTTCGTGCCGAAGAAGTGCTCCAGGCTGGGCTTCAGGTTCTTCTTGAAGGCGCTGAGCGTCATGGGGTCCGTCTGGTTGAACAGCGGGAAGATAAAGCCCAGGATCAAAAAGCACAGCGTGATGATGAGGCCGATCTTAAACCGGAGGCTCATCGCGCGCCACACCTGGCCGATGGTGGCGTTATGCCTGCGTTTCATGGTATGTCTCCTCCTTTTCCACCTCTCGTATGTGCCCGGCCCATCAGCTGTAGCGGATGCGCGGGTCGAGGAACGGATAGATCAGGTCGATGATGAGCGTCGCGGTAGAGACGGCGAAGATGGAGATGGTGATGAGCCCCAGCATCAGGTTGTAGTCCGCGGAGGTGATCGCGTTTTGCAGCAGCATGCCGACACCCGGATAGCCGAAGAAGATTTCCGTCATCAGGGAGCCGCTGAACACGCCGCCCAGGTGCAGCCCCAGCGCCGTCACCTGCGTGAGGATGGAGTTCCTGAACACGTAACGGTAGCCGATCGTGCGCTCCGAGAGGCCCTTCATGCGCCCGTAGCTCACGAAATCCTCCTCCGCGACGTTGGAGGAGAGGGACTTCATGCTGATGATCCACCAGCCGCAGCCGAGCAGGATCAGCGAAAGCGCGGGCAGAAAGGAATTATATACGACTTTGGACAGCCACTCCCACGAGAAGGAGAAGGTGGCGGGCAAAGTTGCCATCAAAGGGAACCACTTGTTGATGTAGCAAAACAGGATGATGAAGACCAGCGCCATGATGAAGTACGGCGTGGGATAAATGCAGATGCTGACCGTTTCCAGCAGCTTGGAGTACCACTTGTCCTTTTTAAAGCCTGCCAGCAGGCCGATCGCGTTGCCGGCGATCCACGAAAACAGCGTCGTGAACAGCAGCAGGCTCACCGTGTAGGGCAGGGAGGCGGAGATGAGGTCCATGACCCGGGTGGGATACATGGAAAGGGACGGGCCGAAGTCGAACGTCAGCATGCGGCCGATGGCGGTCGTGTACTGCTCCCAAAGGGTCCCGTCCAGGCCGAACTGCTTTTGCAGCGTCGCGCGCGTCGCGTCGATTTCCTCCGGCGTCACGCGGGTGCCCATCGTCGTCATCTTGGCGATCATCGACTCGATGGGGTCGGAGGGCATCATGCGCTGAATGACGAAGACGATGGATACGCCGACCCAGATGGTCAGAATCCAGATCAGGATGCGCGTGAGAAAAAATTTCACCAGTTTCACCCAAAGGCACCTCCTCGATTGTAACCGGTCTGTTTGCCGCGCCGCCCTTGCAGATGCCATGGGAGAGCGCGCGGGGATGTGAAAGCTTCACATCCCCGCCGGGCTATCTTCTTACCATGAATCCTTATCGGGCGGCAGGGGTGATTTCCGGCATCTGGAACTTGAAGCAGGACCACCACCACCACGGACCGTCGTAGGCGTTCTTCGCCGAGACGTAGTTGGTCCAGTAGTAGTTGTTGACCGGCACCAGCTTGGTCGTGCCGAACATCGGCAGCCAGCCGGCCTCTTCCACGAACGCCTTCATCAGGTTGTGCGCCACTTCCTCGATCTTCGGGTCGTCGGAGGGCAGCTTGGACATCTCGTCCAGAATGTCGGAGATCTTGTCGCTCGCAAGGTGCGCGGGGCCGCCGGCGCTGGTCTGGCCGATCGGGGAGACCAGCTTCTTGTGCCAGCCCGCCAGGTTGCCGTAGAAGTCGAGCTGCACGCCGCAGGACGGCCAGTAGGCGCCCGCGGTGAACTCGCCCATGTTGCCCAGGGTGTTGAACACGGAGCTGTCGGCGGCCTGCACGGTCACGTCGAAGCCGAACGCGCGCCACTGGTCGGCGCAGGCGTAGGCCAGGCGGTTGGACTGCATCTCAAAGTCCGCGGGGGCGACGATTTCAAAGCTCAATACTTCGCCGTTGTAGGTCCACAGGCCCTGGTCGTTCTTCGTCAGGCCGGATTTAGTGAGCAGCTCCTCGGCCTTGGCCGGGTCGTGCTTCCACCAGCCGATGCCGAACAGCTCGACCAGCTCGTCCTCGGTCTCCGGCAGGCCCTCGATGCCCTCCTCCTTGAGGATTTCGGCCATCTTCAGGGCGTAGTCCTTGTCAAAGGGCTGATAGCCGTCTTCCCAGGTGTAGCCGATCAGCCAGTCGCGAAGCGGCATGTGCACCGCGTTCATCATGAAGGTCGTCGGCGGCATGTTCACGGGAGACACGCGCATCTGGCCGTTGAAGGTGTCCATGGAGACCTGGTTGATGTCCAGCGCGAGCGCCATGGCCCAGCGCACGTCCACCTTGTCGAACGGCTCCACCATGCAGTTGAACACGATACCGCGCTGGCAGGGGTCGTCGAAGCAGCCGTAGGGATAGCTGTCCAGCCAGGTCTGCACGTACTCGTTGCCCGCCTGCAGCACGTCCCAGGACTCGGGGGTGATGTCGCACAGGATGTCGATCTCGTTGTTCAGCATCGCCATCACGCGCTTTTCCTCGGTGCCGAAGCTCTGGAAGAGCACGTATTCCGGCTGCGGCTCGCCCTTGATGGCGCCCACGTCGGAGTACTGCCAGTCCTCGCGCTTCTGATAGAGGAACCAGTAGCCCTGCGGGTCGCGGTCGACCAGCACGTACGGCCCGATGGAGACCGGGTCGGTGTACGGGTCGGTCAGAATGTCGATCTTGGAGAAGATGTGCTCCGGAATCGGGCGGATCGAGTTGCCCCAGACCGTGACGCCCATCGTCTGCGAGAGCTTCGGGTAGCTTTCCAGGGTGTCGATGATGATCTCATAGTCGTTTACGAGGCGCACTTCCTTGATGTAGGTGGCAAGGTTCGCGCCGTCCGGCAGCTTGTCCTTGTGCTCCATCAGGGTGTTGATCGTGAAGACCACGTCGTTTGCGTCGAACGTCTCGCCGTCGCTCCACTTGAGGCCCTCGCGAATCTTCACGCGAAAGGAGGTGTAGTCGTCGTTGAGCGGCTCCGGGAAGCTCGCCGCCAGGTCACAGAACTGTTCGCCCGTGATGGTGTTGATGTCCCAGAGGTTGGAATACACCAGCTGGTGCAGTCCGGAGGAGAAGTTCGTGCCCGTCATGTAGGGGTTGCACTGATAGGGGTTGCCGATCTTGCCGTCCAGCGGATCGACGACCAGCGTCTGCGAACGGGGCGTTCCCGCGATCGTCGTCTCTTCCGCGAGCGACATCGCCGGAACCATCGTTGCCAGCAGGATCGCGGCCAGTACGAGGGTCAGCCATTTCTTCATTCAGGTTCCACTCCTTTTTTATTTTTACGCCAAACCCTGTTCGGCGCAATTTCTAGACCAATCTAGACAGCGCCTGTAAGCGGCTTAAACGCAAAAAAAAAGGCGAATCCCGGCCTGAGAGTGCGCTTTGCGAATCGACACAAATTGTCTACCTTTCCAGGCGATTTTGCTTTGTGCGACCCGCGCCAAAGGCGCGTTCCCTGCCGAAATTCGCAATTTTACGGAGCGGATTTCATCTTTATTTTACAAATTCATTATATTTGTCCGGGCGTTTTTATTCAATATTTTATTTTGTCGCTTTTTTTACTCGATTTGCGCTCTTGCGGAAGCACTGGGCGGGGCTTACATTTGACAAGCGCCAAAAAGTATGGTTAAATGATAAAAAAAGCGGGCGCCGCCCGTTCGTGTCCCCCCAAAGGACGCATAAGCACGCGGCCCAAGCGCGCCCTTTCCCAAAAGGGGCCGCATGGCCCGATCGCTCGACCCCGCACCTCTGGGACGCAAGGGGAGGTGTATCGCATGCCCAACATCCATCTGGTCGATTTTCCCGGTCCGGCGCTGGAAATCATCCGAAACCCCGTGCTCCGCTGCGTCGGGCGGTGCAGCAACATCCCCGCCTACTCCATCGACCGGCATTCGCACCCCACGGTGGAGCTCGTCTACATCGTCAGCGGCCACGGCTACGTGGAGGTCGGCGGCAGCCGCTACCCGCTGGACCCCGGCACGATCGCGCTCTACAACCCGGGCGTGCAGCACGCGGAGCACTTCGGCCACGAGGAGGAAGCGCCGCTGTTCTATCACCTCAAGTTCGACGAGCTGTCCATCTCGGGCATGCCCGTCAACTGCCTGCTGCCCGCGGGGCTCTCGCCCACCTTCGACTCGAAGGAAAACGGCGCCTCGTTCGACAAGCTGCTCTCCACCATGTTTCAGGAGGCCGAGCAGCAGAGCCTCGGGTACCGCCAGATCCTCGACCACCTGCTCTACAGCGTGCTGCTGCTGACGCTGCGCATCCTGGATTCGCACTACGTGCAGCTTCGCAAGAAGGACGCGGGCTCGCTGGTCTACCAGATTCAGCAGTACTTCGCCGCCAACTACGGCCAGAAGCT
This sequence comes from Bacillota bacterium, assembly GCA_023402355.1. Classification (GTDB taxonomy): domain Bacteria; phylum Bacillota; class Clostridia; order Christensenellales; family Aristaeellaceae; genus Beduinella. Next base: position 8,601 of record JAEXCG010000065.1, on the reverse strand, counting down.
CTCGATGAAGGAGATCGCGGACCAGTTCCACATCAACGGCTGCTACCTCTCCCACCTCTTCAAGGAGAGCATCGGCCTCTCCCCCTCCGCCTATCTGACGGAATTCCGCATCAACGAGGCCTGCCGCCTGCTCTCGCAGACGGACCTGCCCATCCACCAGATCGCCAGCGAGGTCGGCTACGCGAACCAGTCCAACTTCCAGATCCAGTTCAAGAAGAGCAAGGGCATGTCGCCGCTGCAATACCGCGCCTATTACGTGAAAAACCCGCTCAAGCACGTGGACGACGGCTATCCGGACGTCTGAACGCGGCGCAGCGCAACGTACGATTTTGTACGTTGCGCTGCTTTTTTTTGCCGCAATCAGGTCAGTTCGTCGCGCAGGGCGTCGAGGATGTTCTCCTTCTTGATCTGGCCGACGGCATACATCATGGTGGTGAAGATGACCAGCAGCACGCAAAGCACGCTGACGGCCATGCTCGCAATCGGCAGCTCGAAGAGAATGCCGTCGCCGCCGCCGAGGAACATGCCCCGATAGATGAGATAGGCGCACAGCCCGGAGAGCGGCAGGCCGATCACGAGCGCCCGCAGGCCGTAGAGCGCGCACTCAAAGCGCATCATCCGGTTGAACGCGCGCTCGGACATGCCCACGGAACGCAGCATCGCCAGCTCGCGCCTGCGCAGACGGATGTTCGTGGAGACGGTGTTGAACACGTTGGCGACTGCGATCAGCGAGATCATGACGATGAACGTGTACGCGAAGACGTTCGCGATGAAGATGAAGTTGCGGTTTTCCTCCAGCACCTGCGACATATTGAGAAGCGAGTAGGCGGAGGTAACGCCCGCCTCCTGAATCCGCTCCTTCATCACGCCGGCCGACCGGCCGGGCGAGGTGGAGGTAAAGGTCATGCCCCGCGTGCGCACGTCCGCGGCGATGCCCGCGGCGGCGAGCTCCGCCCGGCGCGACCAGGGCGCGACCATGTTGAAGTAGTAGACGTCCTGGGACGATACCGCGCTCGCCACCCTCGTCGGGGGGATATCCGGCGTCACGACCTCGATGAGCGCCATCTCGGAGGAGAGCGCGTGCTCGCGGTCCGGCGCGCCGCTTACCGCGGGCGTGAGCGTCATCTGCACGCGGTCGCTCCGGAACAGGTCGCGGAACTCCGAGACCTCCTTCTCCCCCTGCTTTTCCCCGCTCGTGGTCTGCAGCTTGGCGGCGGCGGCCCACTTCGCGCCCGGCCCGGCGTATTCCGCCGCCGGCAGGCCCGCCTCCTCCAGAATAGCGAGGTACGCGTCGTCGTCCAGGAACTGCACCTCCACGGGCAGCTCCACCGTCCCATCCGTCGGGGTCTGCCCGGTCACGTCCCAGTAGGCGTCCGAGAAGCTCGCCGCGTCCACGGTGAGGTAATACTCCGTCAGCTCCTGATAGTTGCCGCCGGTGACGCCGGGCGCGTTTTTCAGGTTTTCATAGAGCGAGATCAGCCTGGCGTCGTTCATGCCCTGCATATCCAGGCCGATGTCGTAGGTGGTGAAGGCGATCGACTGCGCCATGACCTGATCCAGGTCCCCCACGAACGCGCTGGCCGAGACGAACAGCACCACGCTGAGCACGAGCGAGAACACGATGCTGCGGTAGCGCCTGCGGTTGCGCTTGAAGTTCTTGACCGCGAGCGTGCCCTCCAGCCCAAAAAGGCGCTGCGTGAGATTGGAGGTCCGCACCGCGCGCGCCCCGACCTTGACCTCGTTCGTCTGGCGGATGCACTCCATCACCGGCATGCGCGCGGCCTTTCGGGCCGGGATGTACGCGGAGAGCAGGATCGTGATCAGGCTGATGACGACCGCCGCGCCGATGGCCAGCGGGGTCACGTGCAGCGTCAGGGTGACGCCGCTGTACAGGATGCTGCCGAAGTTCACGGCGACGACGGCGATCACGAGGCGGATGCCCAGCAGCCCCGCGAGCACGCCCAGGGGGATGCCCGCCGCGCCGATGCAGAGGCCCTCGAAGAGCACCGAGCCCCGAAGCTGGCGGGCCGTCGCGCCCACGGACGCGAGGATGCCGATCTGCTGCATGCGCTCCGACAGCGAGATGCTGAACGCGTTGTAGATGAGGAAGATCGAGCCCACCATGATGATGGCGATGACGACCGACGCGATGGTGAGCAGCAGGGCGTTAAACACGTTGTCGCTGGAATCCACCGCCAGGCCCATGAAGCGCAGCACCTCGCCGTTGAAGAGGGCCGCGTGGCCCCCGGCGGCCTCCCGCGCGTAGGCGTTTACCCCGCGCGGGTTCTTCAGCGTGACGAACACGCTGAGGCTCTCCGCCCGTCCGTCCGCGCGGGTGATCACCGTGTAGCCGGGCGCGATGGATTCCTCGAACGAGGGCCTGCCGTAGATGCCCACGACCGTGTAGGCGCGCTCCTCCTCGGGCACGAGCGCCTCGTCCGCCGCGTAGGGGTCGTGCTGGGTGAGGCGCCGGCCGTCCCGCACGCGGCTGCCGACGGCGAGGGTCAGGGTGTCGCCCAGCGCGAACTCCACGCCGCCGACCGAAGACACGTGCGAGGGGATGAGCGCCTCGCCGCTGTTTTCCGGCAGCCTGCCGGAGATCAGGATGAGGGGCAAAGAATCGAACGCCTTCTGGTCGAAGCCCGCCAGGTAGAGGTAGGGCTTGTCGGGGTTTTTGCCCCCCGCCAGGTCGGCGTAGCCGATGTCCTGCAGCGTGAACGCGTCCGCGACCTGCGGGTCCTTGGCCCGCGCCTCGCAGAAGGCCTCGTCCGCGGCCAGAAACGCCGTGTGCCAGCCGCCGTAGCGATGGGCCGCGCCCGCGGCGGCGTAGTCCATCAGGGAGATGCCGAACGTGAGGGCCGCCGTGACCAGCGCGGCGGACAGGGCGACGCCCACGATCGTGACGAGGGTGCGCGTGCGGTTTCCCTTCAGCCCCTGAAAGGCGACCTTGCAAAAGACGTTCATCGCCTCGCCACCTGCCTCTCGTCGCGCAGGACCTTGCCGTCCGCGATGGTGATGATGCGGTCCGCCTGCAGGGCGATGTTCTCGTCGTGGGTGACGATCAGCAGGGTCTGGTGGTACTTCTCATGGCTCTCCTTCAGCAGCCGGATGATCTCCTGCCCGTTGCGGCTGTCCAGGCTGCCGGTGGGCTCGTCCGCCAGGCAGACCTGCGGCGCGTTCATCAGCGCGCGGCCGATGGCGACGCGCTGCTGCTGGCCGCCCGAAAGCTGGTTGGGCAGGTGCTCCCTGCGCTCCTGCAGGCCCAGCAGGTCGAGCAGGTCGTTCAGGCGCTCCTCGTTGACCTTGCGCCGGTCCATGAGGATGGGCAGCGTGATGTTCTCCACCACGTTCAAGGTGGGGATGAGGTTGTGGAACTGATAGATCAGCCCGACCTGACGCCTGCGGAAGATGGCGAGCTTCTCGCTGCTGCCCGCGTACACGTCCTGGCCGTTCAGGTAGATCTTGCCGCTCGTGGGCACGTCCACGCCCGCGATGGCGTGCAGCAGCGTGGACTTGCCCGAGCCGGAGGAGCCGATGATGGCGGTGAACTCCCCCTTTTCGAGGGTCAGGGAGACGTGGTCGAGCGCGACGACCTGGCTCTCCCCCTTGCCGTATACCTTGCAGAGATCTTCAACCTTTAAGAATTCCATGATGTGAGCCTCCTTTTCCTTGGGTGCCTCTATCATAGCGCCTCGCGCTCACATCTTCGTGACTTTCAGGTGAGAGATCCGTCACTTTGGGAAACGGATGACGAACATCGCCCCGCCCTGCGGGTGGTTCTTCGCGGCGATCGTCGCGCCCTGGCGCACGAGGATGCTCCTGCACAGGGCCAGTCCGATGCCGTATCCGGCGGCGTTCGTGCTCTTCCCGCGGTAAAACCGCTCGAACAGGCGCGGCAGGTCCGCGCTTTCAAAGCCCGGCCCGCTGTCGTGCAGGACAATTTCCGCGTAGAGCGGGGTGTCCGCGCAGACGATCTCGATCCGCCCGCCGTCGCCCGCGCTCTGCAGGCAGTTCTTGAGCAGGTTGGACACGGCCTGCGACAGCCAGTGCCCGTCGCCCCGGACCGTCATGCCGCCCGGCACGCGCTGTTGAAGCGCGATGTCGTGCAGCTCCATGGAGATGAGGAAGGGGCGAACCGCTTCGGAAAGCAGGCGCTCCACCTCGATTTCCTCATTTTGAAAGGTCACGATGCCCGCGTCCAGCCGCGAGAGCTTGAGCAGGGCGTCGAGCAGCCAGTCCATCTGCGAAAAGAGCTCTTCCGCCTCGCGCAAAAAAGCCCTGCGCCGGTCCGCGTCGGGCTCGCCCTCCAGCAGCGAGAGGAGGAGGCTTACGGAGGTGAGGGGCGTGCGCAGTTGATGGGCCACGTCGGCCAGCGAGTCGGCCAGGTGCTCCTTTTCCCTTTTGAGCGCCTCGTTCTGCTCGCGGATGCGCAGCGTCATCTTCGTGATCTCGCTGTGCAGGATGGAAAGCTCGCCCTCCTCCGCCTCCGCGATGTACAGGTGGTCGGCGTTATGGAGCACGCGGTCGATCTCGTCCGACAGGCGGGCGAGGCGCGCGTAACGCGCGCGGGTGAACACGAAAAACGCCGCGCAGAAGGCGGCGGCGGATGCGAGCGCCAAAGCGCCCGCCGCGGGGGAGAGCAGGAAGCCCACGCCCGCAGACGCGGCGGTCAGGGCGCAAAGCAGCGCGGCGAAACGGCGAATCTCCCTATTGTGAAACATGGTCGCCTCCCAGCCGGTAGCCCGTGCCGCGTACGGTCAGGATGATCTTCGGGTTCGCGGGGTCCTCCTCGATCTTTTCCCGCAGGCGCTTGATGTACACGGTCAGCGTGTTGTCGTTCACGAACTCGCCCGCCGCGTCCCACAACTCGTCCAGCAGCCGCGCGCGCGTGACGACGCCCTTCGGGTTGTTGAGGAGCACCAGCAGCAGGCGGTATTCCAGCGCGGAGAGGAAGACCTCCTCCCCGTTTCGGGTCACCAGGCCGCTGGCCAGGTCCACGCGCAGGCCGCCGACCTCAAAAGCCGACGCCGCGCGCCCGCGCCGCCTGAGCGCGGCCGCGATCCGCGCCATGAGCTCGCGCGGGCGGAAGGGCTTGGTGACGTAGTCGTCCGCGCCGAGGCTGAGCCCGGTGACGACGCTCGCCTCGTCGCCGGAGGCCGTCAGGAAGATCACGGGGATGTCCTGTTTCTCCCGAATCTCCGTCAGGAGCGAAAAGCCGTTGCCGTCGGGCAGGGAGATGTCGATCAGCGCCAGGTCGAACGGCCCCCGCGCAAGCTCCGTCAGCGCCTGCGCGCGCGTCGGGGCGTGCGCGACCTCAAACCCCTCCGCGCGCAGGAGCAGCACCAGGTTCTTGGCGATGGCCCGGTCGTCCTCGACCAGAAAGATGCGCCGCACCTCGTATCACGTCCTTCCCATTTTTGCCGCATACCCGTTCCATTATATTTCTTTTGAGAAGAATATACAAGCCAGGTTCTGCGGGCGCAAAAAAGGGCGCCCCCCGGCGCCCTCAGCGTGTCGGCAAAGCCGGGCGATACGATTGCAGTTTTGCAGACGGCTTTTGGTTTGTCTGTACTCGATAGGTTTTCGACAATCAAAAGGGCTGTTGGGATAAGCTGGAAAAAGATGCGAGATGGTAGCTTGAATTAGCTTAAATCGCTTCATTCGTACCGGTAGATTCAGGTTGCGCAACTTGCGCGGCAAGGAAACGTGCTTTTGCTGCGGTCAGCTCTTTGTGAAGTTGAACGGCCATAAACGCGGTAATGATGGCGCAAAGAACGTCAGCAATCGGCTGGGCATAAAGAATACCGCTTAACCCACAGATTTTCGGAAGAAGTAAAATAACAGGCACAAAGCAAATCCCCTGTCTGCAAGCGCCAAGGATACATCCCTTTGCCGCTTTTCCCATCACAAGGAAAAGGAACGAGTATACTGTGTAGAAACCAAAAAGGATAAAGGAGAGGCCGTTTGCCCGTAAAGCGACCGAACCGACACGAATCATCTCCATATCACCTTTTGTAAACAGGGTCATGATCTGCGAGGGAAAAATTGCGGCGGCCAAACCGAACACCACACAAAATATGGTTGACCAGAGGATTGAGGTCTTGATTGCCTCATGCAGTCGGTCAAACTTCTTTGCCCCGTAGCTAAACCCGGCGATTGGCTGAAAGCCCTTTAAAAAGCCGAAAACAATTAAGCTCCCCATAGACATAATTTTCGTGAGCGGCCCCATCGCGGCCAGCGCGGAACCTCCATATTCTTTCGCCGCGTTGTTCATCATACTGATGGAAAGACTGGTCAATACTTGAAACAGCAAAGTAGGAATTCCAATTTTCAAAATTTCGGACAGGATCTCTTTGGAAAAACAGCATGCTTTGATGCGGAAATCAAACACACTCTTTTTGCGGAGGATATAGCCTAAATAGACTACGGTGGAAACCATTTGTGAAATGGCCGTGGCAATCGCCGCACCAGCTACCCCGAAGTTAAGCGCATAGATGAAGATGGGGTCTAATACCACGTTCAATAAGGCTCCAGCCATCAATGCACACATGGCTGTCTTGGCGGCACCCTCGCTTGACACGATATTGTTCATCGTGACATTGAATACGTTAAAAATGGAAAATGTGATATAGATACGGGTGTAGGAAATTGCATAGGGCATGACGCTTTCGATTGCGCCAAGCCTTCTTAGAATCGGCTTCAGGAAAAGGACAGAGCAAAGGATCAGGATTGCGCCGATCACTACGCTGCTGTATACGGCGGTGCTGGCTACCTTGTTTGCTGTTTTCTTGTCGCCCCGTCCGAGCAGCCTTGAAAGATAGGCGGCGGCCCCATTTCCAAATAATAAACCCAAGCCTACGATCAATTGACCGAGGGGAAAGGCGACCGTGACCGCGCCCATCTGATCGGTACCCAGCCCACCCACAAAATAGGTATCCACGAGGTTGTACAGTGCGTTAATCAGCATACCAATCATGGTTGGCAGCCCTAACGCCAAAAGTGCTTTTGGAATGGGCGCGCTCCCCAACAGCGCCATCTTTTTGTCTGGTTCGTTCATGTTTAACGCTCCTTTCGCTTGACACGGAATCGAAACTATAGTAGTATAAATTATAGTATTTACACAACTGGCAATCATACTACTATAAATTATAGCATAAGTCAAGCGCAAAAAAGGGAGGTACGCATGGCCACCATAGATTTGATCGTGCTGGGAATCTTGAAAAGGGAATCGCTCAGTGCTTATGACATTCAGAAATTGGTCGAGTATCGGAATATTTCAAAGTGGGTAAAAATTAGTACGCCGTCCATTTACAAAAAGGTGATACAACTCGAAGAAAAGGGATTGATTAAAAGCAATATCGTCAAAGAGGGAAAAATGCCGGAGAAAGCAATCTATTCTCTAACGGAAACTGGCGCAAAGGAGTTTGAAAGCTTGATGCATGCGATTGCTTCACAACCGATTCACTTTTTCTTGGACTTCAACGCCGTGATTGTAAATCTGTCCAGCCTCCCGCCGGAAGGACAAAGGGCCTGTCTGGACAACATCGAGGGAAATGTGAAAACCCTAAAAACTTATCTGGAAGAAAATATACGGGAAAAAGAAAATGCACCCGATATTCCCGAAACAGGTATGGCGGTCTTGCAGCAGCAGTATATATTGGCCCAAGCAATCGAAACGTGGATCGCTTCGATTAAGGGTTAAATACTGAATTCTTCTCCTCACTTTTCCCGCCATCATTATCATCACAAAAATGTGACTCTGCGGTTCACAAAATTTTGGTATGATACCGCAAAAGAGCGGAGAACGCAAGTGGTTATGCTGCTCAATTTGGGGCTGAAGCTGCCGGAAGATGATTCGCTGAGCCTGCTGATCGCAATCACAGAGGAGATGGATTACAGGGAACTCCATGTCACTTTTGTCAGCGAAAAAGGATGCCGAAAGAGCAAGCTGCAAAAAGACATCGAGGAACTCGAAGAATACCAGCCAGGAAAAACACGATGCTCACAAGGCTATTCTTATACGAAGCTTCGCATGAATCGTTCGATCCAGTCCGAGGGAATCCTTGAAGCAATGGGTCTTATTGGCGTTAGCCTAAACGCCTTATTCTCCAATAAAACCTCTCTGAGATAACACAATAACTAAAAAAGGAACTGTCAAGCCAGAAAGCTCTAGCTTGACAGCTCCTTTTTATCAGATAATTTCGAGGAAATCCCTGTCCGGCAGCGGCGCGAACGGCGCGGTCGGCAGCGCCTGGTACCAGTACGCCACCGACGCGATGTCGTCCTGCAGCGGCAGGTAGCGCCCGCCGCTGCGCCAGCCCAGCGCCTGTATCGTCACCTTGAGCTCCTCTTCAAAGCGGATCGGGTCCATCAGGTGCCAGCGGTACATCCCAAAGCGCATCTGGCTCTTGTACAGTTTGTCCGGCACGATCACCTGCGGCAGCCCCGCGTACGGCGTCGTGAACGGCACGTATTTGTCGTGCGTGAACGGGTCCTCGAAGTCGTAGGAGCCGCAGAAGTAGTCCTCCGTCCCCGTCCCGCAGATCGTCGGGTATTCCCGGTCCGCGTCGATGTAGAACTTGATCTCGCCCTCGCCCCACC
>JAEXCG010000040.1 GCA_023402355.1 Bacillota bacterium | reverse complement strand
GAGCTTCAGGATGCTCGACTTGCCGCAGCCGTTGGGGCCGGAGAGCGCGATGCGCTCGCCGCCCTGCACCGTGAAGCGCACGCCCCGCGTCACCTCGCGCCCGTCAAAGCAGATGGACAGGTCCGCTGCCTGCGCCAGCCTGCTCTGGCGAAATTCGAGCGGGTGCATCGTCAGCGGCTCTGCGGTCTCCACGTCCCGCAGCAGGCCCTTCTTTTCCTCTACCGCGCGCAGCTTGCGCGTCTCGGCGTTCTTGGCGCGCTTCATCATCTTGGCGGACTTGTGGCCGACGTAGCCGCTGTCCGCCGCGCTCTTCTTCGTCTTTTCCACCGCGTCCGACCAGCCCGCGGTCGTGCGCGCGGCCTTCGCCAGGCGGCCGATGTCGCGCTTCAGGCGTTCGTTTTCGCCCAGCTCGTACTGCTCGCGCAGCGCCTTGTTGTGCATGAAGGTGGAAAAGTCGCAGGAGACCACCTCGATGCCCGTCTTGTTGATCGAGAGCACGTGGTCCACGCACGCGTCCAGAAAGGCGCGGTCGTGCGACACGAGGATAAAGCCGCTCTTGCGGCGAAGGTAGGCGGCCACCTGCTCCCGGGCGCGCATGTCCAGGTGGTTCGTCGGCTCGTCGATGAGCAGGAAGCGATGGTCGCGAAGGAACAGCAGCGCCAGCAGCACCTTGGTGCGCTCGCCGCCGGACAGGGTATCGAAGGGGCGCCAGAGCACCCCCTCGTCCACGAAGAGCAGGCCGAGCTCGCGCTCAAAGCGCCACTGCTCCATGCCGGGGTTGAGCTGCAGCGCCACCTCCAGCGTCGTGAGGCTTCCGTCCGGCACCTCCAGGGGAAAGTATTCAAACTGCACGGGGGCCGTAATCGTGCCCTGATAAGGATACAGACCCATCAACAGCTTCATAAACGTCGTCTTGCCGCGCCCGTTGCGGCCCGTAAAGCCCAGACGCCAGCTCGTGTCGATCTGAAAGGACACGTCCTCGAACACGTCCTCAAAGCTGCCGTCATAGCCGAATGTGAGATGGGATACGTCGATCAGCGCCATTGGCATCACCCTTTCCAATCCAAACAGGCCGCAGAAAGCAGCGCTTTCCACGGCCTGTTTGTACGCGCGCTCGTCACGCGCAGCCCCAAAAGGGTGCAAAAAAGCCGGGAACATGCGGGTTGCTTCCTGCTGGCGGGCAACACAAGCGGCGGCTTACGCCGCGCTGCGCTGCCGGACACACATCAGCAAGAAGTCTTCCGCATCTTCCCAGCTCCCATCTCGTCTTGATACCGAGAGTATAGCGCATCGGAAAACGATTGTCAAGCGCGCGGGGCTCCGTCCGTCGCCATGCGGTCGAGCGGCTTTTCCCCCTCGCCGAACAGGCGGCTGACAGAATCGGTCAGGTTCATCGTGGGGCCTCCTGCCTAAATTCCCCCGCGCGCCAAGCACAGGGAGAAGTACATCAGCCCTTCAGCGCAAAGAACGAAGGGCGGTCCGCATGATACACCGCTTCGCCGTCAACCGACACGGTATAGCCCGCGCCGCCCAGCGCAGGATTTTCATAGCGGACATCCAGACGGCGGCCGTGCACGCGCACGTCCTCCAGCACCGCATACGGCCAGTCCGCCGGGAACAGCGGCTCCACGCGCAGCGCATCCAGCGTAGGCTGCACGCCGAACAGGCCGCCGATGACCAGGTCGCAGAACGTGGAATGGTTGTAATCCTTTCCGCGCTCGTAGCCGCCCTTGGCCTCCGACCAGCCCTTCTCGTCCCAGTGCATGAGCCGCGTGCGGGAGATCCAGTCGCCCGTATCCGGGTTGAGGTTCTCGTCGAGCCACGGGATGAAACGCCCATCCGCCAGCGGGCGGCGATGCGCGAGCGCATACTGCGTGAGCAGCCGCACGTAGTCAGACGCGTTGATGGAGGTCTGCCGCTCGCCCGAATGGAGCAGGTTAGCCAGGGCGCGCAGCGCAAGGCAAGTTGAAAAGGGCCAACTGGGACCGTTCCACAGACACTCATGCCCCTTGCCGCCGACGGGCTTCTCGCCGCGCCGCCGCAGCCAGTCGTTCAGCTCCTCCCCTGTATAGAACAGCCCAAAGCCCGGGTGCCGCCGTTCCGCGCTCGTCATGCCGTAGGCCGCGCGAAAGCCGTTGACGTCCAGAAGCTGCTTAAACGCATCCGCCCGGCCGGCGGGCGCGACGCCGAACGTCCAGGGCAAATACCCCCAGATTTCGCGCACATCGCGGCACGGGTCCGCGCTTTCCGGTATCGGATCTTCGCGGTTTGCCAGCGGACGCACCTTGTAAAAACGCGCCTGTTCGTCCCACAGGCGTTCGTTTATCTGCCGCGCTAGCGTATCCGCCTTGCATTCAAAGCGCTGGGCCATCTTTTCACGGCCCGCACGGCGCGCAAAGGCGGCGATGGCCCGCGCATTCGCCACCTGATAGCAGTTCAGCGTGGGCCGAATGCCGTTGCCGCTGACGGAGAACTCGCTGGCGTCCCGGTCGTCGATCGACCAATACAGGCCGCTCTCGTGCAGGTTCGTCTCTTCCCAGGCCGCATAGTCGGCATCAAGGTCGTCCAGCAGCGCCTCGCCCAGCGCAGAATCGCCCCGCACCTCGCAAAGGCGCAGGATGGAGGATGGAAGCCAGTTGGTATACGCATGCGTGGAACCGCCCTTCCGGTACAGGAACGAGAGGTATTCGTCCAGCACCTGGAAGTCGCGCAGCCATCGGCCCTCGTCCGTGTGGTGTGCTGCGGAGCATACGATTGTGTTGTGCTTGCCCGCCCACGGCACGTCCGGGTGAAACTCGGTGATGACGCGTCCCTCCGGCGTATCCTTGATGTGCTTGCGGAACACCCACCAGCGGAAGTAGTACGTCTGCTCCAGCGCCGGGTCGGGCAGCAGCACGCGCGGCGCGTGGGCTGCCAGAAATTCAAGCGCATCCCGATTGGGAATCATCTGAACGATGGTTTCCTCATCGTCTTCATTGAAGCGCTGCACGTAAGCGCGCAGCGCCTCCTGGGTCGGCTGGAATCTCATCATTTTCAGAACCCCAGATCATAACCGTCGTGGATCGCCAGGCCGATGTATTCGGGTGCGCCATGACGTCCGTTGTACCACAGCAGCCAGCGCTGACGCTCGGGCTGCCAGACGACATGCGGCTTATAGCAGGCATCCGCATCCCACTCGCCCTCGGACGGGGACACAATCGGGTTTTGCGGGTGGCGCTGCCAACGCGTGACGCCATCGGGAGAGCGCGCCAGACAAATGCGCGCCGTGTCGATGTCCTCGTAGCCGATGTAGAACATGTAGTACCAGCCGTCGCGCTGGAACACCTGGCACGCGCCGATGCGGTCCTGCTCGCAGGGGAACTCCCGCATCGGGGTGACGATCGGGTTGGAGGGCAGCTTATCCCAGTGCATCCCGTCGCGGCTGGTCGCATAGCCGATGACGTTCGGCTCATATGTCTCGCCCGCGGAGTACCACATCTTGAACAGCTTTCGCGTTTCGTCCCAGATGACGCACGGGCACATCACGCTCGCGCCTTCAAAAGGACGCTCCGGGAACAGCACCGGTTGATCGGACATGCGCTTCCAATTCAGGCCGTCCTGGCTGGTGGCATAGCCGATCCAGCTATGCTGATGGTTGGCCTGTCCGGTATACCACATGTGATAGCCGTCCTCGCGCTTCACGATGCAGTTGCGGTTCAGGTCGTCCTCCCAGCCCGTATCCAGGCGAGGCTCCAGGATGATGCGCGGCTCCGACCACTCGACGCCATCTTTGCTGGTCGAAACGGCAAGCGATTTGCGGTTGCGCCAGGAAAAATACATCCGGTACTCGCCGCCGTCCTCCATCACAAAGATGTCAAAGCAGGTGCCGAGCGCTTCGCTGCCCAAAACGGGGTTGCCTTCATACTTGCGCCATCCGCCGGCCGTCGGCGGAAACTTCATCTTTTCAGCCATTTAGGTCGTCCTCCTGTTGCGAATCTTTAGGTACGGTCAGTATACGACCCGGCCGGGAGCCACGGCAACCCAAAATCATTTCAGGCAAACAATCCTTGCATTTTTATGTGCATCCACCAAGATTGGGAAGACGTTGCGTTGCAAGTCGAACGTATCGGTGCTAATATAAATCAGAATACTATTTTTTTGAGTGAACGCCGCCCAAAGGATGTGAACCCATAGATGCGATGGAAATCATGCCTTCACGGTCGAAGGCAACTGGCAATGCTGCTGAGTATCTGTCTGGTAACGAGCATCCCGCTGCTCGTGCTGGCGCTGGCCGGCGCAAGCTGGGTCACGACCGCCGTCTCAGACTACGTCGCGCAATCCTATACCTCCAACGTGCAGAGCATCGCGTACATGGTGGATCAGCAGATCGGGGAATTCAATACGATCGCCTCGCAGCTGTCCATTACGGACTGGGTGCGCCGGATTCTGTTCATGCAGGGCGAAAAAATCGACCGGAATCGCGTGACGGACTACGACCTGTTGACGTACAAGGACCAAATACTTACCATCAAGAAGACGCACCCGATCGTGCTGGATCTGGGCGTCGTCTTCGCGGAAAAAGATTTTGTGATCGGATCCTATGGGAACAGCAACATCCATTTTTTCGCGGAAAACGCGCTTCATATCGACGGGCTTACCGAAGACAACTGGCGCAATATGGATTCCTGGCTTACCTTCGGCCAGGCGACCGTGCTGGACGACGTATGTGTGCGCAAATACGGTCAGCCCATGCAGTCTTCCGTTCACATCTATCCGCTCGTAGACGGCCAGACCGATCTCATCCGCGCCGCGCTGTTCGTGGTCATGCCGCATACCTCCCTGTATAAATTTCTGCAGCCGCAGCTGCTGCAGACGGCAGGCAGCGCCGCCCTGCTGCGCATTCAGACGCGCGAGAGCGAAGCGCCTTTCTTCGAGCGGGGCACTCTGCCAGCCGGCAAGGTGCGGAATATTCGCGCCGTTTCAAACGAGACGGGCTGGGTGTTTTCCGTGCTGCTGCCTGAAACGATCGTGGCGCAGGACGCGCTGCGAATTCGCAACACGCTGCTGCTGATTTGCGCGGGCATTTGGGTCTTCTACGTCGTCGCTACACAGTTGATCACGCGCCGCTTCTTCCGGCCGCTGCAGAAAATCGCCGGCATGCTGGGCCTGTCCGACAGCGACAGCCGGTTCATCGACGAATACGAATCGATCCAGCACGCGCTCACCGATCTGCAGACGCAGCGTGAAAAGCTGCACAGGGAACTGGCTGCCCACCAGCCCATGGCCAGGGCCGCTTGTGTGCAGCAACTGCTTTCCCACCGCGACGGCGGAAACGTACAACGCTGGATGGACGTATTGGAACTGCGCACAAACTGGGCGCTGTACTGCGTCTGCCTGCTTATTCCCGTTTATGGAGAACAGGATGCCGTTCTTGAAGGGGTACAGCGCAGCAGCGCGTCGGCTCAAGCGCTTCCCGGACGCTGCGACAGCAACGCCCTCCTGCTGCTGGGGGCGGCCGACAAAGCCGCGCTGGACGCGCTAATCGTGCAGGCGCTCGAAGACGATCCGCATTGCTGCTGCGTACTGGGCGAAATCGTGAATACGCCGGGTCAACTGGCGCATTCCTATCAAACGGCGCTGACTACGCAGGATTACCGCCTGGTCAGCGGCGGCTTCCGCGTGCTGCGCTACAGCGACGTGCTCTTCCAGGACGGCTACTACCTGCCGCAGGACGCAGAACACAAGCTGCTGGCGTCCATACGCAGCGGCGACGCGCTTTCGGCGGTCAAATGCTACGATATGCTGTACCGCCGCAACGTAGAGCAGTCCAACGCGACGTACGCCTCGCTGCACAATTTTCTGTCCGACCTGCACCTGGATGTAATTCAGCTCTGCGACGAAATCTCCGCGCCCGCACCGCAGCTTCATATTGCCCCCGGGGGACCGCCCGACGCCGCGGCGGTGCGCATGCGCGAAAATATCGTCGCGGTTTCAAAGCTGTTCGGGGATAAGATCCGCCCTGCCTCTGCGCAGCTCGAGGACATTCAGCATTTTATTCAGGAAAATCTGTTCGACCGCTCGCTTTCGCTCACGCTGGTGGCGGACACGTTCGGCCTGTCCAACTCGATGGTATCGCGCCTGTTTTCAGAGCACAGCAGCGAAAACTTTCTCAGCTACATCAACCGCATGCGCATCGAACGCGCCTGCGAGAGACTGACAAGCGGAGACGGCGCGGACATCATGACCGTGGCGCGCTCTGTGGGCTACGACAACGACGTCACGTTCCGCAGGCTGTTCAAAAAATATGTGGGACTGACCCCTTCGGAATACCGCGAACAGGCGCAGAAGCGAAAAAGCTAGGAAATTCCCCGTTTTTTTGAGCAACGCGTAAAGAAATATGTGCCCGATTTCTTTGTTTGTTGACCCCTCTTCAAGGGCCTGCTATCCTCAGGGCAAAGCACGGCGCAAGGCGTCGTCCGCTGTCCGTGCAGCACAAATTCTGAAGGAGGCTCGAACCCATGAAAAAAGGAATCGCATGCCTGCTCTGCCTCGCGATGGCACTGACCCTTGGCGCAAGCGCGCTCGCCGAACCGTTCGGCGAAGGGAAATCCCTCAGCTTCTCTTGTCTCGAGGGCTGGTACTCGGCCGTCACCTTGAACGACAACCTGCCCGTATGGCAGGAAATTGAGAAGGCCACCGGCGTCAAGATCGACTGGCAGGCCAACTCCGACTACGACACCGCCATGCAGCCCCGTATCGCCGCGGCGCAGGATCTGCCCGACATCATGCTGCTCACCCCGTCCTGGGGCGCTTCCGGCGTGTACAAGCTGGCGCAAACCGGCCTGATCCTCCCGCTGGACGACCTGATCGAAGAGCATGCGCCCCACATCAAGAAGGTGCTGGACGAGAGCCCCGCGCTGAAGGGCTTGCTGACCGCGCCGGACGGCCATATCTACTCCATCGCCGATACCGTCATGTACGTCAACGACATGGTCGTACAGAACGCGCTGTTCATCCGTCAGGACTGGCTGGACGCGCTGGGCCTGCAGACGCCCGCGACGCTGGACGACTGGCACGACGTGCTGACCCAATTCCGCGACTACGATCCGACCGGCATGGGCGTGCCCACCGTGCCGTTCAGCGGCTATGGCGCCAACTACGGCGATTCGGTCTACGCCTTCATGGGCGCCTTCGGCCTGCCCGTCGGCGGCAGCGAATGGTGGTACGACGAAAACGGCGAAGTCTTCTATGTCTATGGAAGCGAGCAGTTCCGCGACTTCCTGACCGAAATGCACAAGTGGTACGACGAAGGGCTGATCGACATGGAGATCACCGGGGAAGAGGCCAACTTCTGGTCCCGCGTATCCACCAACACGGTCGGCGCGTTCTCTACGCTGTCCGAGCGCGTGCCGATGTATGACGGCCTGCTGGCCACCAGCGGCGTAGAGGGCAACCACAGCCTGGTCGTGCCGCCGATGATGGGCGACAAGCTGCTGACCAAGCGTCCCGCGACCTGGAGCCATTACGGCATTACCCGCGACTGCGAAGACCCTGTGCTCGCCATCAAGTGGCTCGACTTCATCTGGGGAAGCGACGAGGGCGTGACCTTCACCGAATGGGGCATCCAGGGCAAGACCTATGATATCGACGCCGACGGCAACAAGTACTTCCTCGACTTCGTGACCAACAATCCGGAGGGGCTGGACCCCTACAACGCGCTGCGCAGCCTGGGCATCGCAAACACCGTTCTGGTCCGCACGCCCGCGGAAGTATATATCGCGCTGAACGAAGGTTCCCCCGCCGTTCCGTTCGGCCAGGAGACGATGCAGTACCGCGTCGAGCCGTTCCCGGACATGATGTCCACGAACGACGAGCAGGCGATCATCGACCGCATTCAGCCCGATCTGCGCACTTTCGCCAACGAGAGCATCGCGAAGTTCATCACGGGCGCGATGTCCCTGGACGAGTTTGACACCACGTACGTTGAAACCTTAAAGAGCATCGGCGTGGACGAACTGAGGACGGTAAAGCAGGCTCAGTTTAACCGCTCCGGCATGAGGTGAACAAAATGACCATGGGCATGCAAAAAAGCAATGCCAAGCTGTGGCGCCAGAATTTCTGGCGCCACATGCTTCGCGATAAGTATTTATTGCTGATGGCGCTGCCGGCCACCCTGTACTTCCTGATCTTTTCCTACTATCCCATGTACGGCGTGGTCATCGCTTTTAAGAACTTTATGCCCGGCCAGACCATCATGGGCAGCCCGTGGGTCGGGCTGGAAAACTTCCGGGAATTCTTTAACGGCTACTATTTTTCGCGTCTGCTGAAAAACACCCTGTTCATCAGCCTCTACAGCCTGCTGTGGGGGTTCCCGCTGCCGATCGTCTTCGCGCTAATGCTCAATGAATTCCGCGAGGGCCCCTTCAAGCGCGGCATTCAGACCGTCAGTTACCTGCCGCACTTCGTATCGCTGGTCGTCATCTGCGGGATGATCATCGACTTCCTGTCTCCGCGCAGCGGCCTCATCAACACGATCATCCGGGCCTGCGGCGGAAAGCCGATCAACTTTTTATCCATGCCGCAGTACTTTCGCACGATCTATGTCGCCTCCGGCATCTGGCAGGAGTTCGGCTGGAACTCCATCATCTACCTCGCCGCCCTGTCCGGCGTCGATCAACAGCTTTATGAAGCCGCACGGATAGATGGCGCCGGCCGGTGGAAGCAGCTATTGCACGTGACGCTGCCCGCCATACAGCCCACCATCGTGCTGCTGCTCATCATGAGCCTGGGCAACATCATGAGCGTAGGATTTGAAAAAATCATCCTGCTTTATAACAGCAGCACCTATGAAACGGCGGACGTCATCTCTACCTACGTGTACAGAATGGGTCTGCAGTCTATGCGCTACAGCTATTCCGCTGCGGTAGGCCTGTTCAACTCGTTTATCAACATCATCGTGCTCGTCATTGCCAACACGCTGTCGCGGCGCATTACGGGCTCCAGCATCTGGTAAAGGAGGAAAACACGATGCCGCAAAGTTTTAAGCGGATGACGCCCGCCGAGCGGGCAGCCAAGGTCGTACTGGCTCTGGTATTGACCCTTTTAGGTCTTGTAGCGCTGTACCCCTTCCTTTATGTCATCTCCATGGCCTTCAGCGCGCCTGAACATGTTCTCAAGCGCGACGTATTCTTCTTTCCCAAGGGATTGGGCCTGGACGGTTTTAAGCTGGTAGCCGCAAACAAGAATCTATGGCCCGCCTACGGCAACACGATTTTCTACACGGTGGTCGGCACGCTGATCAACCTGTTCGTCACCGTTTTGATCTCCTATGCGCTGTCGCGTCAATATTTCGTGCTGCGAAAATCGCTGTCGCTGATGATCACGTTCACCATGTTCTTCAGCGGCGGCATGATCCCGTTTTTCCTTGTCATCTCAAACCTCGGGCTGTACAACACGCGTTGGGCGGTACTGCTGCCCTTTGCCGCCAGCGCCTGGAACATCATCATCGCGCGCAGCTTTTACGAGCAAATCCCGGAAAGCCTGATCGAAAGCGCCCGCATCGACGGCGCGAACGACCTGCAAATTCTGGGGAGCATCGTGCTTCCGCTGTCCGGCCCCATCCTGTCCGTGCTGACGCTGTTCTACGCCGTCGGCCACTGGAACAGCTACTTCTGGCCGCTGGTGCTCCTCAACGACGTCAAGCTGCAGCCGCTGCAAATCTATCTGTACAAGATTCTGGTGCAGCTCAAGCAGGACGTCATGGGGGGCGTGCAGATCGGCATCAGCCGCACCGTGGCCACGGAGCAGTTCAAGTATGCATCCATCATCGTGTCCATCCTGCCGATCATCGTCGTGTACCCCTTCATTCAAAAGTACTTTACGAAGGGCGTCATGATCGGCGCCGTCAAAGGCTGATTCCCCGAACCGGCGCAAAAAAGGGCCGCAGCAAACGATTCATAAAAAATCGCAGGCTGCGGCCCTTTTTATTGAAGCTTAGTACGCCTTTGCGAAGTACATGACCTTTTCGGCCTTCTTGCCGCAGCAAACGCAGGTATCGCCCACGGGCGTCTGGTCAAAGGGCATGTTGCGGCTCGTCGCGCCGGTGAGCTCCCTGATCTTGTCCTCGCAGGCCTGCTCGCCGCACCACATGGCCTTGGCGTAGCCGCCGTTCACCTGCGCGGTCAGCTCCTCCATGTCGTGCACGACCTGGGTGTGCTCGTCGCGGAAGGCGCGGGCGATCTCGAACATGTTCCGGTGCACGTCCTCCAGCAGCGCCTTTACCTCCTCCGCAAGGCCGCTTAAGGCGAGGGGCTTCTTCTCGAACGTATCGCGCCGCACGGAGAGCACCTGGCCCGCCTCGATGTCGCGGGGGCCGACCTCCAGACGGACGGGCACGCCCTTGAGCTCCCACTCGTTGAACTTCCAGCCCGCGGAGACGTTGTCGCGGTCGTCCAGCTTCACGCGGATGCCCGCCGATGCGAGCTCCTCCTGAATCTCCCGGCACTTCTCCATGACGCCGCCCTTGTGCGCCGCGATGGGCAGGATGACGACCTGGATGGGGGCGACCCGGGGGGGCAGCTTGAGGCCGCGCTCGTCGCCGTGCGTCATGATAATCGCGCCGATCAGGCGGGTGGACACGCCCCAGCTCGTCTCGTGGCAGTATTCCAGCTTGCCGTCCTTGGACAGGTACGTGATGTCGAACGGCTCCGCGAAGTTCGTGCCGAAGTTGTGGCTGGTGCCGCTCTGCAGCGCCTTGCCGTCCTGCATCATGGCCTCCACGCTGTAGGTCGCGCGCGCGCCCGCGAACTTTTCCTTCTCGCTCTTCTGGCCGGAGTAGACGGGCACGGCCAGCACGTTTTCGCAGAACTCGTGGTAGACGCGCAGCATCTGCATCGTCTCCTCCTGCGCCTCCTCGGCCGTGGCGTGCACGGTGTGGCCCTCCTGCCAGAGGAACTCCGCGGTGCGCAGGAAGGGGCGCGTCGTCTTCTCCCAGCGCATGACCGAACACCACTGGTTGTACTTGAGGGGCAGGTCCCGCCAGGACTGCACCCACTTGGAGTACATCGTGCAGAAGATCGTCTCGCTCGTGGGGCGCACGGCCATGCGCTCCTGCAAAGGCTCGGTGCCGCCCTGGGTGACCCAGGCGACCTCGGGCGCGAAGCCCTCCACGTGGTCGGCCTCCTTGAGCAGCAGGCTCTCGGGGATCAGCATGGGCATGGAGACGTTCTCGTGGCCCGTGGCCTTAAAGCGCGCGTCCAGCTCCTTCTGAATGAGCTCCCAGATGCCGTAGCCGTAGGGCTTGATCGCCATGCAGCCGCGCACGGGCGTGTAATCCATGAGGTCGGCCTGCAGCACCACGTCGGTGTACCACTGCGAGAAGTTCTCGCTGCGGGGGGTGATGTGCTTTACAAACTCCTGATCGTTCTTCTTCGCCATCTCTATCTTCCTCCTAAAAGTCCTCGATAATCAAAAAACCTTCGCCCCATGCAGGGACGAAGGAAGGTTTTCTTCGCGGTACCACCCGGCTTGGCGCATGCGCGCCCGCTCGATCCCCCTAACGCGGGGAGGACGCCGGCGTTCTTGGCGCCGGGGCATGATGGAGGCCGGAGACGAAGCCGCCCGCACGCGCCGCCTTTCAGCCGATGGGCCGCGCTCTCTTTTTGCCGCATGACTTCGTCTTTCTCCGTCGTCGCCGGTATGTGGGCTTATTATACCCGCATGCAGGAAAAATTGCAAGGGGTTGCGCGCTTTTCCCCCGCAAAAGGGCGCTGGCAAAGCCCCCGCGCCCGTGCTATACTGAGCGCAAAGGCCGGGTTTCCGTCCGCCCGCGCAGCAAGGAGGGGATTCACATCGCACCGATTCTTATGGCTGTACTAGCCGCGTCGTGCGCCGCGCTGCTGCTGCTCCCGCGCGCCCGAAAAAGGCGGCTTACAGCGGCGCTCCGGCAGCGATGGGGAAATCCCTCCGCGCTCAAGCGCCTGGAGGACGACCTGCTCACGGACGCCGCCGGGTACTTTCGCGCGCGTGCAAGGACCCTGCCCGCGCGGGACTTCGTGGACGACGTGACCTGGGCCGACCTGGACATGGACGAGGTGTTCCGGCGCATCGACTCCACGCAGAGCGCCGTGGGCAGCGAGGTCCTTTACGCGATGCTTCGCGAAACCGGCCTGCCGGAGGACGCGCTTTCGCGCCGTGCCCGCCGGATCGCGCGCCTTCAGTCGGACGAGCAGGCGCGTCTGGACGTGCAGCGCGCGCTTTCGTCCGTGGGGACGCGCCGTTTTCACGGGGCGATCCGTTACCTGTTTGGCTCGGGCTTCGGCATGCCGCCGCACGCGGGCCTTTACCTGCTGCTGGGCCTGCTGCCGATCGCGTGGGTGCTTACGGGGCTCCTCTATACGCCCCTCTTTTTCGGCCTCGCGGCCTCCTTCGCGCTCAACCTCGTGGTCTATTACCGCACGGAGCTGCGCTGGAAGTCGGAGGTCTGCGCGGTGCGCCACGTGGCCTCCCTGCTCGAATGCGCCCGGCGGCTTACAAAGTCCCGGCCGGATGGATTTGAGGCGGAGGTGGACGAGATCGCCGCGCTCGCGGCGCCGCTAAAGGGGCTGCGCCGTCTCTGCCCCGTGCTCGCCATGGAGGCGCCCGGCGCCATCGACTTTCTGACGGATTACGTCAAAATCCTGTTTCTATCCGACATGATCTGCCTGTGCGCAATCGTGCGCCAAATGGAGAAGCACGCGGCCGAACTGCGCCGCCTCTACGCCCTGATCGGCGAGCTGGACGCGTGCGCCGCGCTGGCGGCGCTGCGTGAGACGAGCCCGACGTGGTGCGAGCCCGTCTTTCACGATTCGCTAAAGGTCTCGGCGCAGGAGCTCGTGCATCCCCTCGTTTCAAACGCGGTGCCCAACAGGGTGGTCTGGCGCGGGGGCGTGATCGTCACCGGCTCGAACGCCTCCGGCAAGTCGACGTTCGCCAAGGCCGTGGCCGTGAACGCGATTCTCGCGCAGACGGCGTTCACCTGCTTCGCGCGCGCATTTT
The DNA here is from genome assembly GCA_023402355.1 of Bacillota bacterium. Taxonomy (GTDB): domain Bacteria; phylum Bacillota; class Clostridia; order Christensenellales; family Aristaeellaceae; genus Beduinella. Next base: position 36,377 of record JAEXCG010000040.1, on the reverse strand, counting down.
CCCTGTGCCGCGGCCGCGTCATGACCTCGATGTCCGCACGGGACAGCCTGACCCGGGGCGAGAGCTCCTTCGTCGCGGAGCTAAAAAGCCTTCAGCGCCTGCTTGGGGCGAGGGAGGGCGTCGTCTTCTGCTTCCTCGACGAGATCCTGCGCGGCACCAACACGGCCGAGCGCATCGCCGCCTCCGCGGCCGTTCTACAGGCCCTGAGCGGCGGACAAAGGCTGGTGATGGCGGCGACGCACGACATGGAGCTCACCCGGATGCCGGGCTTTGACAACCGGCACTTCGAGGAGCGCGTCGAGGCGGGGCGCGTGACGTTCCCCTACCGTCTCCTTCCGGGACCCGCGACGGGGCATACCGCGATCGCGCTCATGCGCCAGCTCGGCTTCGACGAAGCGATCGTCCGGCGGGCGGAGCTAAACGCAAAAAATCAATCCGGCGGGGAGGCGTAAGACGCCGTTTCGCGCCGAAATCACGAAAAAGCCGGGAGCTGAATGCCCTTCAAGCTCCCGGCCTAAACCGGCTCGTCTTCCAGCCGGATCGTCACGCCCAGCAGCCGCGCCAGGTCGCACGCCTGCAGCGGCGACACCGTCGCCCCCATCAGCTCGCCCCGCCCGCCCAGCACGATGCCGGCGAGGTCGTTCGTTCGCAGGTCCATGCCCTTGAGCTTCGTGCCGACGAACTCCGCCTCGGCAAGCTCGCAGCGCACGAACTGCGCGTTTTTCAGCTCCGCCTCCGCAAGGCAGGCCTGCGGCAGCTTGCAGTCCTCGAAGGAGGCGAACTTGAGCCTGGCGAGCGCGAGGTTTGCGTACTGCATCTGGCAGCGGCAAAGCGTCGCGTGCATGAGAAGGCTTTCCTGCAGCCTCACGCCCAGGCAGCGGCAGTCCTCAAAGCGCACGCGCTGAAACGCGCCGCCCGAAAAGTCCGCGCCCGAAAGCTCGCAGCGGAGGAACGCCGCGTCCATGAAGCTAAAGCGCACGCCCTCGCAGGCAAGGAACGTGCAGCGCTCGAAGACGCAGGCGCGAAACTCCGCCCGCGTCCCCGTCAGTCCCTCAAACGTCACGCCCACGAAGCGGACGCCCTGAACGTCCTCCCCATCGGCCAGCAGGTCGAGCGTCTGCGCGTCCAGCTCTTCCATCACCTGCGGCTGCCCGGGCAGCCGCGGACGCAGCAGTCCCTTCACTGGGCCTTGAACCCGGAAGCGATCAGGGACGCCATCGCCTCCATCGCGCTGTTTTCGTCCTCGCCGTCGACGCGCAGCACGATGACGTCGCCGGGGCCCACGCCCAGGGAGAGCACGCCCATCATAGACTTGGCGTTGATGGTCTTGGGGCCCTGTTCGATGAGAATGCGCGAGGTGTAGCGGCACGCCGTCTGCACCAGCAGCGCGGCGGGCTTGGACTGGAGGCCCTCGGCGTTTTGAATGCTCACTTCTTTACGGATCATGTTGGGGTTCCTCCTTCGCTCTCTTGCCGTAATTCCTGCGCAAAGTCGTAGAGCCTGCGCAGGCGATGGTTCACGCCCGACTTGCCCACGGGCGGATCTAACATTTCGCCCAGCTCCTGAAGCGATACCTCGCGGTAATCGAGCCGCAGCTTCGCCACGTCGCACAGCAGCGGCGGCAGGTTTTCCAGGCCGTAATGGTCGCGGATATACTCGATGGCTTCCACCTGCCGGGTCGAGGCGTCCAGCGTCTTTTGCAGGTTGGCGCTGTCGCAGTTGACCATGCGGTTGACGTTGTTGCGGATGTCCTTCTGGATGCGGATGTTTTCCAGCTCGCACAGCGCGGCGTGCGCCCCCATGAGGGACAGCAGCGTCACGATCTGCTCCCCTTCTTTTAAGTATATCACATACGATCCTTTTCGGTGAACGACTTTCACGTTCAGATCGTACTTGCCGATGAATTTCATGAGCGAGGCGGCGAAGTTCTCGTCCGAAACCACGAACTCCAGATGATACTCCCGCTCGGGATTGGCGATGGAGCCGCCCGCGAGGAACGCGCCGCGTACGAAAGCTCGGCGGCAGCACTTGCGGCTGACGATGTCCTTGGGAATCGTGCGCCGGATGCCGATGTGCCCCTGCTCGCTGCGCCGCAGAATGCCGCAGCCCTCCAGCGCGAAAGCCGCCTCGTCTCCGTGCAACGTCAGCCGATAGGTGTTGCGCCCGCCAAGGCGCGTATGGCGCAGCGTGGTGAGCTCCGGCTGCACGTCGAACAGGCGCTTGAAGAGCGTGTAGACGCGCCGGGCGGTCGCCGCGTTTTCGCTTTCCACCGTGAGGCGCATGCGCCCCGCGCTCATGAGCCCGATGGTGCCGCTGATGGAGACGATGGCCGCCAGCTCCGCAAGCATGCAGCAGACGCTCTCCGGCTCGATGCGGGCCAGCTCGTCCTTTGTATTTGAAGAAAATGACATAGTGCCTCCAAAGTGCTTCCGCGCCCCGGCGCAGCCGGTTACTTCGTCTGCCAGAGCAGCTTTTCCAGCTCGATGTCGCGGTGGTTTACGTCCACCGCGAGCCCCTGCCCGCGCAGGTAAGCGCCCAGCGCCTCCGCGATGGCGACGGAGCGGTGCGCGCCGCCCGTGCAGCCGATGGCGATCATCAGCCGGTGCTTGCCCTCCTCGCGGTAATGGGGCAGCAGGTAGTCGAGCAGCCCCTCCACGCGCGTCAGGAACTCCTGCGTCACGGGGCTTTGCAGCACGAAATCGCGCACCGGCGCCTCCAGCCCCGTGTACATGCAGATGTCCGGGATGTAAAACGGATTGGGCAAAAAGCGCACGTCCCACACCAGGTCGCTCTCGCGCGGAATGCCGCGCTTAAAGCCGAAGGAGAGAATTTCGATCAGCATCCGCGGCCCGTCGGTGCCGGCCTCGAAGATCATCTTGTCCGCGCGCGCCGCCGCCTGCCGCGGGCGCAGGCCGGAGGTGTCCAGCACGTAGGTCGCGACCTCGCGCAGGGGCTGCAGAAGCTCGCGCTCGCGCATGATCGCCTCGGTCAGCGACACGTCCGGCCCGGCCAGCGGGTGGTCGCGGCGCGTCTCCTTATAGCGCGTGATGAGCGAGTCGTCCGTCGCCTCCAGAAAGAGCGTCTCCACGGGATAGCCCGCCTCCTGCGCCTCCTCGACGATGCGGCAGACCGCGCGCGCGTCGAAGAACGCGCCGCCGCGAATGTCCACCGCCATGGCGACGGCCTTCACCTGCGTGGAGGACGCCGTGCACAGCTCCAGGAACTTGGGAATCATCATCGGCGGCAGGTTGTCCACGCAAAGAAAGCCGCTGTCCTCCAGATGGCGCAGCATGCCCGTCTTGCCCGCGCCCGAAAGCCCCGTCACGATCATATATCTCATTTGTAGCTTACTCCTCGCCTAAAATCCGGACCTCCGGCTCCAGACGCACGCCGAAGCGCGCTTCCACCGTATCCTGCACGTGCGCCATCAGCGCAAGGATGTCCTTCGCCGTGGCCCCGTCCGCGTTGACCACAAAGCCCGTGTGTTTTTCGGAAACCTGCGCGCCGCCGACGCGCGCGCCGCGAAGGCCCGCCTCGTCGATCATCTGCGAGGCGTAGCCGTTTTTCGGCCGTTTGAAGGTGGAGCCCGCGCTGGGCACGGTCAGCGGCTGCTTTTCGCGCCTTCGGCGGTTGAGCTCCGTCATCTGCGAAAAGAGCGCCTCGCGCTCGCCCGGGGCGAGCTCGACCGTCACCTCCGTCACGATCAGCCCGCGCTCCATGAGCGCGCTTTTGCGGTAGCCGTATTCGAGCTGTTCACCGCACAGGCGCACGTCGTTCCCCGCCGCGTCCCGCGCGCTCACGCATGAGACGATCTGCGCCATCTCGCCGCCGTACGCGCCCGCGTTCATCACCGCCGCGCCGCCCAGCGTGCCCGGAATGCCGCAGCAGAACACCGCGCCCGAAAGGCCCGCGCGCGCCGCCGCCTGCGACAGGGCGGAGAGCGTCGCGCCCGCCTCGAGGGTCATCCGCGTGCCCTCCACCCGGATTGCGGCCATGCTGTCCGCGATGCGCAGCACCACGCCGCGGATGCCGCCGTCGCGCACCAGTAGGTTGGAGCCGTTGCCGATGACGGTCAGGCGCTCGCCCTGCGCCCTGCAGGCCGCGAGCACCGCGCGAATCTCCTGCGAAGAGGCCGCGTCCACCAGCAAATCCGCCGGGCCGCCCACGCAAAACGTCGTGTAATCGCGCATGGGCGCATCGGGAATCAGCCGCTGCTTTGGTATAAGGGGCGCAAGCGCCTCGTAAATGCCGTTCATCCGCCGTCTCCTCAAAGCTTGATGTTCTTATTGTATCCTGTCGGCGCGGCGGTTACAAGCCCGCAAAGGACATTTTCCACGTATTTCAGTAAAACCCGACCGCGTCGATCTGCGCGCCTCCTGTGCGAAGGCCCAACTGGGCGGCCTGCGAAAGCGCGGGGCCCTGCGCCTGCCAGGAAAACGCGTTGGCGCAGAGCAGCTCTTCCGAAAGCAGGGGCTCGAAGACCCGGAGCAGCAGCGGCGTGTCCCGCTGCGAAAAGGGGTTCAGACCCTCGCGCACCGGGAAGAGGCCGTACCCGCCCAGCAGCTTCTGGTTTTCTTCCAATAATAAACCCGAGAGGAACGATACCGCCAGCTCGCCCTGCGGCGCGCCCTTCAATACGCTGCCCAGGAGCAGCATGTCCGTGTAGGGCCGCTCCGGCGCGGTGACGGAAAACTCAAATCCCTTGCCCGCCTCGCGCAGGGCGGCAAATTTACGCACCTCGCGCTGCGTGCAGACGACCATCGCGGCGCGCCCCTGCGCGAAGTCCTGATAGGCCTTCTGCGCGGTTGCGGCCAGCGCGTCCTGCGGCAGCGCCCCCTCCGGAAGCCTGGAGAGCAGCCCCTGGCTGGCTTCGCCCATGCAGAGCGCCCCCGCCGAAAAGCAGCGCGCGCCGTCCGCCGGAATCTGCAGCGCGCTGACCGCGCGCTGCTTCTTGCCCTCCGCCTTGCGCATGGCGCCCGCAATCGCCTCTTGCGTCCACGAACCGTCGGCGTAGGCCGCGTTTGTCAGCACGCAGTAGCCGCCCATGCACACGGGCACGCCGTAGAGCACGTCCCGGCTGCGCCCGGCCGCCTCGATCTGCGGGCGAACCCCCGTCTCGCCCGCGACGGGCGTGAGCAGCTCCTCGGGGTTGGAAAGCGCGCCGGGCTCGTAGAGCAGAAGGTCCGGCAGCACCGCCTCCGCCGCCGTCAGCTCCTCCGGCTGCGCCCGCCGCACCCGCACGCTCACCCCCGGGTTTTCCTTTTCAAACAGGGACGCCTGCTTGAGCACCCAGGCGTCCGAGCCCGTCCAGCCCTCGATCAGCCAGACCCTGAGCACGCGCCGGGGCGTCCCCTCGTACAATGGCGGCGCGGAGGGCACCGTGAGCAGCCGTTGCGCCCCCAGCGCCAGGAGCGCCGTGATGGCCAGCGAAAGCGCGCAAATGATCCCTTTTCGCATAAAACCCCTCCGTTCCCCGCCCGCCGGGCGGCCCGCCTCTCGCCCATCCTATGCAGAGTCCTGCCCTTTCAGGCCGGTTTTTTGAACGGGCCCCGCGGTTTTGCAAAAAGTTTATTACAGCTAAACGCCGCAAACAATCCCGCAAAACTTTGTGTTGACAGCAAACCCTGAGATGGATTATACTAAACGCGTTTATCAAAGCATACGATTTTACTCGAAATTGCAAAAGGCGGGCGGGACGGTGGTTCTCCCCCGCGAAGGAGCCGATATGGAGGAAGTCATCCTGTCCCTGAAGGGGATCGAAAAATCGTTCGGTGAGGGCGACGTGCTCGCGGGCATCGACCTTGACGTCTACAAGGGCGAATTCGTCACTTTGCTGGGCTCTTCCGGCTGCGGAAAGACGACGACGCTGCGCATCATCGCGGGCCTTGAAACGCCGGATTCGGGCGCCGTCATCTTAAACGGTCAGGACGTCACGGCGCTCGCCCCGGAGCAGCGCAGCGTCAACACCGTCTTTCAAAACTACGCGCTCTTTCCGCACATGAACGTGGAAAAGAACGTCGCCTACGGCCTCAAGGTGCGCGGCGTCTCCAAGGCCGAAACGCAGGAGCGCGTCCGGCAGATGCTGAGCCTGGTGCAGATGGAGGGCTTCGCTAGGCGCATGCCCGCGCAGCTCTCCGGCGGCCAGCGCCAGCGCATCGCCATCGCGCGCGCGCTTTGCTGCAACCCGGCGCTGCTGCTGCTGGACGAGCCGCTGGGCGCCCTGGACCTGCAGCTTCGCCGCCAGATGCAGGTGGAGCTCAAGCGCCTGCAGGAGCGCCTGGGCATCACGTTCATCTACATCACCCACGACCAGGAAGAAGCGCTGGGCATGTCCGACCGCATCGCGGTCATGCAGGGCGGGCGTTTTGAACAGCTCGGCACGCCGGAGGACATCTTCGAGCGCCCGGCCACCCGTTACGTGGCGCAGTTCATCGGGCAAAGCACGATTCTGGAGGCGACGGTCGAGTCCGCCGAGGGCGGCATGGCGGTGCTCGCCTGTCCCGACGGCCGGATGCGCGTCTCGCTCACGCGCGGGCAGCTCCGGCCGGGCGAAGAGGCGACGCTCTGCATCCGCAACGAGCGCATGCACGCGAGCGGCAAGCCGGTCGAGGGCTTCTCCCTTGCGGGCACCGTCAACCTCAACCGCTACACCGGCGGCGCGCTGGTGACGCACGTGACGCTTCCCTCGGGGCTCGACGTCGCGGCGACGGGCACCGGACGCATGGAGGATGCGCCCGCCGTCGGTTCGCGGGCCTACCTGTACTGGGACGCGGCGCAGGCGAGCGTGGTGGGAGGTGCGTCTCATGGCCGGAGCTAAGACCGCGGGCAAGCGAGGCACGCGGCTGTTCCTCGTGCCGCTGACGATGGTCGCCGTGCTCTTCGTGGCGATCCCGCTGTGCTACGTGCTGGTGCTCTCCTTCATGACGCGCGGCGACAATTCCACCGTGCAGTCCGTCTTCACGATGGAAAACTACCGCCGCCTGCTCGACCCCACCTACGTGCGGGTGTTCGCCAATTCGCTGCTGCTCTCCTTTTGGACCACGGTCATATCGCTTTTCATCGGCTATCCCTTCGGCTACTGCATGGCGCGCGCGAGCGCGAAATGGCGCACGCTGCTGATGCTGCTGGTGATCGTCCCCTTCTGGACGAACGCGCTGGTCCGCCTCTTCGGGTGGAAGATTCTGCTGCAGGCGAGCGGCCCCATCAACGGCGTCCTGCGGGCGCTGGGGCTGATCGACAAGCCGCTCAAGATGCTGGGCAGCTACGGCTCGGTGCTGCTGGCGATGGTCTACTGCCTCATCCCCTTCATGATTCTGCCCTGCCACAGCGCGGTGGACAAGATGGACTGGACCTGCGTGGAGGCCGCGCGCGACCTGGGCGCAAAGCCCTGGTACGCCTTCCTCACGGTGACCCTGCCGCTGACGCTGCCGGGCATCTCGGCCGGCTGCGTGCTGGTGTTCGTGCCCTCCATGGGCCTCTTCTTCGTCTCCGACCTGATGGGCGGCTCGCTCATGCTGGTGGGCAACCTCATCCGCGACCAGCTCCTCAAGAGCCGGGACTGGCCCTTCGGCGCGGCGCTGTCGGTGCTGCTGATGGCCGTGACGACGCTGATCTTCGTCTCCTACCGGCGGTCCGGCGGCAAGGATCTGGGGGTGTTTTAATTGAAAAAGAAGCGCAAGATCTTTTCCCCCATCTACCTGACGCTCGTGCTGCTGGTCATGTACCTGCCCATCCTGATGGTCGTCATCTACTCCTTCAATTCCGGGCGCACGATCGGCGCCTGGAAGGGCTTCACCACGGCCTGGTACGCCCGGCTTCTGGGCAACACCCTGATGGGCGACGCGCTCAAGAACAGCCTCGTGCTGGCGCTGTGGTCGATGTGCCTGTCCGGCGTCGTCGGCACGCTGGGCGCCATCGGCATGGCGAAGAACCACTTCCGCGGCCAGGCGGTGCTGGAGACGCTCTCCACCCTGCCGATGATGATACCGGAGATCATCCTGGGCATGGCGTACCTGGCCATCTTCTCCGGCATCGGCCTGTCGCTGGGCATGCCCACGCTCGTCATCACGCACACGACGTTCTGCGTGCCCTACGTGTACATCAACGTGCGCAGCCGCCTGGTCGGCATGGACCCGGCCATCGAGGAGGCGGCGCGCGACCTGGGGGCGGGCCCCTGGCGCGTGCTTCGGGACATCACGCTGCCCTTGATCGCGCCCTCCGTCGCCTCCGGCATGCTGCTGGCGCTGGCGATGTCTCTGGACGACGTGGTCATCTCCTTCTTCGTGACGGGCGCGACCACGACCACGCTGCCGCTCAAGGTCTACACGGGGCTTCGCAACGGTGGCACGCCCGAAATCAACGCCCTGTGCACGCTGATGCTGGGCGCGGTGTTCCTGTTTGTCGCCATCGCGCAGCTCTGGCAGGCGCGCCAGCGTCAAAAAAGAGAACGCGAACAAAATCAACCCGAAATGCGGGATTGATGATAAAGGACTAAAGGAGGTACCCCATGAAAAAGCTGCTATCTCTGCTGCTCGCTCTGTCGATGCTGACGATCCCCTTCGCTTCGATCGCCGAGGACGAAAAGGTGCTCAACATCTTCTCCTGGGACGGCTACATCGACTACGAGACCGTCATCAAGCCCTTTGAGCAGGAAACGGGCATCAAGGTCAACTATGCGCCGTTCTCCACGAACGAGGAAATGCTCAAGAAGCTGCAGGAAAACGGAGCCACGGAATACGACGTGGTGCTGGCCAGCGACTACATCCTCAACACCGCCCGCCAGGAAGGGCTGATGCAGAAGCTGAATAAGGACCTGATCCCCAACTATCAGAACCTGAACCCCGAGTTCACCTCGCAGTACTTCGACCCGGACAACGAGTACGTCGCCCCTTACATGAGCGGCATCCCGCTCATCGTCTACAATCCGGACATGGTGGACATCGAGATCGACGGGTTTGAGGATTTGTGGGACCCCTCCCTCAAGGACTCCCTCGGCCTGATCGACGACGCGCGCGTGACCATCGGCATGGTGCTGCTCTCCATGGGCCAGTCCATGAACACGACGGACGACGCGGTGCTCGCCGAGGCGAAGGAAGAGCTCTTTGCGATCCGCGACAACGTGCACATGCTCGAGTACGAAAACCTGCACAATTCGCTCGTCTCCGGCGACATCGCCGTAGCCTACACCTTCACGCCCTTCGTGGCGCTGGCGCTGGACGCGAACCCCGACCTCAAGGTGGTCTGGCCCAAGGAAGGCCTTGGCTTTGGCATCGACGGCCTGTTCATCCCGGCGAACGCGCCGCACGCCGAAAACGCCAACGCCTTCATCAACTACCTGCTGGACGGCCAGGTCGCCGCGACCTGCGCGGAGTGGCAGTATTACTGCTCGCCCAACGCGGCGGCGCAGGACTTCCTGTCCGACGCCTACAAGGGAAACACCGTGTTCAGCGGCATCTTCGACCGCGTGAAGGACGCCGAGTACGTAAAGGATCTGGGCGCGGACGAGAGCAAGTTCCAGGACATCTGGACCGAGTTCAAGCTGATGTTCTGACGGCCAAATCGCCGCATGATTTAGAGGGAGGCCTTCGGGCCTCCCTCCTCTCCGGTTTGAGCCAAGGGTCTCTCAGGGATGTTTTGCCGGGCGCAGGCGCGCCCTGCTTCCGGCAAAGCACCCGCACATCATTACGTCAATCGAGGGATGCAACATGTTTGATACGGTGATTACGGGTGGACTCGTCGTCAATCCCCGCACGCTTCAAAGCCATCTGCTGAACGTCGGCATCAGCGACGGACGCATCGCCTGCATTTCGCGCGACCCCCTGTGCGGTGAAAAGGTCGTAAACGCTACGGGCTGCATCGTCTGCCCGGGGTTCATCGACGTGCACGGCCATCTGGACGGGGACGCCTACGCGGGTGAGCTTTCGCTGCGCCAGGGCATCACGACCACCATCGGCGGCAACTGCGGCTTCAGCCCCTGCGACATCGGCGCTTTCCTTCAGGAGCAGGAGGATCGCGGCTTCATCATTCGTCAGGCGGAGATGATCGGCCACTCCTGCACCCTGCGCGAATCGGTCGGGCTGCACGACACGCGCACGCCCGCGGCGGGGAACCAGATCGACCGCATGTGCGCGCTGCTGGAAAAGGCGTTCGACGAGGGCGCCTGCGGCCTCTCGCTCGGCCTGGGCTACGCGCCCGGCAGCTCCATGGACGAGGTGCTGCCGCTCTGCCAGATCGCGGCCTCTCGCGGGCGCATCGTCTCCATCGACACACACATGCGCACGCAGACGGACCTCTACTCGCTGGTGGAGGCCGTCTCCATCGCCCGCGCGACGGGCGCGCGCATGCTCATCTCGCACTTCGTGTATCAATACGGCGTGGGCGTGGAGGATGAGGCGCTCGCGCTCGTGGACTGCGCGCGCCGCAGCGGTCTGGACATCCGGCTGGACAGCGGCATGTACACCGACTGGGCGACCGGCATCGGCACGGCGCTCTTCGACCGCGACATCATGGAGGCCAACAACATCGAGCTCTGGCACATCCGCATGGCGACCGGCGAGCACCGCGGGGAGCTGCTGGACGAGGAACTGTACGCGCACGTGCGCAGCGAGCACGCGGGCGATTCCGCCGTCGTCTTCGCCGGCGACGAGGAGGCGATCTACCGCATCCTGCGCCACCCGCAGGCCATGCCCTCCACCGACGCGGGGGCCTACGACCCCGGCGAGGGGCACCCCCAGATCGCGGGCAGCTTCCCCCGTTACTTCCGCAAGATGGTGATCGAGCGCGGGGAGCTGACCTGGGAGGAGGCGATCGCCCGCGCGACGCTGCTGCCCGCCGAAACCATCGGTCTGTGCGGCCTGGGCCGCATGGAAACCGGCGTTCCGGCCGACATCGTCGTGATGAATCCGCAGACGCTGCGGGACCGGGCTACCTTTGTGGGCCTGGGCCAACCCAACGCCTCCCCTGAGGGTGTCGAGCACGTCTTCGTCGGCGGCGTGCACGTGCTCGACCGGGGCCGCATCCTTTGCCGCACGGCCGGGCGCACGGTGCGGTTCTGAACGGCGCGCAATCGGGCATGGCGACAGATTGACACCCAAGCAGCACTTCTTCGAGACCGCTGACGGCATACAGTCAGCGGTCTCGGACTAATGAAAAACCCATCGGAGACAGACAAACCAAACGCCGTCTGCAAGACTGCAATCGTATCGCCCGGCTTTGCCGGGCGGGCGGGGCTTTTTCCGCAGCAAAACGCAGTTTTGCGGAGTGAAAAAATCACCCGTAAACTCGACAAAGTGGCGTACGCCACTTTGTCGACGCGTTAAGGCCGCTGACGGCATACAGTCAGCGGTCTTTTTGTTTGCATAAAGAAAAAAGAGGGACTGGAAGAAATCTCGCCTTTGGGACGTTGCTATTTTATAGAAATTCCTGTTTGCGGGTTTCAACGATGGGAGGGTTTTTGATGGGGAAAAAATGGGGTGTGCGGATCGGCCTTTTCCTTTGCCTGCTGTTTGTGTCTGTCGGCACCGTGCGGGGCGAGGACGCGCCCGGAAACGTCGCCCTGCGGTTTCAGGAGGCCTTGAAGGAGACCGACTGGGCGCTGGCCGCATCGCTCTGTCTCGACGGCGAGATGCTGACCACTTGGTCACCCCCCGAGCACATGCGCTATGCGGTCTACCCTTCCATCGAGGACGTCGCGCTCAAGGACGTACAGCGTATGGATGACTGCGCTGTCGTCACGCTTTCCCTGACGGCGTTCGACCTCACGCAGGAGGAAGACTTCGTCAACAAGACGGTGGGACTGGAGAACCTCTATCAACCGGACACGGCGGAAGAAATCGCTTTGCGCCTCCATTCCATGCTTCAGGATTTGGAATATACCCGAAGGAAGTTCGAAATTCCTTATGTCCTCCGGCCTGCCGGAGATATCTGGAAGGTCGATCTCGCATCGACGCTGGCGCGTTGGCCCTATGAACCCGCCCCGGGCGTCTCGGCAGTCTCCTATGGGATAATGGATTACGACAGCGCGCTTTTGAGTTACTTTATCGACGAGGCCGTTTCCGCCGGCTCGCTTGAATACCCGGATGACGTCGATGAAATCCAATGGCGCGCCTCGTTGACGGCAGACGAAGTCTTTGGCGCCCTGGGTGAACCCGTTTACAACGTCTGGCTTCGGCTCACTGCCGACGCCCCCGCCGAGGAACTGACCGACTTTTCTTTGGCGGGCGGCGCCTGCCGGGGCGCGCCGGAGAGGTACTTCGATTACACCTACCCGCCGAAAATCCTTGTTCGCCATTGGGTTGCTGCCAATGGCCGCGAAAGCGCGGTGCTGCTGGCCGCCCTGCCCCTTGAGGGGAAGGAGGATTTGTATGGCTATACGCTGAGCTGCCGTCGCCGCCTGAACAACGGGTTGCCCCTGTATCGGGAAGAAACGCTGTCTCTGCCGCTGGAGGGCGTTCCCTATGCGGAGGCGGTGCCGCCGGACGGCGTGCGCTTCACGCTCAATCGTTTTCTCCGCCTGCGGGAAGGCCTTTACCCGGATTGGTGGAACCAGGCCGTATCCGTCGAGACCCTGGGGCAGCTTTTGGCCGACGAATACGACGACGGCGGCTATCCTGTATGGCTGAACCTTCCTGAAGATATAGCCGATCTGCCCCTCACGAACGACCGCTACGCGCTCTACCGCCTGCAGGGCACGATCACAAAAGCGCCCGGTAATTTCGGCGTCTACGACGTCACCTTTACGTCGCAGACAGAGGGCGTGTTCGTCGAAGCCTTTGAATACTGCGGCAGCTGCTATGCCATCGATAATTTCGATCTGGCGGGCGTTCAAAGCGGCCTGCGGGAGCGTCTTCAGATTCCCCTCGACCTGACCGTCCTTCTGCCCATCGAGGGCCGCTCCGAGGCGGAGTTGGAAGAAGCGCTGCGCAGCCTTCGCATGACCGCCTCGTTCTCAGGCGAAGAGATCGACTATTGTTACGAGCAGCATGGAACGACCACCCGTATCGGTCCGCGCAACAGCGTCGTGATCGATCTCTCCGCACTTGAGCGCTGGGAAGGGGACTTCGCGGGTTTGCTGCAGACGCGCGCGGCCGATAGAATACCGCCCCTGGACGCCGGCCAGGACGCGCTCTGACGCGAGGCTGCCGAATCCTCACAGATAGCTTCACAAGCCCATACAAACGAGGCATCCACACCTTTCCAGATGCGAATGCCCCGTTTCAGATTGTTGAAAAAACCATCGGAGACAGACAAACCAAAAGCCGTCTGCAAGACTGCAATCGTATCGTCCGGCTTTGCCGGACGGGCGGGGCTTTTTCCGCAGCAAAACGTAGTTTTGCGGAGCGAAAAAATCACCCGTAATCTCGACAAAGTGGCCTATGCCACTTTGTCGACACGCTGAAACGGGGCATCCGCACCTTTCCAGATGCGAATGCCCCGTTTCTTTTTAGACCTCCGGCGCCCAGATGAGGTCCATGCCGAAGCCCGGACGCTCCGGCAGCGTCATGATGCCGTTGTTTAGCGCGTACCCGCCGTAGTCCACGCCCTCGGAATCGCCCAGCACCGCCTCGATGCAGGGGATGTGATGGGGATATGCCGCGGCCAGGTGCGCGCAGTAGTGCGTCTTGACCACGTTGCCCCAGGCGTGCGGCGAGGCGAGGTAGCCCTTTTCCTCGATCTCCTTCATCAGCTTTCGCCAGGCCGTGAACCCATAGCCGCACACGTCCGGCTGCCACACGTCGAGCAGCCCCTTGGCCGCGAGGTCGTGAAGCAGGTCGATGTCCGTCATCGATTCGCCGTCCGCGATCAGCGTGCGCGGGCGATGGACGTCGAGGTACTCGCGCAGCGCGCGGTTGGCCTTCTCCTCCTCGCGGAAGGGCTCCTCAAACCAGACGAGCGGCGCGTCGCCGATCCCCTCCAGGAAGGCGACGGCGTCCTCGACGCTGTAGCCGTCGTTGGCGTCCACCATCAATCCCGCGTCCGGGAACGCCTCGTGGATGCGGCGCACGACCTCGATGTCGCGCGCAAGCCCGGCATCGTGCTCCATCCAAATGCTGCCGCGGCCGATCTTGATCTTGAGCGTGCGATGCCCCAGCGCGTAGTCGTACGCGCAGTCGGCCAGCACCTGCTCCACCCCCTGCGGACGATCCTCGGGGATGATGTCGTTCATGTAGATCGCGCCGTCGTACACGCGAATCTTGGGGCTCGCGCTCTCGCGGATCATGCGGCTGACCGGAATGCCGAGGATGACGCCCGCCAGGTCGTGCAGCGGGATGTCCAGTGCCTTGAGGCTGTCGTCCAGGATGCCCGTCCCGGCGGAGAACACGTCGGTCAGGCGCTTGCCCGCGATGCGCTGCGCCGCCTCCTTCGCGTTCGCGAAGCTTTCGCTCAGCTCGCCCCAGCCGCAGGCGCCCTGGTCGGTATAGACCTTGGCGACCGTCACCTCGCCGCCGAAGCCGTGATAGCTCAGCCGCGCGTTCTTTCCGTGCAGGCGCGGATAGCGCGCGCGGAAGCGGTAGAAGGAGACCCTGTCGATCTTGTGCTGCGAGAGGACCTTGTCGAAGTTTTCTTCCCTGTTCATGGTTTTCCTCCTGATTTGTCTGTTTTCCGGACGTCAGCCCTTGAGCGCGCCGATCATGACGCCCTTGACGAAAAACTTCTGCACGAACGGATAGGCGATCATCATGGGAATGCAGCTGACGACGATGACGGAGTATTTGATCGTGACGCCCAGCTTCGAGCTCTCGGCGTAGGAGCCGTCGCCCGCGTTGACCTGGTTGGCGAGCAGGATGTTGCGCAGCACCAGCTGCAGGCTCTGCTTGTCGCTGGAGCGCAGGTAGATGAGCGCGTCGAAGTAGTTGTTCCAGTGGCCCACCGCGTAGTAAAGGCCGACGACCGCGATGATGGGCATGGAGAGCGGCAGCACGATGCGCAGCAGGTAGCGCGTGTAGTTGCACCCGTCCAGCACCGCGGCCTCGTGCAGCGTCTCCGGGATGGACGAGGAGAAGTACGTGCGCATGATGATCATGTTCGTCGTCACGATCGCATTGGGCAGGATGAGCCCCCACAGGGTATCGACCATCTTGAGGTCGCTCACCAGCAGGTAGGTGGGAATCAGCCCGCCCTGCACGTACATCGTCAGCACCACGAACAGCGTCAGAATGTTGCGCCCCGGCAGCTCCTTGCGCGAGAGGGGGTAGGCGATCAGCGTCGTCAGGAACATGTTGATGAGGGTGCCGACGATCAGGTAGACCGCGCTGTTCTTAAAGCCCAGCAGGATGTCCTTGTTCTCCATCAGCATCTCGTAACCCTTTAAATTGAGCTCCACCGGCAGCAGGTAGACCTTGCCCAGGGAGATCGCGTCGGAGGAGCTGAACGAGGCGCTGACCACGTAGATCAGGGGATAGATTTCGATGACCAGGATCACCAGTGAAACCGCGAGCAGAATGCCCAGGAAGATGCGGTCGCGCTTTGTCTCCTTTATGATCGTGGATTTTTTCACGTTGCCGCCTCCTCTCACCACAGGCTGGTCCCGCCCATGCGCCTAGCCAACAGGTTGGCGAAAAAGAGCAGGACGACGTTGCACAGCGAATTAAACAGGTTGATGGCCGTCGAGTACGAATAGTTGCCCTCCAGAATGCCCACGCGGTACACGTAGGTCGAGATCACGTCGCTCGAAGCGCGGTTCAGGTCGTTTTGCATCAGCAGCACCTTTTCGTAGCCGATGTTCATGATCTGCCCGCAGCGCAGCAGCAGCATGATGGTGATGGTGCCCATGATGCTGGGAATGGCGATGTAGCGGATCTTCTGGATGCGCGTCGCCCCGTCGATCGTCGCCGCCTCGTAGAGCGCGGGATCGATGCCCGCCAGCGCCGCGATGTAGAGGATGGAATCCCAGCCCATATTCTGCCACAGGCCCGACAGGACGTACATCGGCTTGAACGCGCTCTCCGTGGCGAAGTAGTTCGTGGTACCGAGGCCGAACTGCGCGCGCAGCATGTTGTAGACGCCCGTGTTGGGGTTGAACATGAGCTGCAAGATGCTCACCAGCACCACCGCGGAGAGGAAGTGCGGGATGTAGGTGACGTTTTGCAGCACCTTTTTGTAGCGCACGTTCTGAATCTCGTTGAGCAGCAGCGCGAACAGGATGGGGATGGGAAAGCCGACGAGCAGGCTTACGAAGTTGATGACCAGCGTGTTGCCGACCACGCGCTCAAAGTAAAAGGAATTGAAGAAGCGCTCGAAGTGTTTGAGGCCGACCCATTCGCTGCCGAAGAAGCCGCGCACCGGCCTGTAATCGCGAAACGCGATCTGCACGCCGTAGAGCGGGATGTACCGGAAGATCACGTACCAGATGAGCGGAAGCAGGAGAAGCAGGTATAGCTCCCTTGCCGCCCAAACCCTTTGCCCCAGGATTCTTCTTTGTTTAGGTTTTGGTGAAACCATAGTGGCTCTCCTTTTCTTACGCCCTTGTGCCGGTGCGGCCGCGTCGCGCGGCTGCCCATAGGGGAAAAAGAAGGGCGGCCGGGCAAAACCCCGCCGCCCCTCGGTGACCATTACAGGGCGTCGTAGTAGGTCTGGTAGAAGCCGACCAGCTCATCCGCGCCGAGCTTCACGGTGGTCTTCACGTATTCGTCCCACTTGTCAAAGCTCATTTCGCCGGTGATGAACTTCGCCTGGCACTCGTTTACGTAGACGTCGAGGTCCGAGATGATCTCGTTGATCCGGTCGGACGTCTCCGAGTCGAACTGCGGCGCGCCGTACACGGCGTCCTTCTGATAGTAGGGCTCCCAGACGGGCACGTTCTCCTGCACCTTCTGGCTGTAGATGTAGTTGGAGTTGTCCTCGTGGCGCCAGTAGCCGAAGCCGCCGCCCGGCAGGGGGCAGGCCTCGCCGACCGCGACCGCCACGCCGCGCTCGTCTCCGAGCATCTCCTCGGAGTAGTCCCACTTGCCGTCCGCCGTCTTCTGGCAGGTCTTGCCGATCAGGTCCTCGTTAAAGCAGCCGACCGTCATGGAGCCCTCGTAGGTGAAGAAGTAGTCGAGCAGGCGGAAGGACACCCAGGGCGACTCGTCCGCCGCGGTGATGAAGGTGTTCGCGCCCATGGAGTTGGAGCCCAGCGCGATGACCGGCTCCAGGCCGCTGTCGCTCTTGACCGGCGCGAGCGCCACGTAGTTGTCGCTCACCGTGGTGAACAGGTCGTCGGAGCTCAGGCCGAACACGCCGATGTTGCCGCTGGAAATCTTGCCGATGGACATGTCGCTCGTCTGCGTGAAGACCTCGTTGTCCAGCAGGCCTTCCTTGTACATGACGTTCATGTACTCGAGGACCTTCTTCCAGTTGTCGTCGGTCTTGAGGTAGCTGACCTTGCCGTCGACGAGCTGAATGTTCTCGTTGCCCAGGCTGTCCGCGCCGAAGTTGCTGTGCAGCCCGAACAGGCCCGCGATGATGTCGGGGCGCGCGTTGTGGCTCGCGCCGGAGTCCTCCACCGTGTAAGGAATCTCGTTGCCGGGGTTGCCGTCGCCGTCCGCGTCCTGATCGCGGAACGCGCGCAGCACGTCCAGCAGCTCGTCCGTCGTGGTCGGGGTTTCAAGGCCCAGGTTGTCCATCCAGGTCTTGTTGATCCACAGGTTGCGGTGGCTCGTCAGGTTCGCCTTGAGGGTGTTGACGCCGGGCATCGTGTACAGCTTGCCGTCGGCGGAGCGAACCGACGCTTCCACGCCGGGGTACTGCTCCAGCAGGGGCTTAAGCCCCGTGGAGTATTCCTCCATCAGACCGTCGATCGCCACGAGCTGGCCGTCCTCCACCACGCGGGGCAGGTTCTTGATGCCGCCCTTCATGATGATGTCCGGCAGGTCGCCGGAGGCGAACATCAGGTTGACGCGCTCTTCCCAGCCGTCCGCGCCCACGACGATCCATTCGATCTCGACGTTCATGAGCTTGGCGATGTAGTTGAGCGTTTCCATCTCCGCGGGGTCGGAGATGTTGGCGGGCTTGCGGAGCATGATCGTCTTCTTGACGGGCTCCTTCACGATCGGGTAGCCGGTTGCGTTGAAGTTCGCGTCCTCTTTGGAAAGGGCCACGAGGTCCTTCTCCTCCGCCAGGGCGGTGGCCGCGAGCGTCGTCAGCAGCATCGCCAGCGCTACCATGCAGCACAGAAACTTCTTCATGTCTTGGCCTCCTTGTTTTTTGAAAGCCCGTCCGCGTCGCACCGGGCTTCCTGTGATGGCTTCATGTTAACTTTTTGGCCCCATCAAAACCACCACGTAATTTACGATTTATCTATCGCTTTTTTCGGACATTGGGCATCACGCCGCCGATTTCTTGCGATTTTTAGGCCATTGTGTTAAAATCCCCTCATCCTGGCAAGCGAAAACGAGGTGCGTTTATGTCACCCACACGAAAAAATCCCCACATTTCTGACAATGCAGGGCGGAGGGACGGCAAGATGTCCCGGCTTTTCATGAGCGCCCGAAGGGCTCTGGGAGAAGCGCAGCGAAAGCTGTACTCGCTTTTTGACGTGCGCCGCCACATCTCGGCGCACGTCTTCGTCTCCATCTTTCTGTCGGTTCTCATTATTTCCACGTTTCTCATCAGCGCGTATTCCTTAAACGCGATGAACGACCTGACCCAGGTGTCCGTGCAAAGCGGCCAAAGCGCGGTGGACACCATCGGCAGCCAGATCGACACGTTCGTGGACAACATCGCCCAGACGCACGTGCTGCTCTTCTCCAGCGAAAACGTCTATCCTTTTTTGTACGACAGCGGCGTCAGCATGCCCTCCTACGAGTGGTTCCAGGGCTATCACGACGCGCAGAACATGCTGCGCTTCTGCGGGCGCAGCCAGTACAACCTCATCAGCGGCATGCTGCTGCAAAAGAGCGCGACCGAAACGCTGCAATACGGCGGGTTCAACGCGCTGCTCGATCCCTATTCGCTCAAGCCGGACGAACTGAACCGCCTACTGCTGCGGGACGGCTACGCCTTTTACGTCTCCTCCACCTCCCTGGGCGACGGCAGCACGGCCTACCTGTACTCGCAGATTTACAACAGCGCCTTCGACAGCCTCTGCCGGGGCCTGCTGATGCCGGACAGCGGCCTCGTCCTGCTGGACGCGGAGGGCAACGTCTTTCGCCGCTACGAGGACGGCGCGGACGCGGCGGGCCAGATCGACGCCTACCTCGCGGGGCGCGCGCAGAGCGCCATGCCCAGCGGGCTACATTGCGCGCAGAGCACGTCGCCGCAGACGGGCCTCACCGTCGCGATGGTCTTCCCCGCGATGCGTTTTTCGGAAAAGCTGTCCGAAATCATCCCCTGGCTGCTGCCCGCGGCGCTTTTCGCGCTCGTCGCCGGGTTCCTGCTCAGCTTTGGCCTTTCCCGCAAGGTGGTGAGCGGCTTTCAGGTCATGCAAAACAACATTCGCCTCGTCGAGGGCCGCGCCTATGGCGAGGTGTCCGTCATCCCGTCCGAGGACGAGTTCGGCCAGCTCAGCCGCACGTTCGCGCACATGGCCATGCACATCGACGCGCTCATCCGCGAGAATCAGGAGCGCGAGCGCACGCAGCACGAGCTGGAAATCCAGGTGCTGCGCGCGCAGATCAGCCCGCACTTCCTCTATAACGCGCTCAACAGCGTGCGCCACCTCGCCTCCATGCAGGGCATGGATCACATCGACCGGCTCACCGGGGCGATCATCCGCCTGCTGCGCGCGGCGCTGAGCAACACGGAAGCGCTGATCCCCCTCTCGCAGGAGCTCGAATACGTGCGAAATTACTGCGAGATCTGCCAGTACCAGTACCTGAACGACTTCTCGCTGGACGTCGAGGTGGACGAGGCGCTCATGGAATGCCGCCTGCCGCCCATGGTACTTCAGCCCATCGTCGAAAACGCGATCATTCACGGCATCGCGGACTTCCGCAGCGACGGGGTCATCCGCATCCACGCGCAAAAAAACGCCGACATCCTCTTCCTGACCGTCACGGACAACGGACAGGGGATGAGCGGCGAACAGATCGAAGCGCTGCTGGGGCAGGAGCGCAACACGGACAAGCGCCGCTTTTCGGGCATCGGCATTCAAAACGTGCGCAAGCGAATCCAGATGCGCTTCGGAAACCGGTACGGCCTGAATATCTTCGCGGAACCCGGAAAGTATACGACCGTACAGTTGTCCCTGCCCTATCTTTCAAAGGAGCCCTGTGAATGAAACAAATCCTGCTGGTAGACGACGACTTTCTGTCGCTCAATGCCTTTTACGCCCTGGCGGACTGGGGACGATACGGCCTGCGCATCGCCTACGAGGCGCACAACGGGCGCGAGGCGCTCGCCTACCTGGAGACCGCCGGGCAGCCCCCGGACGCCGCCTTTATCGACGTATGCATGCCCGACATGGACGGCATCGCTCTCCTGCACGCGCTGCGGCAGGATTACCCGTCGATCCTCTGTTTCATGCTCAGCAGCTATTCCGACTACCCCTACGTGCGCGAAGCGCTGAAGCTGGGCGCGGCGGACTACCTGCTCAAGCACGAAATCAGCCCGGACGGCGTCATCCGCCTGCTCGTGCAGCACGGCCTGTGCCTGCCCATGGACGCCCAGGAGGACGACCCGGAGCAGAAGCTGCAGCGCGCCCTGCTGGGCGGGGCGGAGGAAGGCCTTCGCGGCTACCTGATCTGCGCCGCCTATCAGGGCGAACGCCCCCTGATCGAGGCGCAGCAGCGAAGCATCCTGCAAACCTGCCGTCACATCCTCAACGACGCGGCCGGGGCGGCCGTCTGCGCTCCGGCCGCCGGCCAGCTCGCGCTGCTGCTGCCGCCCGCCGACGAGAGGGACTCCGCGAAGGGCCTCGCCGCCGCGGAGCAGCGGGCCTCCCTCCTGCAAAAGGCGCTCTTTAAGTATCACAACGCGCGCTACGCCTTCGCGCCCCCGCACTTCTGCGCGGGCGCGGGGCAGATTCCCGGCGTCTATCAGCTGCTCGCCCGCGACCACGAACCGGCCGCCAAACCCCGCTCCTTCCTCGCCTCGCGCGAGAGCGCCGTGCTCACCCTGGCGGTCATCAACGGGCAAAAGACGATCATCGACCAGACCCTTCGCTCGCTGTTCCTGAGCGCGCCCAAGGAGCGCCAAAACGAGCTGTACAACAACCTGCTTTCCCTGCTCGGCCACGTGCGCCAGACGCTGGGCCTGCCCGCCGGGGACCGCGCGGCCGTTCCCGCGGCCCTTGCGCAGGCGCAGGATTACTTTGCCCGCCAGTTTTCAGCGCTCTGCGACCAGAATAGCTCGCGCCGCGCAGACCGTTACTCGCCCGCCATCCGGGACGCGCTCGACTATCTGGGCCGCCATTACGCCGAGGACATCCATCTGGGCGACGTCGCGAAGCACTGTCACCTGAGCTACAACCACCTGAGCTATCTGTTCAAGAAGGAGACCGGCGACAACATCATCAGCTGCCTGAACCGCATCCGCGTCTACCACGCGGCGCACCTGCTGCTCTTCGACGAGGCGACCGTCGCGAACGCCTGCCAGCAGGCGGGGTTTAAGGGCTACAACCACTTCGTGCAGACGTTCAAGACGATCACCGGCATGACGCCCACGGAGTTTAAAAGGAGCCCGGCGGCGGTCAACTGGCTGCTTTCATTCAGCCCGACGTCGATACAGGGCGGGGAATGACAACTGGGGCTGTCGAGCAAACGCTTGACAGCCCCGTCTTCATGTCGTTCAGTTCCCTCCCGAGAGCCTCTGAATCGCCTCGTACAGCGTCTCCAGCTCGTCCTGCGAATAGTATTGCAGCACGATGCGCCCCTTCTTCGGCGTGCCCGAAATCGTCGCCCGAACGCCCAGCGTCTCCC
Organism: Bacillota bacterium; assembly: GCA_023402355.1. Classification (GTDB taxonomy): domain Bacteria; phylum Bacillota; class Clostridia; order Christensenellales; family Aristaeellaceae; genus Beduinella. The sequence continues at coordinate 14,541 of JAEXCG010000040.1, read as the reverse complement.
GGATGTCCTCCTCCAGCTTCGTCAGTTCGACCGCGAGCACGTTTTCCTTTTTCTTTTTTTCCGGCGCCTTCTGCGCCGCCTGCTCCAACTGGCGGACCGACCAGCCGTTCAGCAGCGTCTGCTCGAACAGCCGCTGGCGGTGCGCCGCGTCCTCCACGCCCGCGAGCACGCGCGCGTGCCCCGCGGACAGCTCGCCCGTGATGACCTTGTCCTGCATGGCCTTAGGCAAAGAGAGGATGCGCAGCAGGTTTGCGACCGCGGGGCGGCTGCGGCCGAGCTGACCGGAAACCGCCTCCTGCGTCAGCCCGCACTCGTCCATCAGGCGGCGGATGGCCTGCGCCTCCTCGATGGGGTTGAGGTCCTCGCGCTGGATGTTTTCCAGCAGCGCGACCTCCATCTGCTTCACCCGGTCGTAGCTGCGCACGATCGCGGGAATGGTGGAAAGCCCCGCCATGCGCGACGCGCGGTAGCGCCGCTCGCCCGCGACGATCACGTAGCGCCCGTCCCTGGGATAGACGATGATCGGCTGAATGACGCCGGAGTGCTGAATCGACGCGGCGAGCTGACGGAGCGCCTCCTCGTCAAAGCGCTTGCGCGGCTGTTCGCGGTTCGGGTCGATATCCCCGATGTCGATCTCCACGACCGCGTTTTCAGGTACCGCCTCTTCCTCGATCTCCGGCAGCAGCGCGTCCAGCCCGCGCCCCAGTCCCGTCTTCTTCATCGTTTTGCCCCCTTGTTTCTCTGTACCAGCTCGACCGCCAAATCCATGTACGCCTCGGCCCCGCTCGAGCGCGGGTCGTACAGGTGGATGGGCAGGCCGTGGCTGGGCGCCTCGCCCAGGCGCACGTTGCGCGGGATGACCGCGCTGAACACCTTGCCCTTGAAGTGCTTTTTGACCTGCGCCACGACCTGAAGCCCAAGGTTCGTGCGCGCATCCAGCATCGTCAGCACGACGCCCTCGATTTCAAGCCCCCGGTTGAGCGTCTTCTGCACGCGCGTCACCGTGCCCATGAGCGACGTGACGCCCTCCAGCGCGTAATACTCGCACTGAATCGGCACCAGCACGCTGTCCGCCGCGCACAGGGCGTTCACCGTGATGAGCCCAAGCGAGGGCGGGCAATCGATGAAGACGTAATCAAAGCGGTCCCGCACGCTAAGGAGCGCCTCGCGCAGGGCGTACTCGCGGTGCTCGGCCCCCGTGAGCTCCAGCTCCGCGCCCGCGAGGCGGATGTCCGCGGGCAGCAGCGTCAGCCGCTTGACCTTCGTCTCCGCGAGCGCCTCCTCGGCGGTGCACTCCCCCGCGAGCACCTCGTAGATCGTCTTCGTCTTTTCCTTCACGCGCACGCCCAGCCCGCTGCTGGCGTTGCCCTGCGGGTCGGAATCCACGACCAGCACGCGCTGGCCCTGCGCGGCCATGCACGCGCTGAGGTTGATGCTCGTGGTCGTCTTGCCCACGCCGCCCTTTTGATTGGTGATGGCGATGATCTTGCCCATATGCTTCCTCGATCTATATTTATATGATCACGTGTTCCTGAAAATGCATTCTTATATTATACCGGAAATGACCCCAATGGGCAATAAGAAAGCGGGCATTGCCCGCCGCTTCCCGAACCTCCAAATGCGCGTCGCTGCGTCCGCGCCGCGGCGCGCAATATCGCGCGAAGCAGAAAAGACGCGGTTTTCAGCCCGCGTCCCCCAGCCAGGTCTCGTACTGTTCCTTGTCGAAATTTTCCACGATCAGCCTGCGGATGAGCTCCCGATCCATGTCGGTGGCGTACTCGCCGAAGTCCAGGTACAGGCGCCTTAGCGCCGGCAGCGACGTATGGCGCATCGCGTAGCCGTTGAGATCCCAATAGGCCGCCCGGCAGACCGGGAAGCGCGAGAGCACCAGCGCCATCAGCTCCTCGCACATCGCCGCGCGCGAGGCGTTGCGCACCTTCACCACGCGCCCGTCGTCCGTCTCAAAGGCCATCGAACCCTGCGTCATCTCGTAAAGCTGGCTGAATACCGTCTCTTCCAGCTTGTCGTACAGCGCGTCCAGCGTGATCGTGTCGTAAAAGTAATTGCCCAGCAGGATGGCGATCTGGTCACATAGATCCATGCGCGCCCCGGCTGCCCTGGAGCCCATATACCGGCATAGCACCCGGTAAACCTCGTCCCGCGTAATCCTGCGCATAAACCGCACCCCTCAACTCTCCTTCTTATATCTATTCTACGCCAAAGGCCCGTTTCCTCCGCGTCCGCTTCCCTCGCCAAAATCTTTCCCCATGCCCGGGCATCCTATCCCCTTCCCCTTGAAAACTGTTCCAAAAGGGGTATACTAATGAACAGACCGTAGACAGGAGGTACGTTATGGATCGTCAATTCCTTCAGGAGGTGCTCGCGTCGGCGCTTCGGCGCGGCGGCACCTTCGCGGAAGTCTTTGTGGAGGACCGCGAAAACGCCCTGATTTCCCTGCGCGGCGGCAAGATCGAAAACGCCACGCGCTCTCGCATCTGCGGCGCGGGCGTGCGCGTGTTCGACGGGCTCAAGTGCATTTACTGCTACACGGCGGGCACGGGCCGCGCGGAGCTCCTCGCCTGCGCAGAGCGCGCAGCCGCCGCGGTGATGGACACGCGCGCGCAGGGGCGGGACGTACTGCTCACGGAGCGTATCCCCGCAAACCTGCACAGGATCGCCATGCTTCCGGGCTCCGTCGAGAGCGCGCGCAAGGCGCAGAAGGTGCGCGAAACCTACGCCGCCGCAAAAGCGTATTCCCCCGAGATCGCGCAGGCGCTCGTCGATTACACCGACGGCGACCAGCGCGTCACCATCGCCAACAGCGAGGGGCTGTGCGTCAGCGACCGGCGCGTCTATACGCGCCTGCGCTGCTCGGCCGTCGCCTCCAGCGGCGCGGAAAACCAGAGCGGCTCGCTCGCCCCGGGCGCGATGATGGGCTTTGAGCTGTTCGACGCGCGCGTGGACCCGGAGGCCGTGGGCCGCGAGGCCGCCAAGACCGCGGTGACCATGCTGCATGCGCCCGCCTGCCCGGCAGGCGTCATGCCGGTGGTCATCGACAGCGGGTTCGGCGGCGTCATCTTCCACGAGGCCTGCGGCCATTCGCTGGAAGCGACCGCCGTGGCGCGCGGCATGTCCGAATTCTGCGGAAAGCTGGGCAAGCAGATCGCCGCGCCCTGCGTCACCGCGGTGGACGACGGCACGATCCCCGGCGAGTGGGGCTCCACCAACGTCGACGACGAGGGCATGGAGACGGGCCGCCTCGTGCTCATCGAGAACGGCATCTTGAAAAACTACATGATCGACAAGCTGAACGGCCTGCGCATGGGCATGGCGCCCACGGGCTCCGGCCGCAGGCAGTCCTACGCCTACGCGCCCACCTCGCGCATGCGCAACACCTACATCGCCGCGGGCACGGACGACGAGGCGCAGATGATCGCCACCATGGGCGACGGCCTCTACGCCCGGCGGATGGGCGGCGGCTCGGTCAACCCCGCGACGGGCGAATTCAACTTTGCGGTGGACGAGGGCTACCTCGTAAAGGACGGCAAGATCGCGCACCCCGTGCGCGGCGCTTCCCTGATCGGCCGCGGCGGCGAGGTGCTGATGCAAATCGACCGCGTCGGACGCGAGCTGCGCATGGAGCAGGGCATGTGCGGGTCGCTCAGCGGCAGCGTGCCCGTGAACGTGGGCCAGCCGATGATCCGCGTCTCGAGCATCACCGTCGGCGGCAGCGGCAAATAAAGGGGGTGAAGGGGGCTTCGCCTCCGAATTCCCGGGTCAAGGGCTCTCCCCTTGACAATCCCTTCCTCGCGTGAAAAGGGAGCCTGAAGAACTTAGCATCAAGAAGGAGGAGCTTATGGAATTCGACGCATTTGTAAGCGCCCTGTTCGAGCGCGCCGGGGCGGCGGGCATCGAGAGCGCCGAGGTGTACTACGCCTCCGGCGACTCCCTGCGCGTCTTCGTGCGCGATCAAAAGATAGAGGATTACACCGTCTCCGCGCGCGCGGGGCTGTCGTTTCGCGGCGTCGTCGGCGGGCGCATGGGGTACGCCTCCACCGAGGCGCTGGACGAGGCGGCCATCGACCTGCTCGTCGCGGGCGTGAAGGAGACCGCCGCGCTCATCGATTCGGACGACGCGCAGGACATCTTTCCCGGCAGCCCGCGCTATGAGACGCTCGCCGCCTCCCCCGTGTCCCCGGAAAGCGTGCCCGCGCAGGCGCTCATCGACCGCGCCCTGTCCATGGAAAAGGCCATGGAGGGCGAGGGCATTCAAGTGGACCGCAGCGTCATGCAGCTCGCGTCCGGCACGGTTCGCCTCGTCAACACCTACGGCCTGAACCTACGCCACACGGACGGCGCGGTCTACGCGATGGCCGAGCTCGTCGCCCGTCGCGGCGAGCGCACGTCCGACGGCTACGCGATGGAGTGGTCTACGGACATCGACCGCCTGGATACGCAGTCCGTCGCCCGCCGCGCGGTGGACGACGCCCGCTTCATGCTGGACGCCGGCAGCATCCCCAGCGGCGAGTACGAGGTCCTCTTTAGGCGCGAGGCCGTAGCCGATCTGCTGGAGACGTTCAGCGGCATCTTCTCCGCCGAGAACACGCAGCGCCACCTCTCCTTGCTGGAAGGCCGCGTGGGCGAGACGATCGCCGCGCCCTGCGTCACGCTGGTGGACGATCCGCTGCTTCCCGGCGGGCCGGAATCCTGCCCGTTCGACGCGGAGGGCGTGGCCGCCTACACCAAGAACGTGGTCGAAGGCGGCGTGCTCAAGACGCTGCTGCACAACCGCAGCACCGCGCGCAGGGACGGCGTCGCCTCCACCGGCAACGCTTCCAAGGCGGGTTACAGCGCGCCCGTGCGCGTGAGCCCGACGAACTTCTTCCTGAAACCCGGCGAAAAGACGCTGGAAGCGCTCATGCAGGAGATGGGCGAGGGGCTGGTGATCACCGAGATCAGCGGCCTGCACGCGGGCGCGAACCCGCTCTCCGGCGACTTCTCGCTGCTCTCCAAGGGCTACCTCGTAAGCGCGGGAAAGCGCGCCCGGCCGGTGGAGCAGATCACCGTCGCGGGCAACTTCTATCGGCTGCTCAAAGACATCCGCGCGGTCGCAGACGACCTGAAGTTTATAAGCGGCGGCGCGGGCGGCACCTCCATCTGGGCGGGCAGGATGTCCGTCGCGGGCAAGTAAACAAACGGCCAAGACGCACAGCGGCGGCGGGGAAAATCCCCGCCGCCGCTTTCAATTGTCGAAAAAAGCAGCGAGGACAGACAAACCTAAAGCCGTCTGCAAGACTGTAATCGTATCGCCCGGCTCTGCCGGGCGGGCGGGGCTTTTTCCGCAGCAAAACGTAGTTTTGCGGAGCGAAAAATCACCCGTAAACTCGACAAAGTGGCGTATGCCACTTTGTCGACACGCTGCGGCGGCGGGGAAAATCCCCGCCGCCGCTTTTATGGCCGAGCGCCGCCCTCGTAACGCGAGGGGGCCCTTCCCGTCGCGCGCACAAACGCGCGGTTAAAGCTGCGGATGTTTTGAAAGCCGCTCTCCATCGCGATGTGCGTCATGCTGCCGCGCCTCTGCTCGATCAGCCGGCAGGCGAGCTGCACCCGGTATTGGTTGACGTATTGCCGAAAGTTCATGCCCACCGCCGCGTGAAAGGCGCGGGAGAGGTAGCTTTCGCTGTAGCCGAGCGCCCGGGCCGCGCGCTTCATCGAGATGTCCTCCCGGTAGTTCTCTTCCACGTAGCGCATGAGGCGGCTGAGCGGTTCGTCGCTTCGGCGCGGCGCGGGCGCGACGGGCACGCAGCGCCTGTACTGCGCGCACACCGCGTACAGCGCGGCCATGAGCGTGAATTTGTCCGGCCTTTTCAGGCCCAGGAAGCTCTCCCGGACGTACCCGGCCAGCGCGTCCGGACAGCCGAACACCGTCTTCGTCCCGGCCAGCCCCTCCATCTCGCTTTGAAAGGCGCTGACGTAATCGCCCGAAAACACGCACACCAGCGCCTGCGACGCGTCGGGCGTGTGGTAGGCGTGCACCTGATTGGGCAAAACCAGCGCCAGATCGCCCGCCTGCGCGCGCTCTAGCCGCTCGCCCACCGAGGCCTCCACCTCGCCGGCGAGCACGTACACGAATTCAAAGTCCCGGTGCAGGTGCGGCACGTACGCAAAGTCGCGGTAGAGATCAATCTGCACGTGCCACAGCGAGCAGGAGTTGTCCAGTTGATAGAGCGGCATCTCGCCATCCTCCTACAGGTCATTTTTTGTCCGGCGGGCGACCGTTTTTTTCTTTCCTATGCCGCCGGAAATTTCTATAATAAGATCAGCTTTCCGCGCGCCGCGCGCGGCGGCCTGATTTTAAACCGAGAGGAAGGACCCCGCATGACGGAGAGAATTCTTGCGATAAAGGACGCGCAATGGGAGCGCAGGCACCACGCGTACCGCCAGCAGCTACAGGTCGACCCCGCGCCCTACCGCGCGCCGGACATGCCCGACTTTGCGCGCACCGCGCGGCGGCTGCGGACTGCCCTCGCGCTCGAAAAGCCCGTGCTGCTCCCGGGCGAGCTCATCGCCTTTACGCGGACCGTGCCCGCGCTGCCCGGCATCTACACGGACGCGGAGTGGTCGCAAATCACGAAGGACCACTTCATCCACGAGAAGGGGAACGTCTGCAACCTCTCGCCGGACTACGATTCCGTGCTCAAAAGCGGCCTGCTCGCGCTGCGCACACGGCTGACCGGCAGCCCTTACCACGAGGCCATGCGCGAGAGCATCGACGCCGTGCTGGACCTGACGCGCCGTTACCGCGAGGAGGCGCTTCGCGCGGGCGACGCGGCGCTCGCGGACGTGCTCGCGCGCGTGCCCGCATGCGGGGCGGCCACCTTCCGCGAGGCGCTGCAAAGCCTGCGCATCCTGCACTTTTGCATGTGGTGCGAGGGGGACTACCACAACACCCTCGGCCGCCTGGACCAGACGCTGATGCCCTATCTGCGGCGCGATCTGGACAGCGGCGCGCTCACGCAGGACGAGGCCTTCGAGCTGCTGGAGGCGTTCTTCCTCTCCTGCAACCGCGACAGCGACCTCTACCCCGGCATGCAGCAGGGCGACAACGGCCAGAGCGTCGTGCTGGGCGGCATGACGCCGGACGGCCGCGACGGCTACAACCTGCTCTCCGAAATGTGCCTGCGCGTAAGCGCGGAGCTGCGCCTCATCGACCCGAAGATCAACCTGCGCGTCAGCAGGGACACGCCCCTCAAGGTCTTCGAGCTGGGCACGCAGCTCACGAAGCTGGGGCTGGGCTTCCCCCAGTACGAGAACGACGACGTAGCCATCCCCGGCCTCCTGCGCCTGGGCTATGAGGAGGCCGACGCGCGCAACTACGCGATGGCCGCCTGCTGGGAATTCATCATCCCCGGGCGGGGGATGGACATTCCCAACATCGGCGCGCTCTCCTTCGCGGGCGTCGTGGATCAGGCGCTGCGGGAAGGCCTTCGCGCCGCCTCGGACATGGAGGAAGTGCTGCGGGACGTCGAAGCGCGCGTCTTCGCGGACGTGCGCCGGACGCTTTCGGGCCTGCGCGGCCTGTACGTCATCCCCTCGCCCTACCTCTCCCTCTTCTTCGAGGGCTGCCTTGAAAACGAGCGCGACATCTCCCTGGGCTGCCGCTACAACAACTACGGCCTGCACGGCACGGGGCTTGCGCCCGCGGCGGACATGCTCGCCGCCGTTCAGAAGACCGTCTTCGAGGAGGGGCTCGACCCGGACGAGCTGCTTGGCGCGATGGACGCCAACTTCTCCGGGCACGAGGCGCTGCAAAACCGCCTGAAGTTCTCGTGCCCGAAGATGGGCAACGACGACGACGCGGCGGACAAATACGCCGTGCGCCTGCTGGACATGTTCTCCCGCGCGGTGGAGGGGCTTCAAAACGAGCGCGGCGGGTGCGTGCGCGCGGGCACGGGCTCGGCCATGTTCTACATCGAGCACGCCGCGGGCCTGGGGGCCACGGCCGACGGACGCGAGGCGGGCGTTCCCCTGCCCGCGAACTATGCGCCCTCGCTCAACGTGCGCCTGGAGGGCCCCGTCTCCCTCATCCGCTCGTTCACCAAGCCGGACCTCGTGCGCGCGATGAACGGCGGGCCGCTCACGATCGAGTTTTCCGATACGGTCTTTAAAAACGACGAGGCAATCGAAAAAGTCGCCCAGCTCGTGCGCCTGTTCGTGCTGCGCGGCGGTCACCAGATTCAGCTCAACACCGTCAACCGCGAACGCCTGCTGGACGCCCAAAAGCACCCGGAGCTGCACCGCAACCTGATCGTGCGCGTGTGGGGCTGGAGCGGTTACTTCGTGGAGCTGGACAAGTGCTATCAGGACCACATCATCCGCCGCGCGGAGCTGAACGCCTAAGGAGCGCAAGATGGAAACCGGCATCGTATTCGACATCAAGGAATTCGCCGTGTTCGACGGCCCCGGCGTGCGCACCACGGTCTTTCTCAAGGGCTGCCCGCTGCGCTGCCAGTGGTGCCACAACCCGGAGGGCCTTTCCGCCCGCCCGCAGCTCATGGTGAGCACGGCCTCCTGCACGCACTGCGGCGCGTGCAGGGCCGCCTGCCCCCATCCGGGCGTGTGCACCGCGTGCGGCGCGTGCATCCCCCACTGTCCCCTGGGCCTGCGGCGCATCGCGGGGAAGCCCTGGACCAGCGAGGCGCTGGCGGCGCGCCTCCTTCGCGACGCCGACCTGTACGCGCAGACCGAAGGCGGGGTCACCTTTTCCGGCGGCGAACCGCTGATGCAGTGGCCCTTTGTGGCGGAGACGCTCGGCCGGCTGCGCGGCGTTCATACCGCCGTCGAGACCTCCGGCTACGCGCCGGACAGCGTGTTCGAGGCCGCGATGCGCGCCTTTGACCTCGTCATGCTGGACGTAAAGCTCACCGACCCCGCGCGCCACCGCCACTATACCGGGGTGGACAACGCGCCCATTCTGCGCCACGCGCGCAGGCTGCGCGCGGGCGACACCCCCTACATCCTGCGCGTGCCGCTCATCCCCGGCGTAAACGACGACGAGGAGCACCTTCAAAACGTGGCGGAGCTGGCGGCGGGCGCCAAAGCGCTTATCCGCGTGGAGCTCCTCCCCTATCACCAGACGGCGGGCGCCAAGTACGAGATGGCGGGCATGGATTACCGGCCGGAGTTTGACACGGCCCAGCCGGTCACGCCGCGCACAGAGGTGTTTTCGCGCCTGGGCGTTCCCGTCCGCGTGCTGTAAGCGCCGTCCGTCTAGCAAAAAAGAGCCCATCGGCTCTTTCAGCGTGTCGACAAAGTGGCTTAGGCCACTTTGTCGAGATTACGGGTGATTTTTTCGCTCCGCAAAACTACGTTTTGCTACGGAAAAAGCCTCGCCCGCCCGGCAAAGCCGGGCGATACGATTGCAGTCTTGCAGACGGCTTTTGGTTTCTTTTCCTTCGATGGGTTTGTCAACAATCTAAAGGAGCCCGTCGGCTCTTTTTTATTGCTATGGCTCATCCCTTGATGCCCGTCAGCGCGATGCCGCCCATGATGTGCTTTTGCCCGAACAGGAACACGAGCACGCAGGGCATCGTCACGACGACCGACGCGGTCATGACCAGATTCCACTTGGACGTGTACTTGCCCATGAGGCTTTGCAGGCCCACGGCCACGGTGTACTTGCTCATGGTGTTCAGGTAGATCAGCGGGTTGAAGAAGTCGTTCCACGCGCCCATGAAGCAGAACAGGCCCACCACGATCATCGAGGACTTGGCCAGCGGAATGTCGATGTTCCAGTAGATGCGAAAGCGCGACGCGCCGTCCACGAACGCGGCCTCGTCCAGCTCGCGCGGAATCGTCAGGAAGAACTGGCGCATCAGGAAGATGTTGTACGCGCCGCCGCCCAGGAAGGCGGGGATGATCAGCGGGGCGTAGGTATCGACCATGCCCATGCGGCTCCAGCCGATGTACACCGGGATCAGCGTCACGGCGCTGGGCAGCATCATCGCGCTCAGCAGCAGCGTGAAGATCGCGTCGCGGCCCTTCCAGCGCACGCGGGAGAAGGCGTAGGCCGCCATGCTGGAGGTGAGCAGCACGCCCAGCAGGTTCATGAACACCACGAACACGGTGTTGCCAAAGTACTTCGGGATGTCCGTCTTGGTGAACACGTCCACGAAGTTTTGCAGCGTGAAGGGATCGGGAATCCACTCCGGCGGCATGATGAAGATCTGCTTGATGCCCATGAAGGAGGAACGCACCATCCACAAAAACGGCAGGATGGCGACAAAGCCAAACGCGATCAGCAGGGCGTACAGCAGCGCGTAGCCCGCGACATGCAGAAACTTTTTCTTGCTCATGTTCAGTCCCCCCCGTAATAGACCCATTTGTTCTGGGACTTCATGATGATCGCCGTCAGGATCATGATGATGATAAACAGGAACCAGGCCAGCGCGCAGGCGTAGCCCATGTTCGCCTTTTCAAAGGCCTGCCTGTACAGGTACAGCACGTAAAAGAGCGAGCTGTTGCTCGGTCCGCCCTTGGTCATGATGTAGCCCTGCGTGAAGACCTGCAGCGAATTGATGACCGCCATGATGCCGTTAAAGAAAATCGTCGGCGTCAGCATGGGGATGGTGATGTGCCACAGCTTGTGCCAGGCGTTTCCGCCGTCCACGCTCAGCGCCTCATAGTACACCTGCGGGATGCCCTGCAGGCCCGCCAGGAAGATGACCATCGTGCCGCCGGTGTTCCAAAGGCCGGTCATCACGATGGTCGGGATGACCGTCTTCTTGTCCCACAGCCAGCCGGGGGTGCCCATGCCGAGCTGCTTGACGAGCGTCGTCAGCAGGCCGTACTGCTGGTTGAGCAGCCACATCCACACCACGCAGCTCGCCACCGCGGGCACGATGCTGGGCAGGTAAAAGATCGAGCGGAAGATGCCTCTGCCGCGGATATTCGTGTTGAGCGCCAGGGCGATCAAAAACGCCACCAGCAGCGACGCGGGCACGTTGAGCACCGCGTAATACGCCGTAGCCTTCAGGGAATCGGAAAAATACAGCTCCGTGCTGCCGAACATGGTCTTGAAGTTGTCCAGGCCGATGAACTGGATTCCGGATTTGAACGCGCTGTAGTCCGTCATGCTCAGAAAGAGCGAGACGATCATCGGAATCAGCGTCAGGATGAGAAAGCCGAGAATGGCGGGCAGCGCGAACATCCAGCCGGTCATCGTCTCGTTGCGACGCCAGCTGCTGCGCCGGACAGCCTTTTGCCCTGCGATCATGCGATAAACCCCTTTCCGCCGTGAACTTTGTCCCGGCTGCGACAGGCCGATGGGCATAAACCTCCGGCAGGCGGGGGCGCTTCTTCGCGCCCCCGCCGAGCGGCGGTTTTGGACGATGGATTACTTTGCGGAGCGCAGGGCGAGCTCAACGCCCGCGGTCTTGATCTGCTCCGCGGCGGAGTCCATGCCCTCCTGGGCGGTCTTGTTGCCGTAGATGATCTCGTCCACTTCCTTGTTGACGATGTCGATCATGTCGCTGAAATTCTTGATCGTGCCGGTGAACGGCGCAGCGGAGTTGTTCAGCAGCATCTTGATGACGCCCTCGTAGCCCTCGGGGCGGGCGGGGTTGCCCTCCTCGGCCCACTGGTCGAGGTATTCCTTCTCCGTCAGCCACTTGAGGCCGGAGGGCATCAGGTTGCCGTTCTTGAAGAGGGTGATCTCCTTGCCGGGGTCCTGCAGGTACTGCTGCAGCGCCCAGGCCGCGTCCTTTTCCTTGCTGTTCTTCATGATGACGGACATGCCGTTGGTGCAAACCGAGACGACCTTATCGCCCATCTTCGGCAGGGTGCCCGCGCCGAAGTTCACGCCCGTGTCGGCGAGCGTCAGCGCCAGCCACTGGCCGTCGACGACCATCGCGTACGCGCCGGTCAGCAGGGCCACGTCCGTGCCCGGCATGCCCTCGCGCGCGGTCGGCGTCGGCATGCAGTGCTTCACCAGCGCCAGATCGGCGATCTTCTGCAGCGCCTCGACGCTCGCGGGCTGGTTCATCGCGAAGTTGCCCTCCGCGTCCACCAATTCGCCGCCGTTGGAGAGGATGAAGGAACCCCAGATCGGCCACCAGATGCCCATGTTCACGCCGTAGCGCACGATGTTTTCGGGGTCGAAGCCCTCGTCGTAGGGCGTCTTGCCGTTCGCGTCCAGCGTCAGCTTCATCGCCGCGTCCACGAACTCGTCCCAGGTCCACGCCTGATCCGGGTCGCTCGGCGGGTAGGGCAGCCCGGCCTCGTCGAAGACGTCCTTGCTGTAGAACATCGTCATCAGCTCGATGCAGCCGCTGTAGGAGATCAGGTTGCCGTCGTCGTCGTAGTAGCAGCTCGCGGCAACGTAGTCGTCCATGTCGATGCCGTCGCGCTCAATGTAGGGATCGAGCAGCTCATAATGGCCCTCTTCGGACAGCTTGAAGCCGATCGTGCCGGACTCCATCTCCGCCAGGTCGATGGTCTCGCCCGCCGCGATCATGGCGGTGATCTTCGTGTCGTAGTTTTCGTTGATGCAGATGTAGTTGACCTCGCAGCCCGTATCTTCCGTAAACTTGTCGATAATCGCCTGCTTTGCCGCCTGTGTGGCGCTGTCGCCCCAGCTCGTGTAGACCAGGGAATGGCCGGCGAAGATTTTGTCCTCCGCCAGGCTCGTGCCCATCAGGGACAGGCAAAGCGTCAGCGCGAGGACGAGGGAAACGATTTTCTTCATGTGATTGACCCCTTTCACAAATTCTACATTTATTGTAAAGCGTCCGTGCGCGTCCTCTCTACGATAGATTTTTCTGCTATGTGTACAAAACTACGATTTTGCCCTCCGAACAGACAAAAGCGGGAGCGCGTCTTCGCGCCCCCGCCAAACCGATGGATTTGGGCCGGATTACTTCGCGGAGCGAAGGCCCAGCTCGATGCCCGCGGTCTTGATCTGCTCCGCGGCGGAGTCCATGCCCTCCTGGGCGGTCTTGTTGCCGTAGACGATTTCGTCCACTTCCTTGTTGACGACGTCGATCATGTCGCTGAAGTTTCGGATCGTGCCGGTGAACGGCGCGACGGAGTTGTTCAGCAGCATCTTGATGATGCCCTCATAGCCCTCGGGGCGGGCGGGGTTGCCCTCCTCGGCCCACTGGTCGAGGTATTCCTTCTCCGTCAGCCACTTGCGCTCGGAAGGCATGCGGTTGCCGTTCTTGAAGAGGGTGATCTCCTTGCCCGGGTCCTGAATGTACTGCAGAAGCGCCCAGGCCGCTTCCTTTTCCTTGCTGTCCTCCATGATGACCATCATGCCGTTGGTGCACACGGAGACGGTCTTATCGCCCATCTTCGGCAGGCTCGCCATGCCGAAGTTCACGCCCGTGTCGGCGAGCGTCAGCGCCAGCCACTGGCCGTCGATGACCATCGCGTACGCGCCGGTCAGCAGGGCCACGTCCGTGCCCGGCATGCCCTCGCGCGCGGTCGGCGTCGGCATGCAGTGCTTCACCAGCGCCAGGTCGGCAAGCTGCTGCAGCGCCTCGACGCTCGCGGGCCGGTTCATCGCGAAGTTGCCCTCCGCGTCCACCAATTCGCCGCCGTTGGAGAGGATGAAGGAGCCCCAGATCGGCCACCAGAAGCCCATGTTCACGCCGTAGCGCACGATGTTCTCCGGGTCGAAGCCCTCTTCGTAGGGCGTCTTGCCGTTCGCGTCCAGCGTCAGCTTCATCGCCGTGTCCACGAACTCGTCCCAGGTCCACGCCTGATCCGGGTCGCTCGGCGGGTAGGGCAGACCGGCCTCGTCGAAGACCTCCCGGCTGTAGAACATCGTCATCAGCTCGATGCAGCCGCTGTAGGCGATCAGGTTGCCGTTGTCGTCGTAGTAGCAGCTCGCGCCGACGTAGTCGCTCATGTCGTAGCCGGACTGCTCCACGTACCCATCCAGCGCCGCGAACTGCCCCTCCTCGACCAGCTTGTAGCCGATGGTGCCGGACTCCATCTGCGCCAGGTCGATGGTCTCGCCCGCCGCGATCATGGCGGTGACCTTCGTGTCGTAGTTTTCGTTGATGCAGATCAGGTTCACTTCACAGCCCGTGTCCGCCGTGAACTTGTCGCAGATGGCCTGCGTAGCCGCCTGCTCGGCGCTGTCGCCCCAGGTCGTAAAGACGAGCGAATGGCCGGCAAATGCCTTGTCCTCCGCGAGGCTCATGCCCGTCATGGACAGGCAAAGCACGATCGCGAGAAGCAGCGAGATACATTTTTTCATGTGTATCTCTCCTTTCTTTATTCTATCTTGCAGTCTAGCAGCGCTTTTAGGCTACATCCACGATAAATTTCTCCACTCTGTGTATAAAACTACGATTTTAAGTCCTAAATGCACAAAAAAGGAACCCTAGCTGTGCACTTTCACGGCCGAGGTTCCCTAAAAACACCTCTTCCCCTGCAAAGGAACGGACGCTTTTCTTGCAAAACGCTTATATTCTCATATTGTCCTCTTCCGAGACGTATCGCCTGTAGGGGAGAATAATGAGAACATTTGTACCC
>JAEXCG010000103.1 GCA_023402355.1 Bacillota bacterium | reverse complement strand
GGTTCGCGCTGTCCGCCTTGCGGCGCGCTTCCTCCAGGGCCGCCATCTGCCGCCGGGACAGGCGGTAGTACTGGTAAAAGATCGCCAGCAGCGACAGGAGGATCAGCCCGCAGGCCACGAGCGTGGAGGCGGTGCGCTGGTCGCCCATCCTGGCGATGGGGCCTTCCAGCGTCTCGTAGGGCATGACGGAGACGAGGTACCAGTCCGAATAGGGCAGCGGGGTCAGGTAGGCGTTGCGCCGCGCGCCCTCGAGGGTCACCAGCAGCGAAAAGTCCTCGCCGCGCGCGACGGCCGCCGCCATGGACTCGACCGCCTCCCGCGCCGAAAGGCCGCTGATCTCGCCCTTTTCCAGCACCCGGTCGAAGTAGGAAGCCTCCGTGGCGCCGCCGCTTCGCAGGATGAAGGTGCCGTCCTTGCGGATGATGTGGGAGTAGACCAGCGTGTCGCTGACGTCCAGCGACAGGGCCTTTTGCAGGTACTCCATCGGCAGCGCGGCCACCGCCGCACACGCGGCGCGCCCGTCCGGCAGCTCGCAGGCCGCCGGCGCGCTCAGGAGCAGCAGCGATTCCCCGGACTGCGTGCGCCCGGCCGCCACCTTGCGTTCGCCCCGCGCGAGGGCGGCGCGGAAGCTCGCCTCGTCCAGAACCTCCGCCGCTTCACCGTAGAGCGGGATCAGCTCCCCCTCCGGGGTGTAAAGGCCCACGCTGGAAAAGCTGTGGTCCTCGCCCAGCGCATGCAGCCTTTGGGCGATCGCTTCGCTCCCGCCCCCGGCGGGGAGGGCCTGCTCCAAAGCGCCCTCCAACTGGGAAAGGCGCAAATCCACGAGCAGGGAAAAGTGCAGCTTGAGCTGCGTGCTCATCTGGGACATGTAGATCGTCCCGACCTCGCGGATCGCCGTCTCGCTGCTTTCCACCATGTAGGACGTGAGGCAGGCGAAAACCCCGACGCAAAGCGCGAGGAGGGCTGCGAGGCTGACCCACAGGAAGCGCAGGGGGCTTTTGCCCGCCGGAACCTTGTTTGCCTGTGAAGGTTTCAACGTCTCTTCTTCTCTCTTCGTATATTTGGGGCGGCCGGGGCGTCGCGCGGGCCGCGCACAGGTCTTTCCATTATACCAGCCCGGGCGGGGGCTGTCCAGCGCCCCGCGCCCTTCCTTTCAGGCGGTCCGGAAAAGAGCTTTCGCCCGGCGGCGAAATCGGCTATAATAGGGACATCCACCCAAGCGGAGGTCACCATGAAAAGAATCAAGCTCCTCGCCACCGGCGGCACCATCGCCTCCGGCGAAGGCGAGCACGGCCTTGCGCCGTCCCTTACGGCGTCCGGCGTCCTGTCCTACCTGCCGGGCCTCTCCTCGCTCTGCGAGGCCGACGCGGAGGACATCCTCTACCTGGACAGCAGCAACATCCAGCCCGAGGAGTGGCGCGTCATCGCCAGGGCCTGCGCGGACACGCTCGAAGACTGCGACGGCGTGGTCGTCACCCACGGCACCGACACCATGGCCTACACCGCCGCCATCCTCTCCTTCATGCTGCAGGGGCTCAAGAAGCCCGTGGTGCTCACCGGCTCGCAGCTGCCCATCACGCACCTGATGTCCGACGGGCGCGTGAACCTCGCCAACGCCTTCGCCGTCGCCTGCGCGGGCTACCCGGGCGTGTACCTGGTCTTCAACAACAAGATCATCTCCGGCACGCGCGCCTTTAAGGTGCGCTCGATGGGCTTCGACGCCTTTCAGTCCGTCAACGCGCCCTACGCGGGCGAGGTGGACGCGCGCGGCGTGCGCATGCAGTTCCCCCTGCCGGTCCGGAACCAGCCCTTTCGCCTGTGCGACCGCGTGTGCCCGCAGGTCTGCCTCATCAAGCTGATCCCCGGCACCAACCCCGCGCTGCTGGACGCGCTGGTCGCCCTGGGCTACCGCGGCGTGGTGATCGAAGCGTTCGGCGTCGGCGGGTTTCACTACCTGCGCCGAAACCTCCTGCCCCGCCTGGAGGCGCTACACGACGCGGGCATCGTCGTGGTCGTCACCAGCCAGTGCCTGTACGACTCCACCGACCTGGAGCGCTACGAGGTCGGCGCGCAGCTCAGCCGTCAGGCGGTCGTGGCCGCGGGCGACATGACGACCGAGGCCGCCGTCACCAAGCTGATGTGGGCCCTGGGCCAGACGGACGACCCCGCGCAGGCGGCCCGCATCATGCAGGAAAACCTCTGCGGCGAGATCGGGGAGGCGTAAAGGGCGGCGGGCGGTGCCCGCTTCCACTTCCGAACTGATTTGTCCGCGTCGCGCGTTCGCGCACGCGGCCGCATCCTGCACTTTTTTCGGGCGTGTGCGCTGCGGGCAGTGCCCGCTTCCACTTCCGAACTGATTTGTCCGCATCGCGCGTTCGCGCACGCGGCCGCATCCTGCACTTTTTTCGGGCGTGTGCGCTGCGGGCGGCGCCCGCCTCCACTTCCGAACTGATTTGTCCGCATCGCGCGTTCGCGCACGCGGCCGCATCCTGCACTTTTTTCGGGCGTGTGCGCTGCGGGCGGCGCCCGCTTCCACTTCCGAACTGATTTGTCCGCATCGCGCGTTCGCGCACGCGGCCGCATCCTGCACTTTTTTCGGGCGTGTGCGCTGCGGACGGCGCCCGCTTCCACTTCCGAACTGATTTGTCCGCGTCGCGCGTTCGCGCACGCGGCCGCATCCTGCACTTTTTTCGGGCGTGTGCGCTGCGGGCGGCGCCCGCCTCCACTTCCGAACTGATTTGTCCGCGTCGTGCGTTCGCGCACGCGGCCGCATCCTGCACTTTTTTCGGGCGTGCGCGCTGCGGGCGGCGCCCGCTTCCACTTCCGACGGAGATTCTCCACTGAATGAAGATCATTCATTGACATTTGCGCGAAGGCGTGCTATACTTCCCGCAAGGGGCGCGAAAAGGAGGACGCGAGCATGCGAGTCACGAAGGAGCCCGAGGTGCGCAGGCAGGAGATTCTGGACGCGGCCCTGCGGCTGTTCGGGGAAAAGGGCTACGAGCGGACCTCCATCGCGGACATCGCGAAGGCCGTCGGCGTGGCGCAGGGGCTGTGCTATCGCTACTTCCCCTCCAAGGAGGCGCTGTTCGACTGCGCGGTCGACGAGTACGCCGGGCTGCTGGCCGGGCAGCTCCGGGACGCCGCGGCGGACGGCCGCCGGACCCTGCGGGAGCTGATCGAGCGCATGCCGGCGAGCGTGGAGGCGCCGGACAGCAAGTACTACCTCGCCTTTCACGGCGCCGAAAACCGGAAGTTCCACGCCCAGCTCGCCTTAAAGGTCTGCGAAAAGCTGGTCCCGCCCGTCACAAAGCTGCTCTGCGAGGCGCGCCAAAGGGGAGAAATCGACCTGGACGACCCGCAGACCGCCGCGCTGTTCGCCGTCTACGGCCAGCTTGGGCTCCTGCTGGCGGAGGGGATCGACGAGGAGGAGCGCCAGCGGCGCATCCGTTCCTTCCTCCTCCACGCGCTGCGGCTTTGAAGCCCGCCCTCTGCCCGACGGCAGAGGCATTTTTTCGCCCCGTAACTGAATGATATTCATTCACTAAATTTGGAAAGGAAGTCTACCGCAATGCCCGCAAAAATCGACCTGATCGGCGGGGATACCCGTCGCTGCCTGCTGGGCATGGCGCTGCCGATGATCGCCGCCATGTTCCTGAACCTCATGTACAACCTGGTCGACAGCCTTTGGATCGGCAACCTGCTCGGGGAGACGGCCTATGCCGCCCTGACGGGCTCCACGCCCATCGTGCTGATGCTGACCTCCGCCGCGATGGGCGTCACGAGCGGCGTCTCCATCCTGCTCTCGCAGGCCGTCGGCGCGAAGGACACGGCGCGAACCGAGGGCCTGATCGCCACGTCGTTCGTCATGACGGCGGCCTTCTCGCTGCTCGTCACGGCGGGGCTGGAGCTGAGCCTGCCCCTCGCCTTGCGCGCACTGGGCACCCCCGCGCAGACGCTTCGCATGGCGCGGGACTACCTGGCGATCTACGCGCTGGGCTACCTGCCCTCCACGCTCTACCTGTACTTCGCGGCGGTGCTGCGCAGCTTTGGCAACTCGCTGTTTCAGGCGGCGGCCATGCTTACGATGACGGTCCTGAACGCGGTGCTCGACCCGATCCTGATTCGCGCCGTCGGGTTTCACGGGGCGGCCGCCGCCACGCTGCTCTCGCAGGTCGTCAGCCTCGCCGCCATGGCCCTCTACCTCAGGCGAAAGCGCCTGTTCGCGCTCCGCCTCTCCCGGTTTACCCCGGCGCACATCCCTGCGCTGATCCAAAAGGCCGTGCCCTCCGTGATTCAGCAGAGCATCCCGGCCGTCAGCACCGCCTTTCTGACCGCGCTGGTCAGCGGCTGCGGCATCCCGGCCCTCGCGGCGTACGGGGTCGCGGGCAAGCTGGAGACGATCCTCTTCTACCCGGCGATGGCGCTGAACATGGTGCTCACCGCGATCGTCGGCCAGTGCGCCGGCGCGAACCGGCCCGACCGGGCGAGGGACTACGTACGATGCGCGCTGCGCTGTGGCTGCCTCGCGCTGGCCCTGCTCTCGCTCGGCGTGGTCCTGTCCGCGGGGCGGCTCTCGCGCCTGTTCGTCCGAAGCGCGCAGGTCGAGGCCGTCGTCTCCGCCTATTTTTCCATCGTCGGCGTGGGCTACGTCCTGAACACGGCCACCAACTGCTTTCTGGGCGCGCTGAGCGGCATGGGCAAGCCCTCCCGCAGCATGCTGCTGATGGCCTTCTACTACATCCTGATCCGCATGCCGCTCGCCTGGCTGCTCGCCCGCCTGGGCTTCGGGCTGCGCGGCATCTTCGCCGCCGTGCTGGTGAGCCACGTCGCGGCCTGCGCGGCCGCGGCGGCGGCGGGCACCCTCGCGCTGCGAAGGGCGAGGCGCTGAGCGCCGGGCATACGCAAAGGCGCGGCCTTGCGGCCGCGCCTGCTTTTCTTTTGTACGTTTCGGGGTTTTGCTTTTGTATGAGTAAGGAAAGCGCGGGGGCGCTTTAACCTTCGGTGTGGGGCGCGCCGGTGACGAAGAGCTGGCACGCGTTCAGCCGCGCCGTCGCGGCCTCGTTGTCGTCCAGCCAGCTCAGCTCGATGGCGAAGGTGCGGGTCTGCGCGTCGCCCGCCTCAAAGGCGCAGGGCTCCTCGTAGAGCAGGTCGCCCGAGGTCACCGTCCTCAGCACGCGGTACGCGCCGCCGGTCGTCTCGACCAAGCAGGCGTAAAGCCCCGGGGTACGGGCCAGCGCGTCGGCGCTGCCGAAGAACACCGTCATGTCCATGGCGTCGTCCGAGCCGCCGCCCAGGGTAGCGCCCGACACCTCGAACGGGTAGCTCGCGGTCTGCATCGGCGCGACCGTGGGCCGCACGTCCACCGCCACGGGCGACGCGAGGTCGAAGCGCTGCGCCCCCTCCTGCGAGGCGGCCACGTCCGCCGCGCTCGCGTAAATCGCGAGGGAACCCGCCGAGAGAGAAATCACGACTGCCAGCGCGAGCAGCATGATGAGAAAACCCTTTTGTTTCATAATCAACAACCCCCTTATAAAAGTCGGGTTGCCGCCTTGCAGGGACGCGATTCCACAAAAAATAGACCCGCCCTGCAAGCCCGCACGCGCGGGCATACAACGGCAACTGGCTGCCATTCCCCCGCCGGCGAACCGCCGGGGATTAGGCCCTGTAGCTTTGCGTCACAGCCTTTCGGCTGCTTTGCCTTTATCGCTGATCCAAGGAAGATCTTTGATAATTCTATTCTAACACGCCGCCGCGCGCAGGTCAAGGCGGGCGGGCCTTAAATCTTTCTTAATAAACGGGCGAGCGCTCCGCGGCGGGCAGGAAGCCCCGCCGCGGGGCGCGCCCTCGTCACAGGATGGGGACGCAGATTTCGCACAGGCGCCGCTCCACCAGCGCCCTTGGGTAGCGCTCCACGACCGGCCTGCCGGCGTCCAGCGCAAACCCCCCGTCCGCCAGCGCGAGAAAGCATTCCCGCCAGGCCGCCCCCACGGCCTCGGCGGTATGAGGGATCAAAAACACCGCGTATTTGCCGCCGGAAAACGCCCGGACACGCACCTGCGAAAGGTCGGCCCGCCCGTCCTCCGGGCAGCGCATGCAGACGTCATAGCGGCACTTTGCGTCCTGCGTGCGCAGCGGGTCGTCCAGGGCGACGGCGAGGATCGCCGCGTCCTCCAGGCCGTTTTCCCTCGCCCAGTCCTTAAACCTGCGCATCAGCGCCGCGTTTTCCTCGCCGTAGCCGCCCGTCCGTCTCATGTAGACGACGGTGAAGGGCTCCATGTTCTCTTCCGTCATGCTGATATAGAAATTCAAAATGTTTTCCTCCGTCTGAATCGTGCATCGATGCCTGTACAGAGGATAACCGCTATTAAAATGATTTTCAACCTCTTTTTTCAAATCGATTTTTCCGGCGGGACGAAAGATGCGCGCAAGGCGCGAAGGGCGAAAAATCGCGCCAAAACAAAAGGCTTCCATGGGAAGGGTTTCCCCCTCGCACGGAAGCCATCGGTTCTCTTAACCCTTTTGCGCGCTGCCCTGCGCCCTGGCCGGGCGCGCCCCGCGGGCGGCCGGACGGCCCTTGCCCGGCTGCCACGGCCTGCGCTCCTGCGCGGGGGTGCCGTCCATGTTCAACCGGCGCGGACGCGCCGTCTCCTGGCC